>DGYI01000068.1:0-14817 GCA_002396645.1 Firmicutes bacterium UBA5010
CTTTTAATAGTTAGTCACCTCATTTTATTGTATTGCTTTAATTATAACATATAGGATTCATAAAGAATAGCAGCTAAACATTTATGAACAAGACTTGCACATCAAATTACCTACTGTATCAAATTACACATTAAAACTTTCTGTCTTTAAATCACAGTAATGACGTCCTTTTATTGCAGTGAATTTAAGTACACAATAATCAGGATCTGTTACACCTTTTCTGTAGAACATTGTATCTCCTGTCCTCCAAATTTCTTTTTTTGTTTCAAAATCCTCTAACACTTCCATCGTTCCAACAAGCATAACCGCTTCATAGCGAAAACGCCCTTTATTGAAAAAATAAATGCTGGCTTTTTCATTTTCTCTATACTGTTCAATACGCATAGATGAAGTGTTCGTTGAAAAATAGAAACAGTTTCCCTCTATCTTACGAGGCATAAGCATAGCTTTCATGTTTGGAAATCCGTCTTTATCTACAGAGGCGATAAATGCGACTTTCTGTTTTTCGATAAATTCAAAAATTTGTTCTTTTGATTTCATAAACAATATCTCCTTTTGATAATCAAAATTATTCAATGTATCAATTTTATATTTTAAGATTATATTATTTGAGGCCTTTGATGAACTCTCTTGTTTTTTCGGATATTACTTCACTTTTATAATAATGAATATAATGACCGCAATCAAAAATTTCTAATTGTGCATTATTTTCTTTGGCAAATCTCTCTTGTGTGGAAATCCATGAATTTCCTATTTCCTCTCCGTTAGAAGAAAACATTAAAATCGGACAGGAAATCTCCCCACCATTTAATACAGTTCTTGAATTTTCGTAAACAGCTTTACCTTCTTTAATATAGACCTTATTTACAGCATTTCGATATACAAGTAAGTTCTGCTGGTATTTTTCTGTATCGGTAAGCGTATCCGTATTAAGCGGATAAATACCCGGAATACGAAGAAGACCAAGTTTTGCAACCGTTCCACCCAAGTATATCATCTGATTTACACTGTCAAAATCAAATTCATCATAACTGTAAGGTGTCGCCATATCTAAGCCAACTATACCTGAAACTTCATGCGGATACTTCTGCGCCCAGTATATTGCTTCAAGACCTGACATAGAGTGTGGAAGCAATATGTACGGATAATGTATATCCGCGCCATTAAGAGCCGCTCTAAGCTCTTCTACCATCGTGTCCACGTCACGCTCAATATCAATAATATCAGAATATCCATATCCCGCTTTTTCTACAACTGCTATTTTATACTCATCCGAAAACAATGTATACAGCTGCTTGAAATCATACACAGGCGCAACGGTAGCAGAGCCTGATAAAAACACAAGTGCAGGATAATCAGATTCCGCACCCTCAGTATATACGTGAACCTTATAAGCTCCGACATCTATCATTTGACCATTAGGTATTATTTTATCTGCTTCTGTTTTAAGTGCTATTTGATTATAGACTGCAAATATAGTAATTATAATAACTAAAACTCCAACTATACACCCTGTTATCTTAGCTGTCTTTTTTATGATTTTCATCCGTTTTCACTCCATTTACAAAATATAAATTCACTTCGTATAAATCTTATTTAATAAGAAAATGATACCATATTTTTCGTTATCCTTCTACACAATTTTATAAACTCTGTAATGAGTATTATTGTAAAAACTTAAAATATTTTTATTTTAATTAAAAAAATACATAATTTAATATTGACATAATATAAATAGTGTATATAATGAATATATACACTATTTATATTATTGTGTGTATTAAATACTAATCCTTGAAAAGTCTCTCAGATAAGTTTGAGACTATAGGGTTATTATAATAGTATTACGTACAAAACAATTAATTGTTTCCATGGAGAAAAAGTATGAATATATTTATAAGCAATTCCAGCGGGCAGCCGATATATGAGCAGATTGTCACACAAATCAAAGGTCTTATAATTTCCGGAGAGCTAAATGAAGGTGATGCCTTGCCTTCTATGCGTGTATTAGCAAAAGAGCTTCGTATAAGTGTTATAACTACCAAGCGTGCGTACGAAGAACTGGAAAGAGAGGGTTTTATCACTTCAATGACCGGAAAAGGAAGCTTTGTAGCCGGTAAAAATATCAATCTTATAAAAGAAGAAAATCTAAGAAAAATTGAAGCAAGCATGACACATATTGTAGAAATAGCAAATCAGTGCGGCTTGCAGCTAGATGAATTAATTGAAATGCTGACAATAATTTATGAAGGAGAATAATGTAAAAGTCTTTCACACTATTTATTTACGATGTCACGATGTAATCGAGACTATAATGGGAATTTAAGGTTAAAAGAAACTAAAAATAATGAAAGGATAGGCACCGAGCCCATGATCGGTGCATGGGTATAAAAATGGAAAGTGCAATCAAAATACGAAATTTATCAAAAAAATATTCTGACTTTCACCTTGACAATATCAATATAGATTTGCCAAAGGGATGTATAATGGGGTTTATAGGAGAAAACGGAGCAGGAAAAAGCACTACGATTAAATTAATTCTTGATTTGATAAACAGAGACAGCGGCAGCATAAGTGTTTTGGGAAAAGATAATAAAAAAGAATTGACATCAGTTAAAGAAAATATCGGTGTCGTAATGGATGAATGCTTTTTCCCTGAAAACATATCCGCAAAAGACATTAATTTAATAATGAAAAATATTTATAAGACATGGGATGAACAAAAATTCAACAGCTTGCTTAAAAACTTTCAGCTGCCTGAAACTAAAATAATTAAAGATTATTCCAAAGGAATGAAAATGAAGCTGTCAATAGCTACAGCTATGTCACATGATTCAAAGCTGTTAATAATGGATGAAGCTACAAGCGGTCTTGATCCGATAATCAGAGATGAAATACTTGATGTGTTCCTAGAATTTATACAAAATGAAGAGCATTCAATATTCATTTCTTCTCATATTATAAGCGACCTCGAAAAAATATGCGATTATATAAGCTTTATTCATAAGGGTAAAATAATATTCAGTGAGCCTAAAGACAGATTATTGGAGGATTACGGCATACTCAAATGTTCTTCTGAAAACTTTAAAAATATAGATAAAAGTCTTATTAAAGGATATAGAAAAAATTCATTCGGAATGGAAGTGCTTGTGCTAAAAAACAATATTAAAGGTAATTATGTTATAGATAAGGCAAGTATTGAGGACATAATGCTATTTTATGTAAAGGAGAATAATAAATGAAAGGACTTATAATCAAGGATATTTTAAATTTGAAAAAGCAAGCCAAACTTGTAGCAATGGTAACTGTGTTTTATCTGTTTTTTTCTGTTGTAACTGAAAATAACAGCATGTTTGGAGCTATGGTACTTGTACTCTTTGCAATGATGCCGATAACCGCAATTTCATATGATGAACGTGCAAATTGGGATAAATACGCTTTGACAATGCCTGTTTCAAGAACTCATATGGTCTTGTCAAAATATGTGTTAGGACTTATTTTATCGGTATTTGCACTTATATTGAATTTAATCGCTCAAATAGCCTTGGGCACTGAGATGAATATGGAGAATATCACAACAGTTTCGGTAATATTTGCTATATCTATAATATTTATTTCGCTTTTGCTCCCTATAATGTTTAAGTTAGGTGTTGAAAAAGGCAGAATGATGATGTTTATGGTCTTAATGCTTCCTACACTCATAATAATTATGTTTTCAAAGCTTGTAGATTCCCCTCCTACCGAGGAAATGATGATGAAGGCTTTATATCTATTGCCCTTTATAACAGTTATATTTTATATATCGTCAATATTTATATCAATTAATATTTATAATAAAAAGGAATTTTAAAGAGGCTGTTGAGCCTCTTTTTTTATCTGAAGAGTGAACGCAGTTCACTTTTTTGTGCTGTTTAGAATTTTAACTGATATATTGCATATGATATTTGCCTAAATATTTTACTGTATTTTAATTAGATAATTATAAAATCATATTGACAATTATTATTTTTATACTTATAATGGTATTAGCTTTAAAAATGGAAGGAGGTCTTTACATGATATTAAACGATTTAAAAGAATTATTACCCGATTATACAATAAAGAAAATAACAAGTGAAGATTATGATAGTCTATACAGTTTAGAATTACTAAACATTGATTACTATTTGTGTACTCAAGGACGTGCTGTAACATATGAGGAGTCAGTACAAGATACGATAAACTTACCTCCAAATACGACATGCGATCAAAAGTTTTATATAGGATTTTATGATAATAACAAATTAGTGGCGATAATGGACTACATTGAGCATTATCCTGCCAAGGATATTATTTGGATAGGATTTTTCATGGTGGATGTAAATGTAAAAAGAAAAAAACTTGGAACTAAAATTATTACTGAATTTATCAGCGCGCTAAGAAAAAACGGCGTGCATAAGCTGCAATTAGGATGTGTTGATTCAAATACTACAGGAATGTGTTTTTGGAAGTCATTTGATATGTATGAAATTAGAAGAGTTGTTTCAAAAGATGATAATAGACCTGATTGGAATATAGTAGTATTGGAAAAAAATTTACTTAATGAGTAAAGGAGAATATAGCAATGAAAAATATAGATATAATTATAGAACAATATACAGATTTATTAAATGAGATAAAAGAAAAATGCAAGCTAAAATGTAACGAGCTTACTGATGATAACCGTAAGGACGAAGCAGATTTAGAGAAAATAAAGCTTAATATATACGATATATTTACTTCTTTTATCGGAGTAACGCAAAAACAAATATCATCTAAAAAGGATATTGATGAGGATTTAAAATATGAAGCATTTTGCAGCGCATATCTTCAAACCTTTGATAAAATCCCGCAAAGCTGGAGAGTTAAACTGGAAAAGGCAAAAGAGAATAATGCGGTTATTGATATAATTATAGAGGAAACTAAAATATCGGCTGCCTCAGAATTAAAAAACATATTTACCGGTTTGATATAGGAGGATAATATGACTGAATTAGAAGTTATAAAGCTATTTAAGTGCCTGGCGGATAAGTCAAGATTGCTGATTTTAAAATCACTTATAAAAGAACCTATGTATGTCGAGCTATTAGCACAGCGTTTACAGCTAACACCCCCTACTATATCATTTCATCTGAAAAAATTAGAAGATGCTAATATTGTAAAGGCTGATAAAGAGCAATACTATACAGTATATTCAATAAATGAGGACATACTAAAATCAGCAATAATTGACTTTATCAGAGAAGAATCATCCGAAAAGGACGTGCAAAATCAAAGAGAAGAAGAATATAGAAAAAAAGTTTTAGAAAGCTTCTTTGAATACGGAAAATTAAAGACTATACCTGTTCAAAGAAAGAAAAAACTCATTGTACTGGAAGAAATAGCAAAGGCGTTTGAGTTTGACAGAACGTATACCGAACGTGAGGTAAACATAATTATAGCCGATTTTAATGACGACTTTTGTACAATAAGAAGAGAATTTATAGGTGAGAAAATGTTTGTAAGAAATGACGGAATGTATACGAAAATAAAGCGTGAAAATAAATAAAATCAACTGTAAATCGGAGGAAAAATGGACAGAAGAATTATAAATAAAATATTAAAAGCAATTGATATAAATAAAGGACAGATTGTTCTTTTACAATTTTGGGGAGAAGACTCACAAAGAGATATATTGCACAATTTCAGCTTTGAAGTTCTTTCACTCGGTGCAAGTCCTATAGAATTTCAGCAATCACGTCTTGTAAATTATGAAATGTTTACAAACGCATCAGATACATGCTTTAACGATAAATATTATGCTTTATTTGACAATGTTGATATCGTAATTGATATATGTATGTACAAAGCTGTGCTTCCTTTACCGAAGCTCACTGAAAATAAAGAAAAAATGGATATTTACAGAAAATATATGTCAAAATTATTTTCAACACTCAGCAAAAAAGAAAAATTTGTTCAAATCAGAATACCAAGTGAGGAAAATGCAATTGAATCCGGATTGGAGTCAAATATTTTTATAGAAAAAATGAATAAGGCATATGACATAGATTATGATGACTTAAAAAAAAGATGTGAAGAAAAAGTTATGGAATTAGAAGGAAAAAGCAATGCTGTAATCAAAACAGGAGCAAACTGTGAGTTAAGTCTTTGCCTGGAAGAACGAAAGTGGTATATTGATGCCGGTGACGGTGATTTACCCTGCGGTGAAATAGCTGTGGCTCCTATTGAGGAAAAAACAAACGGTACAGTTTACTTTGAAAAGATTTTTATAGATACGGATGTAACAGCCGATAAGGTTATTCTGACAATTGAAAACGGCAAGATTATAAAATCAGATTCAGATATATTCAATGAATTTTTAAATGAATTGCCTCCAAACGGAGATATAATTTGTGAGTTAGGTATAGGAATGAATGAAAATGTGGAAGAATTAACAGGATACACAGTATTGGACGAAAAAATGGCAGGCACATTTCATCTGGGAATCGGAATGAATACATTATTCGGAGGAAAGAATGAGTGTCCGATGCACATGGATTTTGTCGGTGTCGGAGAGCTGTTATTTCTTTAGTAACTAATCTAAAAATACGGATAATCAGAGAAACTTTCTTTGATTATCCGCAAAAATATTATCTTAATGTTTACTCTGTCTTTTTCTTGACAAAGGAATAAATCCTATATATTAATAATATTTAACTAAAAGTCTTTAACCTCAAGGTTTTGATAATATTTTTCTGTAGGGCTATAGTCGGATATCTGATTTTCGTTAAGTAGCAAACATGTTAAATTGCCAAGCTTTTTCAGAGAACTTATATCGTATATTTTATTATTATTTAACTTCAACTCTGTTAAATTTATTAAATTGCCAAGAGCACTTACGTCAGAGATTTGATTATCAGATAAATCCAGTTTGGTTAATTTCGTCAGATTAGCTAAAGGACTTATATCGATTATTTCTGCATTGAATAAATTTAGCTCGGTTAAACTTTTCAATTCATTTAAAACACTTATATCCTTTAGCTTACTTTTACCTCGGGAAAGATAGCCCGGCAGATGCAATTTTTGCAGGTTTGATAGATTGCTTAAAGGACTTATATCTGCATTCCCGTCATAATCTAAATATAATTCGGTCAAATTAGTTAAGGTTTCAAAAAAACTTAAATTAATAGGTTCATAAAACCCTAAACATAGCCAATTTAATTTTGTTAATTTACCTAAAATATCTACATCATTGACTTCATTAATATATAAACTGAGTTTAGTCAAATTTGTCAGATTATTTAAGAAATTTATATTATTTATTTCATAAGAATAGAAATATAATTCGTCTAAATTGCTTAAATCTCCTAACACATTAATGTTTGCATAATCAATATACTCGCAATGTGAAAGATTAAGTATACTCAAATTTGATAGATTAGTTAAAGGACTTATATCCTTAACAAGGGTATGGCCTATATTCAATTGAGTTAAATTACTTAAATCATTAAGTACACTTATATCATCAATACTGTTATGACTTATATTTAATTGGGTTAAACTCTTTAAGTTGTTAAATGCATTTATATCATGAATATCATTGAACGATAGATTTAACTTAACTAAGTTAGTTAAGTTACTTATACTTCTTATATCTCTGATACTATTACATGATAAGTCCAGCTCTTCTAAATTAATCAGATTTTCAATTCCGCTCAAGTCTTTAATATTAGCTGAAATAACTTCAAGAACAGTAATATCTTCCAAGTCCGCTGTATATATTTCACCTGTCATTTTTGATATTTTTTCTCTGATTGCCTGCTCCAAATGAGGATCTGAAAAAGTAATGACATCATTAACTTCATATTGATTATAATACACTCCTAGCCATATTATACAAATGCAGACTACAATAATAACAAGATATCTTTTCATTTATAAAACCCTTCCTATAATCAATAGTATCATTAAAAATTATAACATAAATCATCCCATGACGGAAGTTTTTAAATCATCTAAAACTATATCTACCGCTTTTTGAACAGTTCCTTCCTCAAAAGGACTTTTCAGATTGGCAAGTCCCAGCAGCTCAAAATACCCTTTACTTCCTCCGGCTTTGCAAAGATTATAGTAATCCTGCCATGCAGCTTCTTTATTCTCTTTCATTCTTCCATATAGCTCAAATACACATATTTGCGCTAAAGCATAATCTATGTAATAGAACGGATAAAGGAAAATATGCTGCTTCTGCATCCAGAATCCGCCTTCCTCAAAGAACTTATTACCGTCATAATCACGCCAAGGCATATATTTCTTTTCTAAACCCCTCCACAAACTTCGACGCTCCTTAGCTGTCATTTTCGGAGTCTTATATACTTCGTGCTGAAATTCGTCAACACAGCACATATAAGGTATAACCATAAGGCTTTTAGCCATATGTGAATATCTGTATTTATTAACGTTCTCGCCGAAAAAGTCCTCCATCCACGGATAAGTAAAACGCTCCATAGCCATAGAATGTATTTCATTAATTTCACTTGTTGAGGATACATATTCAAATAATGACTGCTCCCTCATAGAAGTATAAGCCTCAAAAGCATGACCTGCTTCGTGAGTCAGAACATCTACATCAGCACTTGTCCCATTAAAATTTGAGAAAATAAACGGTGCTTTAAATTTAGGCAGTACAGTACAAAATCCCCCTAAATGCTTATTGGGCTTTGTTTCAAGGTCAAACATTTCATATTCAAGCATAAAATCAAAAAATTCGGCTGTTTCCTTTGAAAGCTCACGATACATCTTTTGTGCCGCCTTAAGCATATAGGATTTATCTCCGACAGGATTGGTACTTCCGTTTGCAAACATTATTTCCTCGTCATAGTATTTTAATTTATCTACTCCCAGAGCCTTCTCCTGCTCTTGATATAATTTTTTACAAACCGGAACTATATGCTCTATAACTTGATTGCGAAATAATTCAACTTCCTTTGGACCATAATCCAGCCTTCCTCTGTTTAAGTATGCAAGTTCAATATAATTTGAAAATTTCAACTTTTTAGACATTTTTACACGCACGGAAAGCATTTTATCATATAGCTCGTCCAATTCCGGAGAAATATCTTCGTACATTTTGGCAAATACCTTAAACGCTTCCTTGCGCTCTTCTCTGTCAAGGCTTTGCATATATCTTAATATACCATAAAAATTACATTCATCGCCCTTGAACATTGCTTTGCAAGATGCCATTTTTTTTGTAAAATCAGTTTTTAAGTTATTTTCCTTTATCAGACTCAACATAACCTTGAAATTCATAGTCCTTTGTGATGCCTTTATAGTATCTGTAAAGTGCTTTCCAAACTCTTTGTCAAAATCTTCTTTAAATTTTGATTTCAGTATAGCTTCTCTGCCTTTTTTAGCTATAAGCATGATTCCAGGCAGTTCCTGATTAAAAAATTTAATTTCTTCTTCATAAAATTCGTCTGAAGTATTTATCTTATTGCGTACATCGGAAATTATATAATTTGTTGCAACATTTTCAAAAAGATTTTGCTCTAAAAAATATATTTGTTTTGCTTTATCATAGCTTTCAGCTTTCTTGAAGTGCTTTATAAGCGTTTTAAACTCTTTTTTTACTTCCTTGACATTGGGTCTAATGTAAACTAATTGCTTAAATTTATTCATTATTACCTCCCTGCACTCAGTGCGCAAATGTTTGTCTAAAAGTAAGATTGCAATTTTATCCATATATGCTAATTGTATCTTTTATGCTCTTCAAAGTCAACCTTGATTCCAAAATACGATTTATTGTATTAAAATATTACATATTTTGGCAGCAAAAACTATGGCAATAATGATAAATGTAAAAATAAATATTCTTCTTTTCCTTTTTAGTTTTTTTTCATATAAATAATCATATTTATTGATATTATTCAAATCAAAGAGCATTTCATCTGCTGTTGCATATCTGTATTCTATATTTTTATTCATGGCTTTATTAATTATTTGTTTTAGACTGTGCCCTATTTTTATTTTATAGCTATCAAGCTCTGTTATATCACTACTTGAATTTTCGGGCCTTTCTCCTGAAATTAAGTGGTATAAGCTTGCTCCCAAACTATAGATATCTGATCTTGCATCAATTAAGGATTTAATTTTCTTTGGATTATTATTAACCTTACCGCTGTTTAATTCCATAAAACATGTTTCAGTGTCAATGTTTGATTTAAGCTCTTTAGACATGCTCATTCTGTCTATTATATTGAATACAGATGTCTGCTCAGGAGGAGAATAACCCTCCGTAAATCCTACAGCACTTATATCATCTGTGAATAACAATGAAATATTAAAATCAATAAGGCATATGTTATCATCAGCACTCAGCATTATATTAGCAGGCTTTATATCACTGTGTATTATAGGAATAGCCCTGCTGTGCAGATATGATAATGCTTCGCATAATTGTATAGCCCATTTGATAACCCTTTTTTGCGGAAATCTTTTACGCTTTTTTAGCTCATCCGAAAGACTTAAGCCGGAAATATACTCCATAACCGTATAAACATCTCCCTCATGCTCTATAAAATCATATACCTGAGGTATATACATATGCTTTAAATTCTTGAGGATATCAACCTCACCGCGTTCATTGACTTTGCCTCTCAGTTCCTGTCTTATTTGTTTTATAACTACATTTTTTTTCAGTCTGAGATGATATGCCTTATATACTATACCGCCTGCTCCAGAGCCTATGTTTTCTTCAATCACATAAGTATTATCAATTGTTTCACCGATTCTGACCATAAAATCACCAACCGGCATATTAATACAGCTTAAAGGTAAACAATTCATCTGAAAGCTTAATCTCACAATTATGCTCCAGTTTTACCGCTTGACTGTCACAAAGCATTATTTCGTTCACATATGTATGATTTTTTGAATTATTATCTTGAATATAATAATCCTTATTCATTTTTATGATATCCGAATGAGCTCTGCTTATTGTATTGTTATCCGAAATAGCATAGTCAACATAATCCACTTCTTTTCCTATTCTGAATAAATCGCTTGTAATATTTATCTTTTCACCGTTTCTTTTTCTGATTAAGTATGGCATGCTTGGATATAATCCGCTGTTTAGAGCATGAAGTAGCATTGTTTTTTCATTTTCTCCGTAGCTTTTAATGATAACCGTATTATCATATTTTATATCTTCACTGATTTTATCTTTTATATTTCTTTCTTCAGCTATATCTTTTTCAACGTTTTTTTTCAGATTCTTTTTTAATTTATCTCTTTCACTTGTTTTTTTAGGCTTCTTTTTTAATTTATTCTTTTCAAATTTCGGTATTTTAAAAATATCTTTTAAGCTTATCTTCTTATCAGATTTTTTTATTTCGATTTTTCCCTCCTGTCCCGGAACCGAAAAACCAATTATGCTGCTTTCATCTAATTTTTTTATTTGTCTTTCTTGAGAATTACTCAAAGCATCAAATTCTTCTTCTTTATTTTTATCCTCTGTTTTAACTTCCTTATGCTTAATCTGCCTTTTGTCATAGCCTGTACTCTTCAAAATATTTAAAGCCTCTTTAACATCCAGGAATTCTTCCTTATTCAAAAATTCCATAAGCAAATATATCAAACCTTTGTTTTTAAAATCTTCAATCTTTAAATTGACGAGTATGTTGCTTATAAAGTCTTTTAAATTATATCTTTTTTCAATATCATCTACAGGCAGGCAGATAAAATATATGCTTAAATTTGATACATCAATAAAGACATACTCCTCATCTAATAAAAGGTGTTCGTTTGAAATGAGGAAATCCTCAATTTCAACAAAAACCTTAAATATATTTATCAAAATTTTGATAATTTTATCTGTATCATCACAGCTTTTTATATAGTTTTTCAATGTTATTTTTGATGTTACGTCATATTTACAGTAATATTTATCGTCAATATTGCTATATATAAATTCCAGAAGCCCTTCTATTTTGTTGCTGCTTATCATGTTATATTCAAGCTTATCAATGTTTTGTATATTTTCAATCTTATAAACTAAATAGCTGCAATTACAGCTATTTTCATAGCTAAATTTAATATCATTCATCTGATTGCCCCCTTTTCATAATACTTTAATTTTAATATCTGCCATTCAGATTTTAAGACAGGTGCGGCCCCCGAGCTGTTGAATGATTTTGCCATATTAAACTGCGGGCTTATGACTAGATTATCATTTATATCTATATATCCCCATTTATCTTCTATCAGAACAGGAGCTAGCCCGCAAGAAAATGAAAAGGCATTATCATATTTCGGTTCTATTATAATCGAGCCTTCATAATTTACGAATCCCCACTTATCTCCGATTTTGACAGCCGCATACTCATTTAGACTTGTAAAGAAGTCGACATTATCAAATAAAGGCTTCGTAATTTCCCTTCCGTTAATATCAATCATAATGTACTTGTTGCCTTGTTTGGCAAAAATAATATCGGAATGAACAGCACAGTCTATGTCATCTATTTTTATGTCATCATATTGCTTATCATTTATTTTTTCTAAACTTTCATCTATTAAAAACCATTTATTATCTTTTTTGACTGCTGCAATTCCATTTTCGTAAAAAGAGCTTGCATAATCATATTTATTCTCGTTTTCATTAAGGTTTTTATCTAAATAACCATAAAAATTATCTCTTTTATAAACGGCTTTTTCGCTTTGTGAAAAACTCCCCAGATAATCATACGCTACATCCAAAGCCAAACGCTTATTGCCGTCTGAATCTATAAAATAGTATTCATTATCAGACAAAACCGGGGCAAGCTTCAGCGAACCGAATTTAGTGTAAATTCCGGCAAAATCATAAATAGCTTTAGTTATTTCATTTCCCCTATTATCCATAATTCCGTATTTATCAGCTTTCTTAAAAATTGCATAGCCATTACGAAATGTTGAAATATAGCTGTATGTTTTATATTCGACTGTAAATGCAAATTTTAATTCATTCAATTTTTGTGAAATTATCTGACTTTCTTTGTTCTCTGACAGATATGATTTATAGATAGCAACAGCTTTTTCATCTTTTCCGTTCTCAGTATAATATTCTCCCAAAAGACAGATAATTTCCTCATTTTCTTTATGCTCACCGTATAATTTCATACAATAGCTTTCAAAAGAATTGTACATTTTCGCACGCTTATAGATATTTGCAAGATATAACTTATTCTCCAGAATATCGGGATAAATTTCTATAGCCTTTTTATAACATTCTATTGCATCAACATATATTTCTTTGTTCAAATATTGACTGGCAGTATCTATATATCTGTTATAGTCTTCATGCCTTTGAGCCCCGTTTGCTATAACAAAATACCAAGAGCCTATAAGCAAGAAAATCATCAGTAAAAAAATTATTTTTTTCATATACACATCCCCCTTTCTGTGTGAAAATATTTGATTTCCACGACATCCTGAATTCTTACCCTATAATCTGAATATTAATGTCAAAATAGTTCCCAGTGCCAGAAAAGGAGCAAAAGGCATAAAGTCTTTGCTTGTTATTTTTTTTGCTGATATCAGAATTACACCTGCTACTAAGGAAATAATCAATGACAGTATAATGCAGCTGAATAAATCTCCTATTCCTACATACAGACCAATTACAGCAATTAGCTTAACATCTCCCATGCCTATAGAATTTTTCATAATAAGCGCGGCTAAAAGAAAAGCTCCTCCCCCTGCTGCCATTCCCATAAATGATGACAGTGCAATAGAATAAATCATATCCTTATAAATAAAAGCTTCTGTAAGCATGAGTACAAGCCTTAGCCCAATCATAGCAAGCAAGATTTTATTAGGTATTATTTTTTTGTTATAATCAATATAAGCCAATAATATCAAAGCATTTATTAAAATTATATACCTTAGTATCCTTGTTATCGCATAGTTATAATTTAAAAAAACTAAAAAGCATATAAACGTTAAAACAATACAAAATATCACATAAAATTTAATATATTTATTTTTCAATCTTGACCCCCTGCCTGTATTAATCCGTTGCTGAAATAAAACTCAATCTCTAAATTATCGCACTTTAGTTCCTTTTTTATCTCTGCCACTATTTTATTAAGTTCTTCGATACTTCCTGCAGCACTTTCCTGAACTACCATTATAATCTTTATATTCTGATTATCCTTAATATCTGATGATTCATAAACTGTTCCATCCTCCATAGTAATTTTCTCTGCTCTTTTTGTGTCCTTTACAGCATCTTTCGCATAAAGCTTAACTTTACTTTTTATTGATGATAAATTCAGCTCGCCATCTTTTGAATATGAACTTAGCTCAGTATTCATAGAATGCACATAGGTGTAAAGATTAGTGCTGTAATCATAAAAGTCAAGAGAAAGAGGCGTTCTGACACCTGATAAGTTATTTTCTTTCATCAAAATTTTTATAAATTCATCCGTTCTTTCTTTCCAGCTATAATCCCAGATGTTTATATAGTCTGATGATGAATCATCGTTGTTTCTGTTTTCATTAAATAATTTTGACTGCCAGCCAATTGTTGAAGCGTTAACTCTGAAGCATAGTGTTTTATCGGGAAAAAGCGGAATATTCAAAGACATATTATATATTAATGTAATATTTATATCACTTCCGTCTTTAAAAATCGTTGATGTGTCAAAATTAAGACCATCCAGTCCATTATCAATGCCAAGCTTTATTAAATACTCATCAGTCGATTCAAAATTGCTCGGAAGATATTTCTGGATCAAAAGCTTGCTCATAGGGGCAGCTATATATTTTGAAACCGCAAAG
>DGYI01000068.1:14930-15310 GCA_002396645.1 Firmicutes bacterium UBA5010
TTTGCTGCATTATCAATCTTTTGGTAAGAATCCCTTATTTTATTTCCGGCATCATCATACTTTTTATATACTTTAATAGCATCATAATAATCATTAATTACATAATCATTGCTTATGTCTAAATTTTCAAGCTCTTTTTTTTCTGTACCAATAAGACTTACAAGATTATTAAGCTCGGATATCATTTTATCCGTATCTTCTATTGCCTTATCGCCCTTTGTTTTATCATTTTTCAATCCTAACTTATTAGTTAAATAGCTGTATTGCGATATCTCCTTTGCCGTTTGATTTACTGCATGCTGTAAAACTATCTGAGCTCTTGCGAATTTGCACAGATACAGAATCGATAAAAATGCGAATATAAATATTATAAGCGATAA
>DGYI01000068.1:15390-33358 GCA_002396645.1 Firmicutes bacterium UBA5010
TATTTTCAACATTGTATATGAATTCTTTAATTTGAAGTCCGGCATCGGAGAATTATCCGAGCATACCAAATTAAGCTTTATAAGATCACACATCCTTGATATATAGACATTATCCTTACCTGTCAACATTCCCGAAAATAAAAATATTTTTATATATTCCTTATAGCTGACAGTAAAATTCGTAGTTATTCCGGGCTTAAATGCAACATTGCCTGCAGATATATCCCCTACAGTTATCTTATTAACAAAATTGTCTATCATATTATTTGCATTTTGCTTAACATCATCAGTCAGCGATTTAAAGCCTTTTTTTACTTCCTGCTTTAAGTTTTCATATCCGTTTTCAAATATTATCGTTTTTGCCTTATTGGTAAGCTCTGATACTGAATCTGAGATATATCCCTCGATTTTAGCTTTTAGTGCTTCTGCCTCGCTGTTTACATCCAAAATCGCTTTATTAATTTTGTCCTTTAAAAGCTCAAGTTTTTGTTCAACAAATAAATCCAAAACCATAATCTTTATGTTTTTTGTAAAGCTCTCCGGTTCTTTTAATATTTCACTTTTTAATCTGCTGTAGACATCATCTATAGCATTGTTCAGTTCAAGCCCTGTTAAAGCATTAGTTTCCAGCCATAACGTCAATTCCATCTGTATCGGTGTTAAAACCAAATTAGAAATTGATGCCGACAAGTCATCAGCAAGGCTTTCTGAGTATTCATCAAAAGCTTCTTCAAGCTTATATACATTTTCATCGCTTGCATTTTCCGCTAATTTTATTATTTTGTCGGATAAATTATCCAAAGCCTTTTCAGTTACAGTTTTTATAGTATAGTTTACAGCTTCTTTTGATATGCCCGAGGGCTTCAATACCCATGTTGTATAGCTTTTATACAAAACAACACTGTCTCCTTTTAAAAGCTTTGATAAATCAAGTGCAGATTCAGCCATCGCCAAAGTAAGAATAAGTATATTTTGAACAAGAGGTACCCCGAATCCGGTAAAACCCGCTAAGGATATTGCTACAGCCAATGTAAATGTTTTTATTTCCATATCTGTATAGGCATAAGCGGTATTTAAAACAAATCTCAGCCCGAAAATACTTGAAGCGGTATACAAACTATTTTTGTCTGTATTTTCTCCTTTTTGTCCCCATAAAATATATTCCATTTCAGAGCCGAAAAGATAGTTGTTTTTCTCGTTAATTTCAATTCCGTTCAGTGTTTTCTCAACTAAGTCCTGCTTGTTCGTGGTATGACAGCTAAACATTTCTGCCATGTATTCGGTTATAAACAGCTTGTCCCTCATATCTTCAGTCAAGTCAGAAGCAAAGTTTCCAAGTCCCTCTACAGATCCTGCTGAGTTTTTCATTGCTTTAGCTTGATTTTTAGCAAGCTTTTTATTGGCTGTCAATTTCTCTTTTTCAGATAATTTATCTATACCTTCATTAGTTTCATTTAAGCTCACATTAATCAGTGTTGTTGCCAAATCCTCATATATTTGTCCCTCCGAGGGAACTGATTTTTTATCAGCCTTTGTATCAAGCTCTTTTTCATATGAACTTATACTGCTGTTTACAAAATCAAATATATTTTCCTTTTTCGCCTCAGCCTGTTCTTTATAAATATCTGAACTGCTGCTGTTATTTGATATGTTTTTATATACTCTGTTAAGGTATTGATAAAATAATAATGCGGTAAAGTCCTCAGTATTGAGTCCATCCAAATTACTTGGAGACGGTGTATGCAGATTATCTTCAAGCATCGTATCTGCTTGTGTTAAAGCTGATTTATAATTATTATTGTCAAATGCTATAAAATTTGATAATCTGCTTGACGATACATTCAGTTTTTCCCTTATAAATAAATTATTCAAATACTTAGTATTATCTAAATTAATCAGATATTTTTCATAGTAATTTTTATTATTCATCATAGAATCTTTAAGCTTTTTTATTTCTTCTTTGTTTAAAGATTTCACTATATCATCATATTGAAGCTTTAAAGAATTTTTTACATCTCCATCAGACAAAGAGTTGAGCTTTTTCTCCAATTCCTTGTTTTTAAGCTCTACATCAGGAATAATATCCTTTAATAGAGTATCAAGTCCCTTACTTGCAATCTCAGCTTGACTTTTTATTTCTTTAACAAGCAAATATTTTTCATGCAAGGATGAATTTAGTTTTTGAAAATTATCCTCAATCAAATTTCTGACATAAGATTTTCTGTTTTTCATATCATCACGATAAATATTTATCGACGGTATTTGTTTGCTTAATTCCTGCATAAGACGTGAATATTCTGCCTCTGCATTTATCAATTCCGTATTTTCTCTTGGTATATACGGCACCTTGTTCTTTTTCGCTTCAATCTTAGCCTGTCTTTCCTCACGTTCAAATTCTCTGATTAAAGCCTCCCTGTAATCATTAAATTTATCCGGAAGCACGCTATAATATCTGATAATTTTTGCTATATCGTTTGAATATTCATTTATATCAAAAAAATACTTTATAATATCTCCTGTATCCTTTTTATCAGACAATGCTCCTATATTATTTATTATATTTTGAGCTGTTTGTGAACTTAAATATGAATGTAATTCATGATATGACACTCCATCTGTGCTGATCGCAATTTTTGAGATGTCTTCAATTAAAGATTTATTTGAGTACAAAGCTATCAGAACTCTGTTTATATCTTTCAGCCCTAAGAATGTTTCAGTACCCTCTCTTGAGTCCTTATAAAAATCATTTATTGTGTAATTATTAAGCTCATTTTTTAATTCATTGTATTTTAAAGCAGCTTTATATATATCTTTACAGACCGAATCTATATCGCTGAGAGAATTTTCATATTCAATTTTAGCTTCTACAAACTCCTGCTGTTTCGGTATATCTTTAAAAATATTGAGCTTGTCTGAAAAATTGCTTCCCATACTTATTAAGCCTCTATATTTCATATATTCAATAATTTGTCTTTTTACTGTTTCCGGATAATATAACTGTGTACCTTCTACACCTCGTGCCACAAAATCTACTGTCTCCATATCAATCAGATTATTAAATTCAAGCTTTTCCGGAGAATTTATCATGTTTTTTATATCATCAATTATTGCTCTTGTATATGAATCATCCTCATCAAAGTCCAAACCCATTGAATTTATTGTTCTTTCAAAGTACTTTATTAAATTATTGGATAATTCATTTTCATCAGCTGATATTGATAATATTCCGTAGGTATCCTTCAAGACTTGATTATAGCTTGCTAATGCCGTATTCATTGTAAGCTCCGCTGAGTCTGATACAATTGCCTTTGCTCCGTAAATCCTTATTGCATCTACCGCAATTCCTGCCAATATTAAAATCGGCACAAGAATCAAAGATAAAAAAACAGTGACCGCACCATCATTTTTATAAAATATTCCCATTTTAGCTCGCGTTCCTCTCTTTAACAGTAAGCTGCTTTGCAGTTCACCTTATTGCCCCTTATTAAAATAACTTTTCTGAAATATCTTTTATCTTTTTATAAAATGTATTTATTTTTTCTTCCAAATGATATTTTTTCAGAAAATAGTCAAACAAATCAAATGCTAAATCTGTATTTCTGATAAATTCGGCAGTATCATTTGCATAGCTGACTGCCTTTGCTGTAATTAAAATATCGGGATTCAAGCCGACTATGCTTATAAATTTAGGTAATTTAAAGCTGTAATTAACATTAACAGTAACTGAGGTTGATAGATTTTCAAAGCCTGTATCAATATCTGTATTTACTATTCCTCCGTTAAAATACATAGACTTTTCAACTACCTTCTTTAGTTCATCCTTATAGCTGTTATGATTGTTAAGATATACTCCCCCTAAATATCTGTATGGGTCATGTTGTTTGTATATCTCATCTGCAGTTTGAGTGCTTGGCATATATGTACTCGGTAAACCAAGATGTCTGATAATATAATCCTCATTATATGCTTCCTGATAAAGCTTTTCATATCCGGGAAATGCAGATATATTGCATATTTTCTGAGCCATTCCCTGTGCGTACATATACATTACGCCTTGCTGTATCTGTATCAGAGCCATATATATCAAAATAAAAATAACTATAATAACTATAGGCAAAACAAAAGCAGCCTCTGCTGCTATAGCACCTTTTTGAGAATTGATAAGACTGTCTTTTTTCAAGCTTCTTTCCTCCGAAATGTCTTAAAGGTATCAAAAGAACACTAAAGCTCTCAAAACTAAAGTTCTCAAAGCTTTAGCCCTTTTTCACTTTTAAAATATTATAATTTTGTATCTACATCATTGGATATTTTTTCAAAAAATCCTTCTATCAAGCTTGACAGTTGATTTCTGAATATTACTACAACTCCTATTAAAACAATAATAATAAGCAATATTGCTACTATTTCTGTTCCGCCCTTTTCTTCATTTATCAAACGATAAACAGCATTCCTAATTTTCAGCTCAGTTTTAGACATAGCTTGTCCTATTTTTTTTAACATATTCTCTTCTCCCTTATTGTATTATTTATATTATAAGTGACATTATTTTGGGTCACTTTATATACTTGAAAATATAGGTATTATTATCATAATCATTATAGCAACCAACATCAGTCCAATTGGAAGCATGAGCTTTGAACTCGCTAATTCTGACTTGATTTTTACATTATATTTTTTTTGCTTCCAGCTGTCTTCTGACATTTCCATAATCAGATTTGTAATTTCACTGTTCCCCTTTTGAATATTCTGAACCAAGCTTGAGGAAAATTTTCTTATTTCTTTGATGTTGCACCTTTCGGCAAAATCTTTGTACGCCTCAACTTCGGCTCTGCCATTGGATATTTCTTCGCTTAAAAGCTTCATTTCCTCGTATAATTTCCCTGTATCACTGTCCGCAACATTATTCCATGCTGCTCTTAAGCTCAGTCCTGCATTTAACAGCAGTGCTAATTTAGATAATACCTTTGGAAAATCATTTAATATAGTATTCCTTCTTTTTGTCACGGCATTATCTATTTCAAAATCCAAATAATAAACTAAAGCTGCCGTCGCCGCAAGCGACAATATTAAAATGATTAAATCATTTGTCAATGCTGCGATAAAAAATGATATAGGAAGCATCGTCATTATATAAGTAATTTTACCGCCGACAATTATGTAATAATAATATTCAGCGTATAAGCTGCCTTTAATCTCCGCAATTTTTTTAATATTTTTCCTTGCTTTTGCTGACTTTAGACTATAATTTATCAATTCCATTATTCCAAAGCCTATAAAAAAAATTTCAGACATGAAAAATTCGTTTTTACCGATTGGCTCTATCAATCTGTCAAATTTTTTGTCGTATTTTATATATACATATATCCAAGCTAATACAAGAACAGAGCCAAGTACAAGCATTAAAATTTGTAATAAAGTAAGATTTGTAAGCATAAAACCTCCTAAACACTTATATCGGTGATTCTTTTCCCTATCAAAAAAGCTATTGAAATAACAATTAAAACAAATATTCTTATAATCGTATTTACGGGAACAACAGCTGAAAATGTACTGTCTCCAAGAGTATTGAGAGCCAAAATTATAATAAATGGCATTGCAAGCATTATATAAAACTCTGCTTTCTTCTCTGCCACACTTGAGTTTATTTCCATCTCGATATCTATTTTATCGTTTATAATATCCTTGGTTTGGCAGATAATTGTCTTCATATTTGCGCCTATTCTGTTTCCCGATTCAAAAATATCAGCAAAGCTTTTAATATCATCTACAGCACTTCTGTATGCGAAATTATTCAAAAGCTCCTCTATATTAAATCCGTTTTCCATCCCAAGCTCTATAATCTCCAGCTCTTTTGATATATAAGACTTATCGGTATGAAGCTCTTTCATGTCTTTATAAGCATCTTTGAAAGCATTTTGAGTATTTTTGCCTGCTGAGTATGATGCCGACAGTGATTCCAAAAAGTCCTTAAACTGTAATAAAAGCTTTTTTCTTCTACTGATTATCAGATATTTTTTATATAGCTTAATAGCCGCAAAACCGATTCCAAGTCCGCATATAAGACTGAAAACCGTTCTTTCAAAGAATATTTGAACTGCTATAAAGCTAAGGAAAAATCCTGCCGTATACCCTATAACGCAGTCTATTGCTTTCATTTCATAAGTATAATAATCAATTCCGTTTCCTATAATACTTTTTTTTATTTCGTATTTTTTCTTATGTTTTTTCAAATTTGTATCCCCTATATTATAATATTAATTCCTGCAGCGCGAAGCTTTGAATAATTCCTGAAAGAATTTTCAGTACGTCTTAATTCTCCTTTAACGCAATCTTGTTTACTGTCTTTGTTTTCCATAAATTCATATAATGTATTTAACTTTATTTCGCCGTTTTCAAGTCCGCAGACCTCGCTTATCTCAGCAACCTTACGTGTCTTGTCCCTCATTCTCGATAAATGTATGATAATATCTATTGCAGATGCTATTTGCTGGCGAACAGCAATTAACGGAAGCCCCTCGGCACCTGTCAGAACCATAGTTTCCAGTCTGCTTAGCATATCAAGGCTGGAATTGGCATGTCCTGTAGACAGTGATCCATCGTGTCCTGTATTCATTGCTTGCAGCATGTCCAAGGCTTCTCTGCCTCTTACCTCTCCTACAACTATTCTTTCCGGTCTCATACGCAAGGCTGATTTAATCAAATCTCTGATTGTTAATTCACCTGCACCCGTTGTATTGGCATTTCTTGTTTCCAGTCTGACTAAGTTTTCGATTCCTGCAATTTGCAGTTCAGCAGAATCTTCAATAGTTATAAGTCTCTCATCCTTTGGTATGTAGTTGGACATTGCATTTAAAAATGTAGTTTTTCCGGATCCTGTACCACCGCTTATAAAAATATTGTATTTAGCTGCAACCAGTTGCTTTAATATTTCTGCTATTTCAGCCGTTATAGAATTATATTCAATTAATTTTTCTGCTGTCATCGGTGCTTTAGAAAATTTTCTTATAGTTACAACAGCTCCGCAAAGAGAAATCGGCGGTAAAACTACATTAACCCTCGAACCATCCGGAAGCCTTGTATCTACTACAGGATTTGCCTGATTAACCTCTCGTCCTGCTTTTCCGACTATTCTTTGTATAATATCATTCAGTTTTTCCTCACTGTCAAAGCTATCTGCATATCTATATATTTTACCTCTTTTTTCAATAAAAATATTATCATGACCATTAATCATCACTTCCGTTACATCTTCATCCTCCATAATACTGTTCAGGATTCCGAATCCTCTTATTGAGTTGAAAATCTTTTTAGATATACTTATACGCTCACTTATGGATAGATACATTGAGTTCAGCTCATTTTCCCTTTGCACTAAATCATCTATACTTTCTAAAAGCTCCGTGTCCGTAAGATTGTTTGCTGCCAAAGCCGCATCTGTTTTCTCTCTTATAGACAGAAAAAAATCATTATATGTCATATCTGCTTTCCCTTTCCGCAAATATAAATTTTTCAAGTATTGAGCTTCTGGATATCTCCTTAGCTATACTCTTATTATCTGTATCACTGAATTTAGGTATATAGCAAACGGTTTCAAACTCTTTATTTTGATTTATATTGCCCTTTCCGCTGATAAATTTATTATATATTATGTTAATCTTGTCAATATAGGATTCATTATTATGTTTACTGATTATTTGAATTGACTTTATAATACTGCTTAATCTTATCTGACTTTCCTCTGTAGTGTTTGCAACAAGAAAAACTCTGTCTGAGTACTTTAGAAGACTTAGACACAGTTCGTTTACCAAATAATTTATATCAACAATTATATACTCATAAATCCCCGATTCATTTAACGAATCTAAAAGTTTTATAAGCTCGTCAGATTTCAATTCATTTCTTTCAAGCGGATTTTTACACGGATCATAAAAAAACACTCCTGAATTGTCCATCTTGACAGCAGTTTCTAAGCGTGCATATATATTCTCTTTATTGCTTTTAATTGCAAATATAATTTCACTCATAGAAAATTTGCCCTCTGCATTAAAAATAGAATTAATTGTTGCAAAGGACTGGAGATCCAAAAACAAAGTTTTTATACCTTTTTCGGCAAGATTTAAAGCAAGTGAAGATGCTATTGTGGATGTTCCGGAACCTGTTCCGGAAGACATGAATGATATGATTTTCGAAGAATAATTTTTATCATTAGAAGACAAACCCTTATATACTTGAGAATAAGCGTTTAGTATTTCTTTGTAGATTAGACTGACTCTTTGATATTTTAATATTGAGTTTAATTCATTTTCTATATTGTTTTTTTCGATAAGCTTTAAGATTATAAGCTTGCTGTCATGTTCGATATTTAAATTTATATTTTCATTGACTAACAGGACTTCTATTTTATTGTGATTCAAAAAATTTAACAGTGAATTCTCGCTGGTAAAGGCGTGTATCTCCAGCTTATTGCTGTAATCCTTATTTATTGCATCGTAAAATCTCTGCACATAGCTTTTATCCCAATCAAGCATGGCTATCCTGATTTTCATATTAAATTACCCCCCCTGTAAATTAACGCAGAATAATACGGGTCCCCACCGCGTATTATTTTCTATATTTGATTTTATTATTCAACATTGTAACATTAAATTTTGCATTAATCAACATTTTTTTACATTTTATTGCCGGGGAAATTTTATTGCATAAAAATTGTAATTTACTATAATATATAATTTTACAGCAATGCAAATTAAAAATGCTTGATATATAATTATATCAAGCATCTTAAAAGTTATTGTAAATCAGTGTATTCTGCCATAGAATAAATCTTATTTGTTTTAGGATTATTTTCCGCTCCTAAAGCAGCATATTCTTCCTTACTGTAAAATTGATTTGACTTAAGGTATTTCGGTATATCCACCGATTCACCGTTTATTAGTATATCCACGTGTCTGTTTGCCAGCTCTAAGACATATGTATTCTTATTGTTTTCAAGCTGTCCTATACAGCGAAGCTTCATTTTTAACCTATCCGACAGTTTCGGTACATCAAACAAGGTCAAAAACCTTTTACATCTTCCTTTAAATGCTATCTCCGGGTCTAAATTGTCAAGTGAATCATTTTCAAAAACAAAATCCACATTAAGCCAATTATCCTCCATGTAAATATAGGACGTACAGAACTCTTCCACATATTCACGATTTTGACTTGCGCGGGAGATTCTCGAAAATTCTTCCAATTCGTCTATGAAAGTCAAAAATGTACTGTCATCAATTTTTTTAATCCTGAAAGTATCACGTGTATGATTGGCTATTGACGACAATATAAGCTGCTTAATAACTAAATGTCCGAAATCTGAATGTGTATTAATGAGTTTATCACCATAAACATATAGTATATTTTGAAATGCCTTTAGGTTTTTTGCCAGCAAAAATGCACTCATAATACCATGATGATATTCCTCAAACTCGTTGCTGAAAGACATTGCCTGAGACGGTATTTTTATAAAGTAGCATTCAGTTTTTAAATTTCTCTTTATTGCTTCAATCCTTTCAGCGGTCATATGCTCAATTGCATTATCTTTTAAACATATAAATTTATTGTCACGTATCTCAAAAATCTCATCCTTTAAAAATTCCATTTCGCTCACACTCCCTGCATTTATCATAAAATTCAGGTCAGAGCTGATAAAATCTATAAAATATTCAATAAAGTGCTGCTGCAGGTTATTAAATTCAAAAGAAAAGTCATTGTATGAGTTTATCGAAAAATATGGCAATATGTTTTTCATGCTCTTATTAATCTTAGTTATTTTTTTTATAGGATATCCTAAATCATGTGCTAGTGAAGTCACGCATCTTAATGAATCGTTATATTTTTGAATATCTCTGTAAGCATCACAAACCTCGTGAAAGCTTCCAAAATATTCTTGCAGGTCAAGCTTAGTAATCAGCTCATCCAAAAGCAGTGCAGAATCATCATATGTTTTTAAATCGGATAAAAATTCGTTGTATTCTGTCTTTTTATAAATATATTCTCCTAAAAAATAAACCCATAAGCAATGTAAAGTATGATCTCTGTAAAAGGAATCCGATGCGAAAATTAATTCTTCAAACTCAACAAATTCGTCAAAAAAGCTAAAAATCTTATCATATCCCTGTTTTTCAGGATCAATAAATGACATTGCAGACTCAAATAAAAGCTTCCAAAGTCCACAGGCGATTCTGATTTTTTCATTCATCTTTTCAGCATTAATCATTTTATTGATATAGTCTGATATTTCCTTTTTATACTTTTCCCTCCCGACTAAGAATGCAATTTCATCATTCTTTATTTCTTCGAGATAAAATTGCATAACAATTTTTTCATTAATAACTTCTCGCATAATCAACCTCCATAATTTCAACATCAAACTCTTTTTTTAATTCTTGATTTTATTTTCCGATTATATTCTTAGCCCATATTCCGGATTTTAACAGAAAAGCACCGATTACAGCTTTTATGCTTTCCGAGCACTGAACTATAAGATATACAGCAATTATATTTATAGCGGTATATCTTGACAATGTAAAAGCAAGCGGCAAACTTATTATCCACACAAAAACACTGTCAAATAAAAAAGTAATTATTGTTTTTCCTCCAGAACGCATTGTAAAGTAGGTACTGTGATTGAAAGCAAAAAGTGGCATTGCTGCTGCATATACAATCAGAAATTGTGTAGCCAGATTCCTCACGGAGTCCTCAGTATTATATATCATAGGTATAAACGGAGCTAAAGAAGCAAGCAATGCTCCTATGACAACGTACATGCTCACATTAAAAAAGATAAGCTTTCTGTCCATGTCCTTAGCTTTATCAATATTTCCCGCGCCAAGCTCTCTTCCGACCAATATTGATATAGCTCCTCCCATTGCGAAGAATACAATCATAAATAAGTTTGAAACAGTTGATGATATGTTGAGTGCTGCCATAACGTTAAGTCCTCTGACAGAATAACTTTGTGTAATTGCAGCCATTCCTACAGACCATAAAACTTCATTCATTAAAAGCGGAGCTCCGGTAATGGCTATTTTTTTAATTATATCTATCGGAATATGAAAGCTTGCATATAGATTCTGTACAAAAATAAATTTGTCTGAGTTCTTGTGTGTTCTAAAAATTACATAGCAAGCTTCAACATATTTTGAAAGCACCGTAGCTATAGCAGCGCCTCTGACTCCGAGAGCAGGAAATCCAAATGTACCGAATATCAAAAAATAATTAAATACTAAATTCACCAATATGGCAATTGAACTGGCAATCATTGGAGCTACAGTTTCGCCGGTCTCTCTAAGAGTTGTAAAATAGCACTGCGAAACCATGAATGGAATAAGTCCCCAAAGCGTTATTTTTAAATAACTTTTCGCTTCTGAGAGCGTAAGCAGCAAATTTCCTCCTCCATCTATTCCTTCTGAAAGATATAGCTTTATCAAACTCTCTCCCCATACAGAGAAAATTATTGCAGCAATAAAACAAATAATTGTACCTAAATACAATTTAAAGCGAAATGCATACCTAACTCCGTCATGATTTTTGTTTCCAAAAAATTGAGCACCATAAATAGATGCTCCCGAAATACATCCAAAAATCGTTATATTGAACACTAGTATGAGCTGATTTATTATCGCAACTCCAGACATAGATTCGGTCCCTAGTCTTCCTACCATTATATTGTCCAGCAGGTTTACAAAGTTAGTTATACCCTGCTGAATAACCATAGGTATAAGTAAAACCAGCACCATTTTATAGAAGGCTTTATCTCCGATATATTTTTTCATATAAATAATATTTTCTCCTTAAAGTTTTATGATTGCAGTAATCAGTCTTGATAATATAAATTTTCCTCTTTTATATTGTTTAATATTTCATTTAAGTATAATTTTGACTCATATTTAGCCATAGGCAAGTTCATATCCAGATAATTTCCGCAGGATTTCGCATCTGATCCCGGAACCTCTCCCTCATAAGCGGCAATAAATTCAAACATCTCGCGCATTATACCAAGTATATCCTCGGATTTTAAATCACCTTTGAATATGACATAAAATCCTGTTCTGCAGCCCATAGGCCCGAAGTATACTGTTTTTTCATCATAGATGCTGTGATTTCTCAAAAATGTAGCCGCTAAGTGTTCTATTGTGTGAATTTCTGCCGTATTCATAACAGGAGTATTATTCGGCTCCTTCATTCTGATGTCGAATGTAGTCAGATATTCACTTCCCACTGTATCCTTTCTTGATACATACAATCCCCTTTTTAGGTTTAAATGATTAACTTGAAAACTTTCTATTTTTTTCACAGCTACCTCCATAAAATTATTTGCACAAAATTTTATTATAAACTAAGCTCATATGCTCTGTTTACGCATTTTATACAAGCTTCATCTATTATTTCGCATAGATTTTTTTCATCAAACACTTTTATTGATTCTATTGTTGCTCCTCCCGGTGTACAAACTTGCTGTATCAATTCCTTCGGGTCTTTTCCTGTTTTTAATACCATTTCAGCCGCACCTATAAAGGTTTGAGCAACAAGTTTTTTTGCTGCATCTTTATCTATTCCCATTTTTTCAACCGAGCTTGTTATACAGTCTATGAAATAATAAACATATGCCGGGGAGCTTCCGTTTGCAGGTATTATATCATTCATTTGTTCTTCAGATATTACCGCAACTTCTCCCATAGTTTCAAATATTCTTATTATCTTATCAAATTCGTCGTCATTTACATTGTCTGTCTTTGAAAACGCGCATGCCCCATGCCCTATCAAAAGCGGCGTATTCGGCATAATTCTTATTACTTTTGTATCTTCTCCTAAAAAGTTTTGAATATATGATGTCGATATACCTGCTGCAATTGTTATAATAATTTGATTATTTACTTTTTCGGAAGAAGATTTAAGCTTATTAAGCACGTCTTCATAAATTTGGGGCTTTACCGCCAGCAACACAATTTCACAATTTAAAAACAGCGCTTCCTCAGAACTTAAAACACTGTATCCCTTAGATTTGCATAAATCAATTTTATCCTGACATATATCGAAAACAGCTATATCACTGCTTAAAAAAGCTTTAGATCCGACTGCTCCGTCTATTATTGCCAATCCCATATTTCCTGCACCGATTGAGCCTATTTTATACATTTTGCACCTCATATTATTGTCATTTATAATTACTTATAAATCTTTAGATTTCAATACCAGATATTATATAATTAAAACTTAAAAAATGCAATGCTATAAAATCAATTAAACTAAAATTATAACAACTATGATATTTTGTTGAACAAATATTTTTGTAACACTTTAGTAACTTTTGATATGTATAATATTATGATATAATAAATTATTCTACAAAATAGACTAAATTTTGCTTTATAATCATATGAAAAATATGGAATTTGTAAGTACGATTTATATCTATTTGAATTATTATGATAAGTTTTAAGGAAAGGGTGGCGAAATGACAAATTTTATTGAAAAAAACAAAAGGAAGATTGCTATAGGCATTATTGCTGTCGGCGTACTTTCTTCTTCAATAGTGCAAACGACGTACAATACTGCATATGCTGCAGGCGAAAATACTGTTAAGGTGCTAATCAACGGAGAAGCGTTAATCTCCGATATACCCGCATACATAAGAAACAGCCGCACTATGATACCTCTTAAAGTAGTAGTCGAAAAATTCGGAGCACAAGTCAAGTGGGATCCGGTTAATTATGCTGTCGACATATATAAGGACAATAAAACTATAAGGCTATATATAGATAACAGATTAGTTAGCTACACAGAAAACGGTGTTACAAGCTATGATGTAAGTGATGTAGCCCCTGTTATAATTAATAGTTACACATACGTTCCTCTGAAATTAGTAAGCAATGCGCTTGGATTAGATGCCACATGGAATCAAGCAAGAGGAGAGGTAAATGTATCTCGCAGTGACGGAACAAAAGCAAGTGGTTTTTTTGATATTAAAATATCCGGTATAAATGATGGTCAAATTATCGGCGATAAAACAACATTGACATTAACAGGAACTGAGTCCTTGCCTTCAAATGCCGCACAGCTTAGGTATTTATTCTTAGACCCTGTAACAGGAAAGGGGAAAATAATAGCTAAAACCGATAAAATCAAAGAAGCTGTTGTTCTGACACCAGATATAAACAATCAAGGCTCCGGCATACTTGCTGCTGTTGTATACGATAAAAGCGGTAATTTTATAGCCGGAACGGCAAAATCGGCATCAATAAAAGTCACTCCTAAGGTAAGCCTTAAAGGAGTTAAAGCCGGACAAACACTGTCAGTTACTACATCCCTAAGCTGCGATTTGAATTTTATAGCATCTTATACAAAATACGAAGTTCATTATCCTAACAGAGATATTAAAGTATATACCTCATGGGAAATAGACCCTGAGGGCAGCTTCGGCTATATGCCGGAGGTTTTTGAAAACGGCTTGGTTTCACTTAGAGCTGTGGCATATGACGCTAAGGACAATCCATACTACAGCGATTTTGTAACTGTAAATATAGCAGCCGAAGCTCCGAAGCCACAGCCTCCGTATGTGAGTCTTGCGGCAATATCAGCCAAAAATATAGGTATCGTACCGGTTAAGCTGTCAGTATCGAGAAATTTCAATGTTTCTAAAACACAATACTACGCTAAAAATACAGCTACAGGAAAAACCGTACTTCTTCATGAAGTAGGATTCGGAGATTATGACTGGTTCCCCGGTCCTGATATGGCAGGCACTTGGGATATATACGTTAAATGTACCAAGACTTCCGGAGAGATATATACAAGTAACACACGTACAGTTACCGTACCTAATAAAGAAAGCCTTGTAATAAGCGGTATAGGACCTAATCAAGTTATAACAGAAGCTTTTTCGGTAAATTCAAAGGCAAATGTACCGGTGAAAGAAGTGTCCTATGTGATAACTAATCCATATAACAATACACAAGCTGTCATAGGCACAAACTCTAATACTTCCGCATCAGTAAGCTTCACACCTACAAAGGTGAATGAAGGGCTTAGAAATGTTCAGGCTATTGCAACTACAGCTGACGGCAGAACATTAAAATCCGAAGCAGTTCAGGTAAAATTCTACTTTGGACAGCTATACAGCGCAAGACCTATAGTTGCTCAGGATAAATTTATAGAATATATCACTCCTATGGCTCTTAAAACGCAAAAAGAAAACGGCATGTCCGCAGCCTTGCAAATAGCCCAGGCAATATTGGAGACCGGATGGGGAAAAAGTGTTCCTGTTGACAGATATTCAGGACTGTTCTCAAACAATCTTTTCGGTATCAAGGGAACAGGAAATGCAGGTTCTGTGCTTAGTGCAACCTGGGAAGAATATTACGGTACAGTATACAGAATCGATGACCATTTCAGAGCTTATAAGTCTGTTATGGACAGTTGGAACGACCACAGTGCTCTTTTAACTGAAAATAAAAGATATATACCTTATACAGAGGTCATGTATAACTCAACAGCAGCAGCATATGCGCTGAAAAGATGCGGATATGCAACAGACAGCGGATACCCGGGAAAACTGATATATCTTATAGAACGCTGGAACTTGGATGAATTAGATAAACAAAAGATATAATATACAAAAAGGTGTTGAAAACAACTGAATTTCAGTTATATTTCAACACCTTTATTTTAATAATTTATCTCTTTACCATCATCTCTTATTGCCGTTCTTACATTGAAGCCATTTTTCTTGAGTGCCATAACAATCTTATCAAAGTCTTCGCACTCTATACTAAGATATATTTCCTGCAAATTCATTACATTTGTATCTATTTGAACAATGTTTTTGATATTTCCTCCGGCTTTGGCTATAGTGTCAGTCATTTTTGCAATAGTACCTTTGAAATTGCTTGTATAAATAGTAAGAACATTCACTCTCTCACCAAATATTTTTTGATATTGCTTAAATATGGATTGATGAGTTACTATTCCTGCCAGATCATCCTTATCGTCTACTATTGGAATAAAACGGTATTTAGAAGTAATAAAAATAGCTGCCGCATCTTCTATCGGAACATCTTGATTAATTGTCATTATTTTTGTTTTCGCTAAATCTTTTACTTTTTTATTTAAGAAATCAAGTTTAGATAAGGCTTCATAGTTTTTAAAATACTCTTCGTACATATTTTCTTTTGATAAAATACCTACGAATTTTTTTCCATTAACAACAGGTAAGGACAAAAGTCTATTCTCCTCTATGATGTTTAAGGCTTCTTCCAATGTATTTTCAACAGAAAGACATTGCAGTTGATTAAATGGAATCATTATTGCTTTAACTAACATAAGTTCACCTTCCCTTTATTATTAACAATATTGTTTTCATTTACAATATTATTAAAAATGTTTTTTATATTTTATATATTATATATATTTCACCCTTATATATACGCTTATTTAGGGGTTTAAAACATTAAATATTTTTATTATGTATATTTTATATTCCTTTTTAGTATTGTATCATAATATAGCCCGTTTTGTCCAGCATCTCTGTCTAATTATACAGTATACATTGGTATGCTGAGAGTATTAAAATATAGAGTTTTTTATTTTTTCTAAATTTGCCGGGAGCTCTGCTTTTATGTTTTTACCTACCAAGTATTCCAGTGGCTCCTCAGCGCCTATAAACGACAATCTGTAGGCATGCAAAAACTGTGTGGTGAGATTAAAATCTCTTTCTATTTTTCTATTTATTTCTGAGCGTCCGTATTTTATATCTCCTATAATAGGATAGCCTGCTTTAGATAAATGAGCTCTGATTTGATGAGTTCTGCCTGTAACAAGCTCAACTTCGACCAATGTATAACCATTACTGTACTTAAGCGGTCTGGCTATTGTCTCCATTATTTTCCCTTCTTCGTCATCCAAAGATAATACCTTAACCAGATTTTTATCCTCATCTTTTTCCATTTTATCTTTAAGTATCAGCTCTTTTTTTAAATTTCCGGCAACTATAGTCAAATAGTATTTATTTATGTATCCTCTTTCTCTGATCATTTTATTAAGTGTCTGCAATGCCTTATTATTTTTCCCGAACAATACAAGCCCTGTAGTGTTTCTGTCCAATCTGTTGACAGGAGATGGGACAAATGTACGCTCAAGTCTCGGAACATAATCACCTTTTTCTATAAGATAGGAAATTACCTGATTAGCAAGGTGATTTTTCTTTTCGGTAGAATCACCATGTGTTAAAAGTCCAAAAGGCTTTTCGACAATCAAAATATTTTCATCCTCATATGCAATATTAAATTGTTTTTTAGATTTAATAAGCTTTTTACTCTGTGTTAATTTCTCCAACTCTTCCTCACCGATATATAAGCTTATTTCATCTCCTTCAGAAAGCATTGTTTCTATGTTCCCTCTTTTGCCGTTAATTTTTACATCCTTACGAATAAGCTTGTAAATATAGCTAAGGGAAGCATTTTTTAGATATTTCTTCAAAAACCTGTCAAGTCGTTGCTCTTTTTCATTTCCGCTTATAATTAATTTAATCATATTTGAAGCCATGCCTCCTTTGCACAAGAGCTCTAACCTCATTTTTCCTACAACTGATAAATTTTGTATAGACTCGGTGTGCATACTTTAATTATTTTTATTAACTATTTTAACCTTTTAATTATATAATAAAACCCTGTAAAAATATAGAGTGCAAAAAATATTTTTTAAACAATTGACAATCACATCAAATTATTATAGATTTAACATATCAAACTATTGGAGTGCAAAATGAACTATATAAATAATACTAAAAATATTATCAATAAATTAGATAAACTTAAAAGTCTACATGCAAAAAATCAGCTTACAAATGATGAATTAATCAGTTTTATAATGATTGATAAGTCATTCGAGGATTTAGAAAAATTACATACTTATTTAATTAACAAAGTAAACA
>DGYI01000068.1:33395-33804 GCA_002396645.1 Firmicutes bacterium UBA5010
GGCAAAATATATTTTCTCAATGATAGAACTGCAATAAATTATATCTTTGGAGATATTCATTCCGATTCTTATTCTCTTTTTAAATTCTTAAAAAAAATAGATTTTATTAGAAGAATTCAAAATACAGAAAATTTGAGACTTGTATTTTTAGGAGATTATATTGACAGAGGAAAGGCTCAATTTAAAGTTATGGAAACAATATTAATTTTAAAATATATATTCCCGCGCAATATTTTTTTATTGAGAGGAAATCATGACGGCGGAGAAATAATTTCGGAAAATGAATATAAGCTATGTGTAAAAAGAAATGAAGATACAACAGATGATGACTACTTTGTCGCATCTGTGTTCAATACGCTCAAAGAGCTAGGCAAGCCACTTACTTTATTAAAAAAATACTTAAAGTTCT
>DGYI01000064.1 GCA_002396645.1 Firmicutes bacterium UBA5010
TGCCATTTATTTTTCCTCCTAATAAATTACAATTCATTTTTTATTAATCCTTCCGACAGCATATCGGAAAACTTTTACCTAATTATCTCGTATTATATCAAAAGAGAAATTATTTATCAATAGCTTTTTGAAAACTCAAATTATTTAAAAAATATTTACAAACTATTTAAAAAATTAAGCTAAAAAAATATTGACAACAGACATGTTAGATAGTAGAATTATAAAGTATTGCCTGCGTGGCGCAGGAGGTAGCGCATTTGCATGGTAAGCAAAAGGTCAGCAGTTCGAATCTGCTCGTAGGCTCCATAATGATTTATAAGAAAAAGTTGATAGTATTCATATCTATTGACTTTTTTTATTTTAACTCCATAAATACATTTTAAATAATTTATGCTTAATTCTTAATTTTCAAGTTACGGTTTTTATTCTATCTCAATAAAAGCATTCAGCCTTTAATTCACTTTTCATTTTCTTCTTTATTCTTTGTAAAGCATTATCTATAGCTTTTACATCAGTATTAAGTGCATTAGATGCTTCAGTGTAGCTCATTCCCGAAAAATAGCAGGATAAAACCTTTTTCTCAAACTTACTTAAACGATTTTCGACTGTATATGTTATTATACTGTCACGTTCTTTTAAAACAACGATATTTTCCGGATCATCTGTGTTATAATTTATGATTTTTTCCGGCAAATACATCTCTTTATCCTCATAAGTTAAAATGTTGAATGGTACATAGTTGTTAAGAGGATTGTGTTTTTGTCTTGTTGAGCTTCTTATAACCGTAATAATATGTCTTTTTATACAAACACAGGCATAGCTTTTAAACGAACAATTCCTATCCGGATTATATTCTTTTATAGCTTTATACAGACCAAGCAAAGCTTCTTGCAACAAATCATCTTTTTCTGCTCCGATTAAATAAAATGAGGATACAACTTTCTTCGCAATACTAATATAACGGTAAAGCAAATACTCCTCCGCATCAGAATTCCCCTTTCTGAATTCTTCAATCAACTCTTCATCCGTCATATCATCATATGAATTATTCATATCATCATAAGATTTTTTTGGTTTAGTATTCATATTCTCCCCCCGAAAATATTCAATCATTTATTATCATATAGACTGAACTTAATTATACAAAAAAGGGTTTTTATTAGTCAAGTTATTCAATCGATTTTCTCAAATTTTCCAATTTTTCCAGCGTTGTCGAGTCAAGAATATTGGATATTTTTGTAGAACTCTGTCTGTTCGAGTCAGTTTTTTGCTTTATTTCCTGTTTTGTCTTATTAAGTTCCAAAAACATCTCCTCAGAAGACATTCTTGTACCTCCTCTTGCCAAAACAATTTGCTGAATATAATTGTCTGATGTTGCAACTTGTACAATTTCTGCTCTTCCAATCTTATCTAATTGTTTTTCTATATAGCTGTCTGCAGTTTCGTTTTCTCTTGTGTATACAACTTCTACACCCGAAATAACTTCTTTCTTTTCGTTGCTTCCCTTAACCAGATGAGCATCAAAAACAACTATAACATTTATTCCCTTGTATGCTTTATATTCAATTAAATCTTCGATGAGCTTATTACGGCTGTTTTCTATATTTTCAGTATAATTTCTAAGTGTCTTCCATTGATTTATAATATTATATCCGTCTATAAACAAATATTCTTTTTTAGTGCGGGGCATTTTTAAATACCTCTTTGTCTTAATACTTCATATATAATAATTGATGATGCACAGGATGCGTTTAATGATGAAATATTTCCTTTCATAGGTATTTTTATCAAGGTATCGCAGTTTTCTTTAACCAATCTGCTTATTCCTTTTCCTTCACTTCCTATTATTACACCGACAGCTCCCTCAAAGTTTTCCTCATATATATATCTTTCTCCTGCCATATCAGCTCCATAAATCCAAATACCTTTTTTCTTTAATTCCTGTATTGTCTGATTTATGTTTGTTACTCTCACAACCGGAAGGTATTCTACAGCCCCTGCAGAGGTTTTAGCAACAACAGAATTAACCCCGGCGGCTCTATGTTTCGGAATTATAACTCCGTGAGCTCCGCAGCACTCTGCTGTCCTGATTATTGCACCTAAATTATGAACATCTGTTATTTCATCCAATAAAATAATAAATGGCTTTTCTTTTCTTTGCTCGGCTAAAGCAAATATATCATCTAAATCCTTATACTCGTATTCCTCTGCCTCCGCTATAACACCTTGGTGTTTTCCGCCCTCTGAAAGCTTGGTTAAGGTCTGCTTATCAACATATTTAACATTTATGTTTTTATCTTTAGCCAATGAGGATATCTTAGAAACCGCTCCTTCTGCCATTTCCTTATTTATATATATTATATCTATACCTGTGTCACTTCTCAAAGCTTCAATAACAGGATTTTTACCTTCAATCTTTCTCATTTTATCACCTTTATTAATACTTTTAGTATATCTTGAATTATATTATATACGATTTTTTTATAAAATACTACAAGATAATAAAAAAGTGAACTATGTTCACTCTATGGAAGAATCTTTCGATTCTTCATTTATTCCATAGGAAAGAAAAATTTCCTATGGAATAAATAAGAGTATTGTCGTGTTATTAACATTGAAATATGTCTACAACGCATACTCTTATACTTTCCTAATCTATTTATATATAATTTTTAAAATTTCATCAAACAAATACAGTATTCTTTCTTCCTCATTTTTTAAATACAAATAACCAAAAAGACTTTCAAAGCCTGTAGCATATCTATAATCTATCATTTCCTGATTTTTAGGAGCAGAGGTTATTTTTGCATTTCTTCCTCTTTTGACTATCTTTCTTTCATCTTCTGTCAGGATAGTATCCAATGCCTTTATAAGCTTTGCCTGTGATGCCGCCTTAACAAATTTTATAGCCTCTTTGTGCATTACATTTACATTGTAATCAAAGTTTTTTACTATATAAGCCCTTACAAGCATCTCATACACAGCATCACCTGCAAAGGCAAGCTGTGCAGGTGAGTGTAGTTCGGGCTTATTATGTTTTTTAGTTTGAGAATCTTTTAAATTATCATCTTTATTTAAAATATTGAATTTATCCATTCTAAAGTTTACTCCAAACAACGCCTTCTCTGGTATCTTTAATCTGTATGCCCTGCTTTAACAGTTCATCTCTTATTTCATCCGCTAATTTAAAATCTTTATTTTTCTTGGCTTCAGTTCTTTTTTGTATCATTTCCTCTATAAAATTAATTTCTTCTTCACTATGAGATAAAGTTTCATCAGCTGTAAGCAGTCCCAAAGACAGTACATTTTCAAAGTTCTCTATAAGATAAAGCTTCTCAGTATTATTTAATTCATCAGCCTTTAGCACATCATATAAAACAGTTATTGCATTTGCTGTATTTAAATCATCTGCTATGCAGCTTGCAAAAGCATTTTTGTATTTATCTACATTTTCGGTTAAGCTATCATCAGAAGCCTTTATAGCCTTAACTCTATTTTTGAGCTTATTATATGCACTTTCAGCCTGCCTCAAAGAGTCAAAGGAAAATGCCAGCTGCTTTCTATAATGAGAGTTTAAGACATAATACCTATATACTAAGGAATCAAATCCATTTTTCTCAAGAAGATTTACTGTTAAAAATTCTCCTTTGGATTTACTCATTTTGCCGCCATCAGGTTCAATTAAAAACTCTGAATGCCACCAGTATTTAACCCATTTCTCTCCTGTATAGCTTTCTGTCTGTGCTATCTCATTGGTGTGGTGAACAGGTATATGGTCAACTCCTCCGCAGTGTATATCCATTTGATTGCCTAAATTTTTAAGGGAAATAACCGAACATTCTATATGCCAGCCCGGATATCCCACTCCCCATGGAGAATCCCATTTCATAGCCTGATTTTCAAATTTAGACTTAGTAAACCACAAGACAAAATCCTGAGGATTTCTTTTATGAACATCTTCTGTTACATCATCTCTGAGTGCAACCTGCAAATCATCTAAATTCATTCCCGAAAGCTTTGTATAGTCTTCTCTTTTAGATATATCAAAATATACATTACCGTTTTCAAAATATGTGAAGCCTTTTTCTTCAAGCCCTTTTATAAATTCTATATAATCGTCTATATAATCTGTTGCCTTTGCTACAATATCAGGTCTTTTAATATTTAATTTTTTGCAATCCTCAAAAAATGCATCTGTATAATACTGTGCTACCTCCCATACAGTCTTGTTTTCTCTTATAGCACCCTTGAGCATTTTGTCTTCGCCTTCATCTGCATCAGATTCCAAATGACCGACATCTGTTATATTCATAACTCTTTTAACATCATATCCTAAGTATTCTAATGTTTTTTGAAGTATATCCTCATGTATGTATGTTCTTAGATTACCTATATGAGCGTAATTATATACTGTCGGCCCGCAGGTATACATTTTAACCTTGCCTTCCTCTATAGGAATAAATTCTTCAATTTTTCTTGTCAGCGTATTATATATATTCATATATACCTCCGTAATCCCAAAGCAATTGAGATTTACAATTATTTATTTTCACAAATTACAATTTTGCAGCTAAATCTTTAAGTCTGTTAATTGTCTTTTCCTTGCCAAGTGCAATCAATATTTTCCCCATATCAGGTCCGTGCTGCTGACCTGTTACGGCACATCTGACAGGCATGAATAAGTTTTTACCCTTTGCTCCTGTTTTTTCTTTTAATATATTAAATATATCTGAAGCAAATTTTTCATCAATTTTATCAATGGCTTCAAGCTCTGCAATAAAGGCTTCAATCAGTCCCTTTACATGCTCAGCCTTAACAATTTCCTCAGCTTCGGGAGTTTCAAAACTCACTGTATCTCCAAAGAAAATATTCATATGCTCAACTATCTCGCTCACATAATTTAATCTTTCTTTTAAAGCATCTGTGATAAGAACTATCCAATCAAATTTTTCTTTCGCTTCTTCTTCGGTCATAAGCCCCGCCTTAACTATGCTTGGAACTGCAAGTTCTGCTATTCTTTTGGCATCGGATTGTTTAATATAATGATTATTTACAAAATTGAGCTTATCTATATCAAATATACCGCCGGTCTTTGATACTCTGTCAAAATCGAACTCTCTTATAAGTTCATCCATAGTCAATAATTCTTTGTTGTCTTTAGGGCTCCAGCCTACAAGCGCCAAGTAATTATTAAGTGCTTCAGGCAGATATCCTTTATCCTTAAAATCAGATGTAGCAACATCACCTTGACGTTTAGACAGTTTTTTTCTATCCTTATTTAATACTCCCGGTAAATGTATATATTGAGGCATTTCAAATCCGAAATAATCGTGCAGAAGCTTTTGCTTAGGTGTTGAGGTCAACCACTCTTCGCCTCTGACTACATGAGTTATCTTCATTAAATAGTCATCAACAACCACTGCCAAGTGATATGTCGGAAATCCATCTGATTTAATCAAAACCTGATCGTCAACCTCTGATGAATTGATTGTTATTGTACCTTTAACAGGGTCAGACCATGTTATATCCTCATTTTCAGGCACTTTTAATCTTATAACATATTCCTCACCGTTTGTAAGTCTCTTTTCAACTTCTTCCTTTGACAAGTTCTGGCAATGCTTATCATACATAGGAGTTTTTCCTTCTTCTCTTTGCTTTTCTCTTACTTCGTCTAATCTATCCTTAGTACAGAAGCAATAATAAGCATAACCCTTATCTAAAAGAATTTGTACGTATTTTTTATATATATCAAGTCTTTCTGATTGAATATACGGACCGTATTCACCTTTTTGCACTATTTTCCCGTTCTCGATAAACACTCCCTCATCATGTACAACTCCTGCCCAAGTAAGTGAATCAACCAAATTTTCAATTGCTCCGTCAATATATCTTGTCTGGTCTGTATCCTCTATTCTTAATATATATTTTCCTCCATGTCCTTTTGCGTATAAATAATCATACAAGGCTGTTCTCAAGCTTCCAAGATGTAAATATCCTGTAGGACTTGGAGCAAATCTCAATCTGATGCTCATATTATTCCTCCTAAAATATCAATAATTATATATAATTAACAAATATATCTAAAATAATTAATATATTATATAATAATTCCAATACGGTAGCAACTATTTTTTTGTAAATACAAATATATAATGGCACAAATAAAACCTAGCGCTATAAGCAGCACTAGGTTTTATTTTGTATTTTATTTATTTCATTATTCACTTTTTTCCTTAACTTTCTCTATTAGCTTTACCGGGTTAATGATTTTTTCAAATTTATATTCCGAACCATCCGAGTTTTTTAACATTATTGTCTCACCGGTATTATAGGCAATGTCAACAAACTGGTCATATGTGATTTCAGGATTAACCTGACATGCCAGTGCATAAGTTCCTGCAAGGTATGGAACAGCCCAGCTCATCCCACCGCTGATATATACAGCATAATCCTCTTGCCCTGTCGGTGACGCGGTACATCTAAAATCCATCGGTATTAATATGTTTTTAGACCGCTCAAATACAAATTTAACATTATCCCGCCAAAACAAACCCGGTTTATAAACACTGAAATTATTTGAATCTGACAAAGGCTCTCTTCCAACACCCATAAACTGAATTCCTTTCCTGCTGTCAGTGCCGACATTAATAACTTTAATATTTTCTTTATCTGCATCACTGACAGCTTTGGCAAAATCGACATATCCTTTATTATCTTCTCTAAAACCCAATGATATCGATATAACTCTGATTTTTCTGTCTAAAGGTAATTCTTTGTTAATTTCTATGATTCTTTCTATATTTTTCGCCACTGCAGTATAATCATATACAAATTTTCCTTCAATATTTTCTCCAAATGAACTGGCTATAAAATATAAATCTGCTTCCGGAGCTACTCCGACAGTTTTTCCTACAGCTATTGAAGCAACCGCCGGTCCATGCATGGCTGAAGAATGCCCTTCATACTCCTCATCCTCTTCATAAAAACGTAATTGTTCCTTATATTCAATATGGTCAACCAGCAAGTTTTGATCTAAAATAGCTATACCAACACCTTTTCCGGTTATGCCTGATTTATGAAGTTCACGAATATTCAGACCCGGATCCTTATATAAGTCCATTACTTCTTCAGGATAAAATCCTTCCGGTAATTTTTCCGGCCATTTTGTCTTTGAATCAAAGTTTGTATATAATAAATCGTCATATCTGTCCATTATGTTATCAGCAGATATATCAGAGCTTCTTATGTCAATTCCCCAATCAGAATACTTGTCACTGTGCGGCAACGTTTTTACATCCTTATAGATATAGGAAAAGTCGCTGGCATCCGGGACTCTTTCGATATATACTTCAGGCATTTTTTTATCATCCACAGCTGTATCTTTTACAAACTCTGAATCCTGATTTCCTCCATTTGCCGCATTATTACTGCAAGCCGACAACATAATCATAATAACTAGCATTATAGCTACCCAACTTCTTTTAATCATAAGTACCTCCCTTATTATTTATTAAACTCCTAATTTTAAAGTTAATATCATTGTACCAAAATTCACCATTTTTGCAATAAATATATGTATTTTTAATAAATTCTTAAGAATTATAACACTTTTATTTTAATAATTGATTGTTATAATTTTTTTATCACATGGCAAAGAGAACTTTTCCATGTGATAAGAGTGAAACTTGTTTCACTTTTTTATGCTATAAGGGGTATATTTATGTTATACTTTAGGTGGTGAGATTTTATGAAAATTTATGATGCCATTGCAATGTCCCAAATGTATGGGCACAGGCTATACATTTGCAGACAAAACTATGGCATAATGGGAGGACAAAATGAACATACTTGTTTGTGATGATGAGATAGAAATAGTTGAGGCGATAGATATATATTTATCCAATGAGGGCTACAATATAATTAAGGCTCATAATGGTAGACAAGCTATAGAACTTATGGCACAAAACGAAGTGCATCTTATAATTATGGATATTATGATGCCTGAAATGGACGGAATAAAGGCAACAGCAAAAATACGTGAATCATACAATGTTCCGGTCATTATGCTGTCAGCAAAATCTGAAGACACGGATAAAATTATAGGTCTTAATATGGGCGCCGATGATTATGTGACGAAGCCTTTTAATCCTTTAGAGCTTATCGCAAGGGTTAAATCTCAGCTCAGAAGATATACCGCACTTGGCAATTTTGCTGTAAAGCAAGGTGTTTTTAAAACAGGCGGACTTATTATAGATGATGAAAAAAAGGAAGTCACAGTAGATGGGGAACTTGTAAAACTTACTCCTGTTGAATATAAAATTTTATTTTTGCTTATTTCAAATCAGGGAAAGGTCTTTTCAATAGACAATATATATGAAAGTGTCTGGAATGAAGCATCATACGGTTCAGATAATACCGTTGCGGTACATATACGCAGAATCAGAGAGAAAATAGAAATAGATCCGAAAAAACCAAAATATTTAAAGGTGGTGTGGGGCGTTGGCTACAAAGTTGATAAAAATTAGCAGAAGTATACTTTTAAAGGGTATTGCATTTATTCTTATAATAGCAAGCGCACTTGTTTTTATATTATCTGTATACAGCATTAAAGATGTGGAATATTTTGAGTCGTTATTCCAAGATGATATCATGAAAAGTGAGCAGATTGGCCGTCTGTACTCTATTCCGATAAATAAATTAATTAATGCACTTATTGATTATAATAATGAACAAAAATATAATTCAAGCATGAGCTATTTTGAAAAAAATAAGGGAATATATTATTATGTAAGTGACGGTGTGGATACAATTGAAAATATATCTTCCGATATATCAAACTTCCAAAATTTTAAGAGCTATATTTATGTTGATTACAATAATTTTATTGTAAAGCCTGATAATTCAGCTTTCAACTCATATATCAGAATGATAGCGGGAGAACACTCTTTCCCTTATAACACATATTCAAGATATAAAATTTATATCGGGCTATCCGATGAGTTTTTAGAACCTATTATAGAACAATGGTATACAAACAGATATGTACTTCAACAGACAGCGTTTATAATAGCAGCTTCACTTTTAACAGCATTAATTTCATTTATTTACCTCATTGCAGTTACAGGGAAAAAAGGCTCGGATAATAATATACATCTTAATTTCTTAGATAAGTTATATACAGATATAAATTTAACAGCTCTGATTCTTATTCTGTCAATAAGTATATCGATCTTCTATGATGAATTTAATTTCTCTGTATATAGTAATGGAAGATATTATCAAAATTATTTTTACACAGCTTTCTGCTTGACTGTACTTAGCATAAACCTTGTACTTACTTTATCACTCGTAAGACATATGAAAAATAAATCATTGATAAAGCACTCGTTAATCTATACAATATTAAACAATTTTTATAAGATATTTTCGGGAATATTCCTTGGAGGTCCTTTGATGCTTAAGGCAATGCTTGTATTAAGCGCATTTACTTTCGCCTGTGTTGTCGGAACTATATTATTTCCGCTAATTATACCGATATTTGCTGTTGGAGTATATTTAGTGTATATCAACATAAAAAGATTCAGGCTTATCAAATATGGTGTAAAAAGTATAAAAAACGGCGATATCGGATACTCTATGCTGATTAAAGGGCAAGGAGAGCTGGCAATGCTCGCAAATGATATCGGCAGTATAGCAGAGGGACTTAATGAGGCTGTCAAAAACGAGGTTAAAAGTCAGAGAATGAAGTCAGAGCTTATATCAAATGTTTCTCATGATATCAAAACTCCACTGACATCAATTATTAATTATGTAGATTTACTGAAAAAAGAAGGCATGGATTCTGAAAATGCTCCTAAATACTTGGATATATTAGAACAAAAGTCTCAAAGACTTAAAGTGCTTACCGAGGATTTGTTTGAGGCAGCTAAAGCCTCAAGCGGGGATATGCCTGTTGATCTTGAAAAGCTTGATATTTTTTCACTGATTCAGCAAGGATTTGCTGAACTTGATGACAGGATTGAAAAATCAGGACTTCATTTTAAAATAAACATTCCGGAAGAAAAAATATATGTACTGGCAGACGGAAGGCTTCTGTGGAGAGTTATAGAAAATCTTCTGTCAAATGTATTCAAATATGCTTTAAAGGGTTCCAGAGTTTATATAGATGTAATTGATGATAAAAACTCCGAAAATGTTTCGCTTATAATTAAAAACATCTCCTCTTATGAATTAAATGTTGACGTAAATGAATTAATGGAAAGATTCAAAAGAGCGGATGAATCAAGAAGCAGCGAGGGAAGCGGATTAGGACTTGCAATAGCCAAGGATCTTATGGAAATGCAAAAAGGCAGCTTGAATCTTGAAATAGACGGTGATTTATTTAAATCTACTGTGCTAATACCAAAATATATAATGTCTCCCAATAAAGAATAAATACAAACGGCTATTTTNNAAAATAGCCGTTTGTATTTATTAACAATATTTTTAAAAATCATCATAAAATAGCTTTCTATGTTGTTTTACCATAGAAAGCTATTTTTGTTCTTAATTTTAATATGTATTTAATTATAAGCGGATGTTTTATTCTTCTGTATAAGCTACGCTTGAATCAATTGTAATTTGTTTTAGATTTGAATCCCAGATAACGCCGAAATCGAACGCTTTACCTATATCTCTTAATTTAAAATAATTATTTCCGTTAATAGTATATGCTTCAAGTTCAACTTCTTCACCGTCTAAATATATTTTAGATTTAGTTGTAGTTCCTTTAACAGAAGCTTTACTTGAACCTGCAGTTAATTCTCCGCCTACCGAGGTATAAGCTTCACCGGAAATAAGATTAATTGCATTTTTTTCTTTATCCCATGTAACTTCAAATTGTTTTTCAGAGCCATTAAGTACCATTGCTAAATCACGAAGTTTAAAGTAGTTAGATCCTTCGATATTATAAGCATCAAATGCAACTTGCTTGCCATTTACTATAACCTTAGACGATGTGACATTTGCAGTAACTTCTTTTACTGTAACCGGTGTTTCAACAGGAGTTTCTGCAGTGCCGGAACTTCCCTTATCTTCAAATACAATCCAAAGAGGAAACTCATATATAGTATTAGATTCAACATCATGGAATTTAAACCCGAAAAATAACGGTTTATCTGATATCTCATCAAAATCTTCATATAATATCGGACTGTATACTACACGGCCGTCCTCTAATTCAGCCATTAAATCACCCATCATTTCGCCATCCATATCCATAACATTTGAAGTAATCATAACAGCATTTTTATCAGTTGTCACAATTTCAAAAAAATCATATCTTCCATTACTTTTCTGCACAGGTTTTTCAACAACAATTGCAGGTGTAGTCGCATCGCCTATAGTTATATCTCTTCCCTCAATGAATCCGGGTACGATGATTTCATAAGCTTTGTCTCCCCAATTTACATTTTGTACTTGTGCTGCACTGACAGGCAACACGAACATGCCGGCAATCAATAATGTCGACATTAAGGTCTTAAACATAGATTTAATTTTCATATAGTTATCTCCTTTTCTGTGATAAGAAATATGATACCACTAATTTAGTCTTATTACAATATATTAATGTAATATTTTGCCTAATTTTGCCTATTATATATTCGTCTAATGCCTTGTTAGATAATTAAATAAGGTTTATTGATTTTTACTTAAATCTCATCAATTCCTGGCTTTTAAACTTCCACTCCGGTGTAATTATGTCATTATTTACGTCAAGCTCATACCACGGACTTATCTCGCTATTATTTGGATTTATCAGTATTTGTGTTTGCTGTGCCGGGCTTCCTGCTTGAGCCAGCATAAATATTCTTCTTCCGTTTTTCTTATTGACAGCCATATCAACTACAATGGCTGAATGTCCCGAGCCTCTGAGGCTTAAAAACACATCTCCTATCTGCATTTCACTAATACCTACAGATACCATATCATTTGGCAATGATATGGTGCTGCAATATGCATATACCATGTTCATATATCTCATAAAATTATCGTAGGTACGTATTTGCTCTGCATCCTTATGCCATGTAGCTTCATTATTGCTGATTCTTATCCTGTACCCTGACATCCATTTGCTGTATTCTGCTTTAAATCCGTTTACAAAACTAAAGCATATATCGTCATATTTCTTTGCATTGAATAAATAATCAGCCCTTAAGAACATAATTGCATCCGAAGCCTGATGTAAATTTTTATCGCCTATGGGATAGTCGTATACACTGTCATATATACCCTTTGATGATTTTGTTCTTCCGTTGTAGTATACAGCCTTATTTCCATATGCTTTAAGTCTTTTATTTCTTAAATATTCTCCGAAACTGCCCTTTTGTACTACAAGCCTTTCATATCCTTCGGGGGTTTTATATCTGTCTGCAATATTAAAGGCATCATAATTAACTTCAATATATTTTTCCTTTACAATATTCATCTTGCTCATAGAATTATTTTCAAGTTCTTTTTTAAGCTTTATGCTTGTCACCATATCTGTTTTTTCATTTTCATTTTTGCTGATATTTTTGCTGCAAGAAGTCAATAATATTAAAATAAAAATAAATAAAATAATATATAAAATTTTATAATTTTTCATGCTGATATTTCCTTTTTAAAAATTTTACCCTTTAATTTAATTGTTCCAAAAACTAAGTTATTTATTTTACGAACTTAATACCAGCATAAAAATAAAAATACATTTTTGCTAATTTAATATATAAATTAAATTGCAAAAATGTATTTAAATATTATAAATTATTTTTTACAAAAGTTCCCTCTTTCATTATGATTTTCATATTTTCAACACTGATTGCTCTGATATTTTCAAGAGGATTGCCTTCTATAACCAATAAGTCTGCATATTTTCCTTCTTCCAAAGTGCCTGTTTTATCTAAAACCTTAAGCATTTCAGCACCTGATTTAGTTGCCGCAACTATAACATCCATATTGCTTATTCCGGCTTTTTCATTAAATGCATACATTTCTCCTATCGCTGTAGTTCCATACGGTGTCAGGCTTGAGCAAAACGAATCTGAGCCTATAGTTAAAACAATTCCTTTTTCTTTTGCTCTTCTAAGATTTGAATACACTCTGTTAAGTTCCTTCTCAGCAACCGTATCACCCGGGAACTTATCATGCACTTCAGGTATATAAGGAGGAGCATATGTTTTAAACCATTCGTTTAAAAACTGAATTGTAGGACAAAAATAAATTCCTTTTTCAGCCATTATGTCAAGGCACTCATCATTTAATGTCTGTCCGTGTATGATTAAATGCACTCCTGCCTTACAGCTGTCAAGTGCACCCGTATATCCCTCAGCATGAGACCAAACAGGGATTCCTACCATATTGCATTCATCAACAACTGCTTGTATTTCCTCAAAAGTGTAGTGCTGATCTAGCTTTTGATCCCATCTCCAAATTCCTCCGCCTGTAGACCAGATTTTTATAGCATCAGGATTTTCTCGAAGTCTGTGTCTGATTGCCTTTCTTAATTCCCAAGGACCGTCAACTCTTTCAGCCCAAGGATGAGAAGCATTATTATAGCTGTAAGGCAGTCTGTGGCTGTCACCATGTCCGCAAGTTCTGCAAAATCCAAGTCCTGTAGCTATAACTCTCGGTCCTTGCATAACTCCTGCTTCAACCATATCTCTTATTGCTATACCTGAACGAGATATTTCTCCGACTGTAGTTAATCCGTTTTCTAGACACTCATGAGCCTGCTGAACAGCTACAACTGTTTTTTGAACAACATCTTCAAGTACCCAATCACTATCATTGTCAGTCAAATTTCCGCTGAAATGCAAGTGTGTGTCTATAAGCCCCGGCATAATTGTTTTGCCGCTTATATCAATTTTTTCATAATCTGCACTGAATTCTTTTTTTTCTCCTGAGTATACTATTTTTTTATCTTCTACCAATACAAGTGAATTTTCTATTAATTCTCTTCCTGTTCCGTCAATTAAATTACCGCCGACAAAGGCTAATTTTTTCATATATTCCTCCATTACGCCGATTCGAGGCGTCACAAAATTATCGTTTTATTCTTTCAACCCAGTTTAAACCCGTATTTAAGCGGATCCTCATCATTTATTATAAAATGATTAAATCCGGTAACATATGCCCTGCCGGTAATTTGCGGAATAATACCGTTGTATTCTCCTATCTTAACTTCCTCTAAGGCTCTTCCCGTAAACATTGTTCCGGTAATACTTTCATATATAAAATCTTCATTTAATTTTAGTTTTCCCTTTGCAATCAATGTAGCCAGTTTTGCGCTTGTTCCTGTTCCGCAAGGAGATCTGTCTACCTGTCCCGAACCAAAAATAACAACGTTTTGCAATGTTGCCTGAGGATTTTTTGCAGGACCGTAAAATTCAACTAAATCAACCGTTTTAATATGTGATAAATAAGGGTGGGAAACTATTATGCTTTTATTCACTTCATCTCTTATTTTCACACCTATTTCTTTAAAAATCTGATCGTTTTTAGGACAAATATCAAGCTTAAGATGCTCTTGAGTAACATCAACTATAGCGAAAAAGCTTCCTCCGAATGCTATATCAAGGTTTATTTCTCCTATAGCAGGTACATTTATTCTCAAATCGCTTTTATATAAAAATGATGGAACATTCGTTATAGTGGATTCCTTAACTATGCCGTTTTCCACTCTGACATCCGCCCTTATAAGACCTGCTGGGGATTCCAGAACAACCTTTGTTATAGGCTCTGTAACCTCTACCATTCCGGTTTCTACGATAGCTGTGGATGCTCCTATGGACCCGTGTCCGCACATATTCAGATATCCTCCGCCATCCATGAATACTATGCCGAAATCTGCTTCCTCAGATACGGGTTCCATAAGTATAGAGCCAAACATATCATTGTGACCTCTTGGCTCATTCATAACAGCCGTTCTGATATAATCCAGATTCTTCTCTAAATACTCTTTTTTATCCGCTATAGTTTTTCCCGGTATTTTAGGTATACCGCTTGTTATAATTCTTGTCGGCTCACCCATTGTATGAGAATCTATTGCATGAATAGATTTTTTTATTTTCATTTTGTATCTTTCCTCCTAATTTTAAGCTTCAACAGCGAAACAGCCTTTTTCGCATCTAATTTAACTGAAGAATTTTCGCCAACTCTCAGTGTTTCTGCTCCACTTTCTGATTTATTTAAATCAACTACAGTATCCATATATTCATTTTCGGTGACAAATTTGCCCTGAATTCCGACAAAGCTCATGCCTACAACAGCTATATCCCTGCTGGCAATCTCCTGTATTGTATTGGCAAAGTCTACATGACTGTTGCCGAATCCGTCTACAGAAATTACAGCACCGTCAGCATTCATAGCCTGAATACATACAGCTGCTCTCTTGCCTACATAATATTTGTCTTTATTCGATTGAGGGCTTCCTACAATAACAACGCCTAATAAATTTACATCTTCGTCATTGCTTACCGCATCAAGAAGCGGGTCTCTGAAATGATGCAGCGTAGTTTCCTTAGTAGAGGGTCCTATTCCCATATTCTTACCTTCCTTCTAATACATCGCTCTGATTGCGCCGTCTCTGTATTCATTCGGAGTCAGTATTACCGGAGAATTGCCCAAGTCAATGATAGAGTATGCGCCTTTAACGCCGCAGGGCTCATCCGGCAAAATGAAAGTATCATACATAGCTCCCTGTCCCGCAACCTGCTTAACTATTACGATATTTTTCTTTGAATCATCTATGCTGTGCACAAACTCGTGTTTTTCGTCACAATCTCTTGCTGACAGTTTTTTAGTGCATTCACGTATGTCCTGTATTATATAATCACATGCGCTGTGAGCTGCAATGATTGCCTTTCTCACTGTTCCCATACCCTCATATAAAACAATATCTACATGAATTATTATATCATTATCACCCGGAGTTCCCGGACGGTTAAAAATTACCTGTTCGTCAAGATAACCTTCCGATGATCCGAATTCTGCAACCTGAACACCGCTTTCGTCAACTCCGGTTAGCATCACGCATACACCTGTCATTGTATGCGTAATTCCTTCACCTATTTTCCCCAGTGCTTTTGCTGCTATAGGTATAAAATCCATTATTGAATTTACATAAACATTCCTGTCATCTTTGTTAATTATTTTAATATCTAAGCTCTTAATATACTCTTTGCCTATATCCAACGCCTCATTTGTTAAATTTTTGTTAATATAAAGCATGTGATCTTTTATCTCTGTCTTATCAGACAGATAGATATTTTCAATATTAAAGGCTCTTATAATTAGTTTGCTGATTTCTTTTTTCATTTTAATTGTTTATGCCGCACACACAGCGAACAAAATTCAACTTTGTGCGCGGACTTATCTTTTATTTTATTTATAATATTACTGCAACAATGAAGAATCAAAGATTCCTCTATATACACTCATACGCTCATATGCTCTGAAGAATCGAAGATTCTTCCATAGGGTGAAACGTCTTTCTTCACCCTTTATACCTTCGCTATATACTCAAACGGAAGCGGTACTATTTTACCCGGTGTTTGTATTTGAACTAATTGTTGAAGAGTTGCTTTAAGTATCTCTGTTTGCATTTCTTTATTGTTTGGTTCTCCAGCATTTGCGCCCATCGGCACAAGAGGAGCAACCGCTCTTGGAGTTCCGGTCTGTCTTACTACCGGAGGCAATGCTGCTATAACTATTGTAGGAATCCCCGATTCCTCAATCGCTCTTTGTACAAGTACTGCCGAGCGATGACAGGTACCTCAGCCTGCTGTTAATACAACTGCATCTACGCCTTCATCCTTCAATATTTTGGCTATTTGCGGTCCGGTTTCATTCTTGAATTTATCTTGATTTCCGCCGCCTCCCATGAATCCTATGTGAGTCGGTGCTACAGAAGCTATAAAGCCTTCATTTGCTAATTCTCTTAATCTGTCAAGCGGGAACATGCAGTTGATGTCTTTATTGACATCTCCGTTATCATATCCTCCGTGAGATACCATCATATCATGTGTATCGGCATCTCCGGGTACCAGTCTGTAAGAGAAATCCCCCGCAAGATTAAATCTTTTATCGCTTTTTAAATGAACTCCTGCTGCCGTAGCAAAAGCTATCTTCATGTCCTTTAACTCTTTTGCAACCGGTGTCCATACCATTGGAGGGGTTATAGGAACAAATATTTCTGATTGTAATCCTTTCAATTTATTCACACCTTTCTGATTTGGCTTGTTTGTTTTTTATATATTTTTCATCTATTTTGTCTGAAAGCACTTCTACAAAGCTCATTTTAAGCCCTACTTCCATACCTTCCTGCAGCTCATAATCTGTTATGAGCATTCTCATAGGTATTTTCATGCTTCCGAGTCTTCCTTTAAAATCTATTGATACAGCTCCGTCATAAACTTCTGTAATAATACCTTTCATTTCTATTAAGTTATCGCAGTATTTCATCACTATTGATTTCCGCCCATTTTACTCTTTCTTTTTTCGCTTAACGGAATAGATGTCTCATTTAAAACTCTATCTATAGATAAGCCATTATTTTTCTCTACTATTTCAAGATTAGATTCCTTAACATTAGGATTCCATTTCTTTTCAGGAGCCTTTATATCTTCACCATCTACAGCGGATTTCAGCATTGCCAGTGCTCTCAGAGCATCCTCCCTGCACAATGTATTGCATGATAAGACCTCATTTTCTATTCCTTCTTCGGATTTGTTGTTATCTACCATATGCTTCATGTACTTATTTCCGACAACCAAAGCACCTTGAACTCCGCAGAATGACATACCTACAACCTCAACACCTCTTTGACCTATCTGCTCTATATGGCTTGCAAAATCTATATGATTGTTTCCGAAGCCTTCTGTAGTTACTATGGCACCATCAACATCTAATGCTTCAATCATCATACCAAGTCTTTCCGATACATAGAACTTCTCGGAATTTATCTGAGGACTTCCCACAAATAATACTCCGCATAAATCTACATCCTCGTCATTCATGGCTTCTATTACCAGCGGCTCTCTGAAATAGTGTCTTGAGCATTCTTTAGAAGCAGGTCCTATACATGTAAGAGCATGTATTCCTCCGTCTAAAACCTCAAGAGGTGACAGCATAACAGGAACATTTCCTAAATCAACATTTGGTTTTCCTCCTAAAACTCCTACCGGCTCAACAGGTAAAATCAAATTGTCGTGCATTGCACCCTGACCCATTATTTCTTTTACTATAACTATTTTTTTCTTTCCGGCACGTCTGTATTGTACCAGCTCTTGTGTAGTTTCGAATAAGCTGTCATCGGCATTCTTCATAAAATCTCTTATTTCCTGAGTAATCATATCAGATACCTTATGAGCGGCATATGGTCCGGGTCTTTCCATGTTTGTTCCTCTGGCAATTGTAACCTGTGTCTTGATAAAGATTTCTCCTTTATCGGGAGCACCCGGTCTGCCCCACATGATATTTTCCTCAAGTATACCCTCTGATGAGCCGAATTCTCCTATTTGAACTCCGTCTTCATCTGTTCCGGTTACCATTACTANNCAATCGGCTGAACGTCCATTATTGTTTCACTGTATCTGTTGTATTCATTCGGAGTAATTATCTCAAGCTTTATATCCTTAACAAGCTCGCTTCCTTTTACAGCATCTTCGCATATATTTTCTCTTATATATAAACACGATCCCTCTATTTTTGTTTCGGCTCCGAACTTAACATCTGTTATTTTATGACGCTTTTGAGTTAAACTTCTTATAGCTTTAGGAGCTTGATGCTGTAAATTTTGTTCTGTTTCAGTCTGATTTACAGTCAAATCTGAAGCTATACAAGCATTATCTTCATACATTGATTCTTGGTTTTCAAATCCTGTTTGAGCTATTATATTAAGAGGTATTTGAATATCTATACCCTTACCTTCGTCAATTTTTATTCTCATAACTCCCGAATTACCCATTGATGCTTTTTGCGAAGCACTATTGGAAGCTACATTCTTAGATGTAAATCCAACAAGCATT
>DGYI01000016.1 GCA_002396645.1 Firmicutes bacterium UBA5010
CCTTTATTCAACTCATTCAATTCGCTTTCCACCCTCATTTCGACCATAATATCTTATGTGTCGCTATAAAGTTTCCAGTGGTCATGCCTATGCCGGTCTTAGATAGCGCATGTCTCATCGCCCTTTCTACTCTGCTTAGAGTGTCGTTGTTATCCTCGGCTAGCTGTCTATATAGCTCCATTATCTGCATGCCAGGCTCGTATGTTTGTATAGCTTGGTTAAGTAATGTAAATCCTTTTATGTCTGCAGGTATATTTAACTTTAATAACTTTAACTTGTACATTTTCCTCTACCTTCCTAATAATTTATCTAACAATTTTCTTAAAAAGCTTTTTTCTTTGTTTATGTACTTAAGTAATTTTTCCTTATCTATTTTGGCACCTCCTACTTTCTATATTTCTTATTTGCAACTGCTAATACTGTCCAGCACACGCATAGCGTTATGCTCAGTGCCAGCAGTCCTAAAATTTTTATTACTTCAAGTTCTGTAGATGTCATGCTTGCCCCCCATTCACTGAATATTTTTTGTTAGCCATTCTTTTAAATCTGCTTTCAAAACCCTTTTACTTTTTCCAAACTTTAAGCACGGAATTCCGCCTATATCTTGGCTTACGTCCATTAATTCATATGCTCTTCTTCTGCTTATACTTAAGAAATCTGATAATTCTACTGCTGTTAAAACGTCTGGTAATTCTTCTAATTTTCTGTTCATGAGCTTTCCCCTATCTTAGTTTTTATAGTTTGGCTCTGAATTAAAAAGTTCATCAAATGTGCAGTTATATTCTTTCATTAACTTTTTAATTTCAGTCAATTCAAATTCTACATTGCCCTTTAGTCTTCTTCTCACGCTATCGTTACTTATTTTTAAAGTTTCTGCTAATTTCTGTATATCGTGCCCATAAAAAGACATTTTAGCTCGTAACCCTGGATAAATATTTATAGTAGATTTCTTCAAAATTACACCTCTTTTCATAATTTAATCGCAAATTGCGTTTGAATTAATTTCATTATAAACGCAATTTGCGATACTGTCAATACAAAAAATAAAAATATTTTCGCAATTTGCGATTTTTAATCTTTACAAAACGCATTTTTGCGTTTATAATGTAGATAATAAAATGTTTAGATTTAGGAGAGGGTAAAAATGGTACAAAAAGCACATGGAGATGACTACATTCAATTTGGAAAAAATATAGCTGAAGCAAGAGAGAAAATGGGACTAACCCAGACTGAGGCAAGTAAAGTATTAGACATACCACAAAGTACATACGCTGGATACGAAACAGGGGTCAGAAAAGTTCCGTTATCTATAATCAAGAAGTTATCTAATTTTTACAATATAAGCGCTGATATTTTATTAGGAACTGAAATAGAAAGCAGCGAAATTAACACTATAGCAGCACACCATGATGATGATGAATTTACTGAAGAAGAATTACAAGCTATTGAAGAATTTAAGCAATTTGTACTTAGTAAGAGAAAAAATAAATAAGGTGAGTCTATGACGTATGAAGATTTAANNTATATTGCGACGGTTACATATCCATAAATAAAAAAATAGAAACTACAAAAGAAAAGAAATGCATACTTGCAGAGGAGCTAGGTCATTATCATACCTCAGTAGGCAATATAATTGATACGAAAAACATATCTAATAGAAAGCAAGAATTAATTGCTCGCAAATGGGGATATGAAAGACTGATACCTTTAAAATTACTTGTACAAGCTTCTTTTAAATGCTGTACAAGCCTATATGAACTAGCAGAATACTTAGATGTAACAGAAGAGTTTTTAAAAGATACCCTGCAATATTATACTAATAAGTATGGTCTATATGCAGAAGTGGATAACTGTTGTATTTACTTTAATCCGCTATCTGTGTGTAAATTTAATTACGAATAAAAAAATAGCACTCGATACGCCAATATCGAATGCTATTGAGATACACTTTGCCACAAAGGACAAATGCAATCTAAGCACTTACATTATATCGCATAATCCTTTGTAGTTGCAAGGATTATTTTTTATACCTATTTTTAAGGAGGTTTTATGAAAGGATACACATATAAAAGAGGAAATTCTTATACCTATGTTATTGACATAGGAAGAAATCCAATAACAAACAAGCGACAGCAAAAAGCAAAAGGCGGATTTAAGACAAAAAAAGAAGCGGAAATGGCACTGGCTGAAATATTGAATCAGGTTAATCAGGGAGTTTATGTTGAGGAAAGTAACATTACTCTTAAAGAGTTCAGTGAAATATGGATTGATATATATGCTAAAACACATGATGTGAAAGTAAGTTCGGTTAGGGTTAGAAAAAAGGAAATAAAAAATATCTTATCTTATTTCAAAGAGGTTAAGTTGAGAGATGTAACCGGAATAATGTACCAAGCGTTTTTGCTAGACATGTTTAACCGTTATGCTGAAAACACCTTAGTTGGAATACACAGAACTGCAAGAATGATTTTCAAAAAGGCGGTCGAAATGAAAATACTTAAAACGGATCCAACGCAATATGCTAAGCTACCTAAAAAGAAAAAAACAGTTAAAGAATTAGAAACAGAATCCATGGTTCCTAATTACTATGAAAAAGAAGAGTTAGAAGAATTTTTAAAATATGCGTATGAAGATCCTGATACACAAGTATACGCTATATTTATACTCTTTGCTTATACTGGAATGAGAATTGGTGAACTATGTGCCTTAAAATGGAAAGATTTAAATTTAGTTTTAGGAGAAGGGTCCGTCAAAATATATAAAACCTATTATAATCCAAATAACAATACAAAAGAATATGACCTCCTTACGCCTAAAACTGTTTCTTCCAAGCGAGATATTGTTATAAGTGATTTTGTTATAAAAGTACTTAAGCAGCATAAAGCATATCAAAATGAGCTAAGATTAAGGTTGCCGAATTGGCATAAAGAAGATTTTGTTTTTACAAATATAACTAATTATCCGGGATATCCAATGTTACCAAAAAACATAGAAAATAAGATGAGTAGTATAATTAAAAATCATAACATGAAAAAAATAACTCCTCACGGACTAAGGCATACTCACGCCTCCTTATTGGCACAAGCGGGAGTAGGATTAGATGAAATAATGGAAAGATTAGGACACGTTGATGATAGTATAACTAGACAAGTATACTTGCACGTTACTAGAGATATGAAGAAAGAAGCCAAGATAAAATTTGATAATTTAATGAATACAATTTAATGCGCTATCATTTTGTTAGCAATAAATAAAAACGAAAATATTAAAATTAGAATACGTTGAAATATACGTATTTTTTTATTTTAGCAGAAAAAATAATTTTACAAACGCAAAACTGTATAAACCTTTATATACCCTGCATACATCGATTTACGTTATCTTTCACGTTCACTTTAGCAGAATATGAAATTTTATCGATTTACAACAAAAGGAATTATTGATATTTCAATGTTTTATTCAAACAAATCACACAAATCATTTAATTCAAAACAATGCATGAACAAATTAAAAAAAGTAATTATGTTATCATTATGTTACCATTTTATAATTTTGCATAAAAAAACCTCTGAATTTCAGAGGTTTTATCTATTTATTACATCATTCCTGGCATTCCGCCGCCCATTGGAGGCATTGCCGGTTCTTCTTTTGGTTCGTCAGCTACTGCTGCTTCTGTTGTTAATAGCATTGATGCAACGCTTGCCGCGTTTTGTAATGCTGAACGAGTAACCTTTGTCGGGTCCACTATGCCGGCTTCAAACATGTTTACATATTTTTCGTTTAAAGCATCGAAACCTATACCAGCTTCGCCGTTTTTGATTTTTTCTACTATTACTGACCCTTCAAGACCTGCATTTATAGCTATTTGTCTAACCGGCTCTTCTAATGCTCTTTTTATTATTTCTGCACCTGTTTTAGAATCTCCTGATAATTCTTCGATAACCTTAACAACTGCTGGTGCTGTTGCTAATAATGCTGTTCCGCCACCCGGTACTAAGCCTTCTTCTACTGCTGCACGAGTAGCGTTTAGAGCATCTTCTATTCTTAATTTTTTCTCTTTCATTTCAGTCTCTGTTGCTGCTCCAACATTTATAACAGCAACTCCGCCTGTTAATTTAGCTAATCTTTCCTGTAATTTTTCTTTATCAAATTCTGAAGTTGACTCTTCGTATTGAACTTTAATTTGTTTAACTCTGTCTTGGATAGCAGTTTTATCTCCCGCACCGTCAACGATAGTAGTATTTTCTTTGTCAATTCTTACTGTTGAAGCTGTACCTAACATATTAACTGTAGCTTCTTTTAATTCATATCCTAATTCTTCTGATATAACTTCAGCACCTGTTAATATAGCTATATCTTTAAGCATTTCTTTTCTTCTGTCACCAAATCCCGGAGCTTTTACTGCCACACAGTTGAAAGTTCCTCTTAATTTGTTTACTATTAATGTCGCCAAAGCTTCGCCTTCAATATCTTCTGCTATTAATAATAACGGTTTTCCGCTTTGAACTATTTGCTCAAGTATCGGTAATATTTCCTGAATACTTGTTATTTTCTTGTCTGTTATTAATATATATGGATTGTCTAATACTGCTTCCATTTTTTCAGTATCTGTTACCATATATGATGATAAGTACCCTCTGTCAAATTGCATACCTTCAACTACAGTTAAGTCAGTTCCCATAGTTTTTGATTCTTCAACAGTTATAACTCCGTCTTTGCCAACTTTATCCATAGCCTGAGCTATAAGTTCGCCTATAGTTTCGTCTCCTGCTGATACTGATGCAACTTGTGCTATGTCTTCTGAAGTTTCAACTTGTTTAGACATTCCCTTTAATTCTTCAACTGCAGCGTCTACAGCTTTGCTGATACCTTTTTTAAGTATCATAGGGTTTGCTCCGGCAGCAACGTTTTTAAGTCCTTCTCTTATTATTGCCTGAGCTAATAATGTAGCTGTCGTTGTTCCGTCTCCTGCTATATCATTTGTCTTTGTTGCAACTTCTCTTACTAATTGAGCTCCCATATTTTCAAACGGGTCTGATAATTCTATTTCTCTTGCTATTGTAACGCCGTCATTTGTAATCATCGGAGAACCGAATGATTTACCCAGTACTACGTTTCTTCCTTTAGGTCCTAAAGTAACTTTTACAGTGTCAGCTAATGCATTAACACCTTTTTCCATAGCACGGCGTGCTGATTCATCGAATTTTATTATTTTTGCCATTTATATGCACCTCTTTCTATTTTATTATTCTACTATTCTACTACAGCTAAAATATCAGCTAATTTAATTACTATTAATTCTTCTCCGTCAATTTTTACTTCTGTTCCGGAAAATTTAGAGAATATAACCTTATCTCCAACTTTTATTTCATCTTTTTTCTTTTCATCTGAGGTTATTCCTGCACCTATTGCTAAAACTTCTGCGATTTGCGGCTTTTCTTTAGCTGTTCCGGTTAAAACTATACCACTTTTAGTCTTTTCTTCAGCTTCAATCATTTTAATAACAACTCTTTCACCTAACGGTTTAACGTTCATTTTGTTACCTCCTAAAATATTATAATATCTTTAATAGAATAATTATTTAAAGTGTTTCGTTAGCACTCGTCGCATCTGAGTGCTAACATATTATATAATAACCATTTATTACTATGTTATCAATGCTAATTATACATTATTTATAGCTATTTGCAAGCAATTATTTTAATATATTATTAATAATATGCGTTTTACATTAATTTAATCGTTTTTTCTTCGTTTTACTCTTATTTATATATTTAAAAATTACTTTCTGCACGATAAAATTCTTATAGAAATACTATTATATTCAACCCCAACAATTTTATTTTAAATATTCGTGATTTATTGACAATATTTTTAATATTATAGTTTCCAATCTTTAATAATTATTGTATAATGATATTAGCATAGGAAAACATTTGCAAAAATATTTCTTTAAGGGAGGCGGTTATAAAATGAAAGATAAAAAATCAATAAGAGGCTTTAAAAGCATTAAGGCAAAAATTGTTTATATCATCGGTACCTTAGTTGTATTAACTTTTATAGTTATAGGTGTAATTATTTTATCATTTTCTAAAAATGAATTCACAAAAAATGAAATAAGCATTTTAGAAAATACGGACAATTACGTTAAGAATCAAGTTGAAAAATACTTCACCAGATATATTACAATAATTGAACAATTAGCTGCAAGTCAAGATGCCGTAGATTTGTCGGAATCATTGAAAAAAGGTGAAAACCAAACAACTAATCCTTATTATTCAGACCTCATGATGACCCTTATTAGAAGCACCAATCTTGAGAAGGATTCTATATTGTGTACATATGTTGGCTCTATACAAGGAAATACCATTGTATCTTCGGATTATTGGATACCTGACAGTGATTATGATATGACAACCAGAGACTGGTACCAAGCTGTTAACACAAACAGCACCTTTATTTCCGAGCCATATGTTGATGCAACAACCGGAGGACAGGTAATAACTATTTCAACACCGATATATAATTCTAATAATAAAATTGTCGGTATAGCGGCAGCAGATATAGAAATAACTAAGCTAAATAACATGATAGCCAATCAAAAACTAGGAAAAGATGGCTATTATATATTGACATCAAAAGATAATGTAGTAATCGGGCACAGGGATGAAAGCATGCTGCTTAAAAACTTAGATGAAACAGGACTCAGCAGCAATATTTTAAGTGCAATTGCCAATAAAAATTATGAAAAATTAGCATATACGAATAATGGTACAAAAGCATACGGCGGTTACAGTTTGATCGAGAATACTGATTGGAATTTAATATCCTTTTTACCGGAAAAAGAATTTAATGCAAACGTAAATTCTATCTACATGATACTTCTGGCTATTTTTGTCGCAGCAATAGTGTTGATTTTTATAGCAATCTTATTTATAAGCAATATAATTACCTCTCCGCTTAAAAAGTTGTCTATTGTAACCGAACAATTGGCTGCTGGAAATTTGGACGTTGAAATAAGTGTAAAATCGAATGACGAGGTCGGAGTTCTTGCAGATTCTTTATCCAATTTAACAGCAAGGTTAAAAGAATACATAAAATACATTGACGAAGTGACTGAAACTCTGAATAAAATGTCAAATGGAATATTAAAAATCGAACTGATTCAATCTTATGATGGCGAATTCAGTAAGATAAAAGAAGCCTTGCAAAATCTATCGAATACGTTCAGCAGAATAATCGGTGAAATTTATACAAGTGCAAATGAAGTCAGCTCGGCTTCGGTACAAGTTGCACAAGGAGCTCAATCTCTTGCTGCAGGAGCTGTAAATCAAGCATCGACAATTGAGCAGATTTCAAGCTCAATATTAAATGTTTCCGAAAGAATAGAAGAGAATGCTAAAGACAGTACAGAAGCAATGAATTTTTTCGAAAATGTAGCTGATGAAATCAAAGGATTTGGCGGAAGCATGAACATAATGCTGTCAGCTATGGATGAAATAAATTCTTCTTCAGAAAATATAGCTAAAATAATAAAAGCTATAGAAGATATAGCATTCCAAACAAATATACTTGCATTAAATGCAGCTGTTGAAGCAGCAAGAGCAGGACAAGCAGGCAAAGGCTTTGCAGTTGTTGCTGAAGAAGTAAGAAATCTTGCTTCCAGAAGCTCTGAAGCTGCAAAAAATACTACAATATTAATTGAACATTCAATACAAAGTGTTGCATCAGGAGTAGATATCAGTAATCAAATAGCCAAGGCTCTTGACAATATTGTTGAAAAAACAGTTGAAGTAAACTCTTTAATTAAAAATATTTCGAACGCTTCCAATGAGCAGGCCTCAGTTATAAAGTCTACCGCATCACAGATTGAGAGCATTACCGAGATAGTTCAGGGCAATTCTGCTACAACAGAAGAAATTGCCGCTTCAAGTGAAGAATTGTCATCTCACGCAAGCTCCATGAACGAGATGGTGAAAATATTTAAAATATAAATTATAACAAAAAATAAATCAGGCTTTTGCCCAAGACTTGTCCAAGTCAAATGCAAAAGCCTAATTTTATGAAATTTATCTGCCTATTCCATTCTCTCTGGCATAATAAAATAAATACTGCTGAGCGTATCCTGACATGTGGCCAAACTTGTCCTCAGCAAATTTTCTTATTTCCTTATCGCTGGTCATTTTAGAAACATATAGCTCCTGCATAACTCTTCTTACCCAAACATCAACAGGAAATGTAGAAAACTGCTTCATTGAAAATAATAAAATACAATTAGCTACTTTATTGCCTACTCCTTTATAGCTTAACAGATACTCCAGTGCCTCATCATAACTTTTATTTCTTAAATCATAAACAGTATTTTTTTCATCTATTATTCTTATAGCCGCTTCCTTTATTCTCTCGGAACGAAAGCCCGCCTTACACTCTCTGATTATCTCAATAGGCGCATTAGCCAATTGCTCGTATGTCGGGAATGAGTAATATAGCTTTCCGTTGTACTCGCCTATTTTGTCACCAAAATTGATACTCAGATTTTCAATAACCTTTTTTATCATAGGAATTCTGTTGTTAGCAGAGATAATAAAAGAAATCATTGTTTCAAATTCATCCTGATTTAATATTCTTATACCTTGTCCAAAATTTATCGCTGTTTTCATAATTTCGTCTGTATCCAGGGTTGATTTAATAGAACTGTAGTCCGTATTTAAGTCGAAATAATCCTGCCATATATTATAAAAGTCTTCTATATCGGTATTATTTATAATTATATCTTCTTTTTCCTTTGCTACATTTATAACCTTACCGTTTGAAACTACAGTATAGCTGCTGTCTTTTTGTTTTTCCCACCTAAAAGCTTGTCCGCATTCAAAAATGTGACAAGGCTCAAAATCAGGCTGATCTTTAATAATAATTTTATTTTTTTCTTCTTTGATCCTCATCATTACCTCCGTGCACTTATTTGTGCAAAATATCATCAGACTCCTATTCTTTTTGTCTTATATACTCAAATTCAGGAGTACCATCCTTTCCGTTATACGAATAATAATATTTCTGACTTATACCTTCTCCTTCAATAATAACTATAAGAGGCATCCCCTCCGGTCTTTCATGATGAAATAAAAATCCATAGTTCTCTTTATTTTTTGTTTCATATATCAATTCACCTTTTATTATCTCATCATCTTTAAAATCTGCTTTATATACAGATATCTTCATATTATTATATCTCGGAATTATTAACGCTGATTCATAGGGACTGTCTCCATATTCCTCAATACTAATATTCTTCTTATATATATCCACTTTTTCCCTGCTTAAATCATTTAAAATAAAAGCAATTATATCATCCTCGTTAAAAAATGCCTTTCCGACCTGATTTATCGCCTCATTTTCCTTTAGTGTAACATTTTTATTGCAAGAAATTAAACTAAAACTTAATACCAGCATTAAAATAATTAATATATATCTTCTTTTCAAGTTAATCATCTCCTTGTATTTACTTATATTACTATTTACATTTTATTGTTTTTTAATACATTTTGTCAATTGACAAATCATGTATAAGGGTGAAAAATTTAATAATAGCAACTAAAATAAAATCTCAAAATTAGATTTTGTATCAATATGAGACCGTTCTTGTCTCACATTGATACAAGATGGCTGTTTCTCTCATTATATAATGAATTCTTTATTGGCATAAATATTGCTATTTAATTTATAAGTAAATGATATAAAAACTCATAACCAAAGATGAATAATACAAATGTAAAAATCCTTTTTCAAATAAAACAACTTGAAACTCTTATGAAGGTAATATAATGGAGGTAATTATGACTATAAAAGAAAATATATTATATATACTTAATAACGAAGTAAAGCCTGCTATAGGATGCACAGAGCCTGTGGCTATAGCCCTTTGCGCTGCTGCTGCCGCATCTTGCATAAACTGTGCTGACTTAGACTTTGTCGAAGTATATTTAAGCTCTAATATCTATAAAAACGGAATGAACGTAGGTATACCTAATTCAAACGAAATAGGGCTTGATGTAGCGGCTGCTCTAGGTGCGGCAAAACGAGAGTGTGAAAAAGGGCTTGAGATTTTAGGTGAAATTGATGATGATTGCAGAAATATTGCAAGAAATCTTATATGTAATAATAAGGTTATAGTCAAAATAGCTGATACAAATAAAAAAGTCTACGTTAAGGTTATAGTTAAGTCAGGTGATGACACTGCAGAAGCAATAATTGAAGACAAGCATGATAATATAGTCAGTATTTCACTAAATAATAGCTTTTTGAAAAAAGAGCTTAATACTGATAAAAATTCTAATGGATTGATTGATGAAAGCTTTTTCGATTCTTCAATAATGGACATTATAAAGACTATAGAGGATTTGAGCTTTGAAGATACAAAATTTATGCTTGAAGGAATAGAAATGAATATGTCGGCTGCAAAAATGGGCATAGATAAGAGGCTTGGCATAGGCACCGGCTATGCGATGAAGCAAAATATGGATAAAGGAATCTTAGGAAAAGATTTGGCAAATACCGCTATGATGCTCACATCAGCTGCGTCTGATGCAAGGATGTCCGGTCTTAGTGTTCCCGTTATGAGCTCAAACGGAAGCGGAAATAACGGTTTAACCGCAATTCTTCCAATAGCGGCGTATAATGAGCTTAATCCGACAAATGATGTCGACTTATCAAAGGCACTTGCTATAAGCCATGTAATAACCTCATATGTTAAGCATTATATAGGAAGACTGTCTCCTCTTTGCGGATGCTCAATAGCGGCTTCAACCGGTTCTGCCTGTGCAATAACTTGGCTTATGGGCGGAAGCTATGCTCAGATACAGGGTACTGTTAAAAATATATTAGCAAATCAATCAGGGGTTATATGTGACGGAGCAAAGCCGGGATGTGCTTTTAAACTTGGAACAGCCGCTGCTGCCGGAGTGCAGTCTTCTCTTTTAGCTATGGGCGGTTATTATGCCTGTAAAAATAATGGTATTGTAACAGGAACAGCAGAAGAGAGCATAAAAAACCTTAAAACTTTAAGTGAAAAAGGTATGTCTAATGTTGACAGAACAATTATTGATATAATGCTGCACGCACAATAAATCACAAAGTGGCTGTTATATAACAGCCACTTTAAAATATTCATCCTTTAAGATTGAAAAAATCATTTGATCAAGATATCCCCTTTCGCTTTTATAAGATTGTCTTAGTGTTCCGTCATGATGCATACCAATACTCTTATAAAGCTTTATCCCTTTTTCATTATCAGGATATACGTCAAGCCAAAATCTGTTGCATTTCAGCACCTCAAAACAATATTTAATTATTCCGAGAATTGCTTCCTTTCCATATCCTTTTCCTTTATCAGATATAACTATACGTCTGAGCTCGAAAACTTCAGTTTTAAAATTAACATGTGATAAAGAATATCCTACTGTTCTGTTATCTTCTTTGCATTTAAACATAAGGAGCATAAAATTTTCATCATTTATTTCTGCTATATGCTCCTCATATGTACCTTGCCACACATAATCCCTGTTATCTTTATGATTTTCAAGCTCTATTATCATATTAATATCCTTTTCAGCCGCATTGTATATATTTAGCCTTTGTGTATCAAATAATATATCCATAAAGCTCCTCCTTAGTTCTATATTTTATTATACATGATAAAATTTTTTTTGCAACTTTACCCAATAATATTAAAAATATTGTTAGTAATATTAAAAATATTGCTTGTAAATAATAGTACTTATATTCATATTTCAACAACTCAACCAGCACTTGAGTAAAAAAATCCGGCTACTCAATTACTAGTTGCTTCTAAAATTTTTAAACAAATGCTATGATTATGACATGAAGAAAATGATTTTGCAAAATCAAATATCTATTCAATATCACATATATGTGATAAGCTATTTAAATAATATTTTTAATATTATTTATACAAAAAATATTATATTGAAAGAGAGGATTACCATATGTTTCAAACACGAAATACAGGAAAGAAAATATCTCAATTAAGAAAAGAAAGAAATATAACTCAAATGGAACTTGCCGATTTAATGGGAGTCAGCTATCAAGCAGTCAGCAATTGGGAAAGAGGAAATTCTATGCCTGATATATCTAAGCTTCCCGAACTCGCAGAAATTTTAGGAATCAGTATAGATGATTTATTAAATGACGGAAAACCTCTGGAATTAGTAAAAAACATAATTAACGGAACAGAAGATAAATATATATCGGAAGAAAAAATATCTATAGATACAGTTGCTGAAGTTGCTCCGCTGTTAAAGCCAATGCAGACAGAAAAAATTGTAGATAAAGTAATTGAAGAAAACAAAGGATCTTTCGATTTTGAAGACATAATTCAAATTGCTCCATTTTTAAGTGAAGAAAAGGTTGATATGCTGGCTTTGAATTTATCATCAAACAATATGATGTCACAGCTTGTAGCCTTAGCACCATTTATGAGCAGAGATGCTTTGGATAATTTAGCTTTAAAATCGTCTTCAAACGGGAAATTATCTGAGCTTATAGGATTGGCACCGTTTCTAAGCAAAAATACTTTAGACACTTTAGCCAGAAATTCATTTTCCAGCGAAAGTTTAAGTGAATTAGTTATGTTTGCTCCATTTTTAAGCAAAGATACATTAGACGAATTAGCCCTAAAATCATCTGACAAAAGTGATAAAAAAACGCTTATAGCCTTGGCACCATTCTTAAGCGAAAATACTCTGGATGCTTTAGCTAAGGATTCATTTACTAATGGGAATTTAAATGAATTAGTTATGTTCGCACCATTCTTAAGCAAGGACACATTAAATGATTTAGCACTTAAATCAACTAACAAAGATGATAAAAATACGCTTATGGCATTAGCTCCCTTTTTAGGACGTGAAACTCTGAACAAAATAGTTGATGATTATGTTAAGGATTTTGGAATTAAAGACCTAAAAAATATTATACCCTTTCTATAAAATAACCTTTAAGGAGTTGTGAAATGTTTGATACTAAAAACATAGGAAAGAAAATTGTTAATTTAAGAAAAATAAACAATATAACTCAAATGGAGCTTGCCGATTTAATGGGAGTGAGCTATCAGGCTGTAAGCAACTGGGAAAGAGGAAGCTCTATGCCTGACATATCCAAGCTCCCTGAGCTTGCCAAAATATTCTGTGTAACTATAGATGAGCTTCTATCCGGGGAAGAATCACTTGATTTCATAAAAAATGTTATAGACTCCAAAGATGACAGTTATCTCAAAGAAGAAAAAATATCTCTGAAAGACGTAGCTGAAATCAGCCCTATACTAAAACCTGTACAGACTGAAGAAATAATTGACAAGATTGTAGATAACACAGCTAAGGTAACAATAAAAGATATAGCTGAAATAGCGTGCTTTATTGATGAAGATTATCTGAATAAATTGATTAAGCAGATAAATGAAAAATTCACTGTAAAGGACTTATGTGATATCGCACCGCATATAGATGAAGATATCTTAAACGATTTAGTACTTCAGGCTATAGAATTCGGAGGAACTGATGGTTTAGAAAGTATCGCTCCTTATATGGATGAGGATGATCTTAGTGATATAGTTAAAAAATCAAATACAATTAAAGACGTGATGGCTTTAGTTCCATACTTGGATGAAGATGCTGTTAATAACTTGGCAATTATGGAATTAAAAAATGAAAGATTAGATAATTTAGTTGAATTAGCGATATATATGGATGATGATGACTTGGGCGATTTAGCAATTAAGGCAGCTAAGTCAGGTCATATTAATTTAATAAACCGAATTGCTCAATATCTAAACGAAGATGCTTTACATGAAATAGCTGATATTCTTGTTAAAAAACATGGTATCAGTGCTATAAAGGAAATTGCTCCTTATCTATAAAAAACATATAGGACTGCTGCAGTATATTGCAGCAGCCCTCCCTCTATTTTAAGCTAAATAGCATTTAAATGCTCCAAGCTGTTTGAGAATACAATAACTCTTCTTTCCATGACTGCGCTATCGGAACTTCCGCTGGCAGCGGCATTATCTATGTACCATCTGTGTATTCCTGTATCCCCCGTCGAAACATAAATATTTGAGCTGTTAGGCAATTGTAAAAAGCTTCTGTACAGCATATTAATCATTCCTCCGTGTGATACTATTGCAATTGTACTGTCATTATCATTTTCACAGATTATTTTCGATAATATTGTCTCTGCTCTGAATCTGAACTCCAAATCACTTTCCATTTCATAAATCTTTGTATGCGGATATCTGTTTAAAGGCTTCGGATACTTTATATCAGCTTCATCTCTTGCCATACCCGCTATAAGTCCATTTTGAAATTCCATTAAATCATCGCTGTATTCTATCTGCGCCCCCGTAGCTTCCGACAGATAGCTTGCTGTTTTCTTTGCTCTTTTTAATGTACTGGATATAATTTTATCGACTTTATATCTGGTTTTAACCCATTCAGACATAGCCCTTGCCTGTCTCTCTCCGCGCTCCGTAAGCTCAAAATCAGCTCTGCCCTCTATAACATTCAAGATGTCAGCCTCTGACTCTCCGTGTCTTATTATCAATAAATTCATATTTCACGTATAATCCAATTATCCTC
>DGYI01000055.1 GCA_002396645.1 Firmicutes bacterium UBA5010
TTCAAGATTTAGGCAAAGAGCTTAAGAAATTAATTGTTGTACCATCCGCCGTCGCTTTATATAGCCAGAGGGTGTTCTTTTGGCCGCCGCTAAATGATGCAACAAATTTCTTGCCTACAGCTCCATCTCTCCATAATATATTTTCATCATTCATATTCATCTTGTTTCCTTTTTCATTTATATTTTTATTATTAATTATTAATTACGATACACTCTTCATCTCTTAATGTGTATACATTATATTTTCCTTCTGACAGAGCTTTTTCATAATAGTTTTTTCTTTCGTCGGTATAATGGCAAAATATAATACCATCAAATAAACCAAGTCCATTAAAATCTGTTATGCCGGACTCATTATCATCAAATTGTAAAACATGCTCAATATTTTTTGTTACAATATGAGTTCCTGCACTTCCTCCGATATAAGTAACACCTTTATTTACATAATTTAAAATTGCTTTATCAAAACCGCATTTTTTTATTCTGTCAAGTGTACGGAATGTATTGCCCCCACTTATGTATATAGCATCTATATCCAAATCCCAATAAGGTTTTGAATTATAATAATTAAAAACATTAATATTTTGTCTCTCAAATCCAAATGTTTCTACTCTGTCATAATATAATTCGCTTTGTATGTTTTGCATACTTGCTTTTTCATTCGGAATAAACAAAACCCTGCATTTTTCAATAGGCATTTTTAAATTGTCAACAATACTTTTCTTTGAATTATAGTTTTGAAAATCGCAAGAAGTTAATATTAAATGCATAACATATCACCCCGCAAATATTAAATAGACATATAATTTTTATCTATATATCTTTAACCATTCTCAATGCAGTAACAGGTGTAACAAGAACGGCTTCTTTTTTTGTGCCATCAATTGAGAATCCGTATTTTTCATAAAATTCTATTGCACTTTTATTATTTTCAAGAACCCATAAAGCAAGCTTTTTATATCCTGAAAGTCTTTTAATTGACTCATCCATAAGCATTTTACCTATGCCCTTTTTTTGATATTCCTTTAAGATATAAACAGCAACTATTTCAGAACAATTCTCATAATCTGTATCCCTGCATGGGTTATAGCACAGAAAGCCGACAATCTTACCGTCAAACTCCGCAACCAGATTATTTTCAAGATATTCTTCAGCAATTTTAACACATTTTTCAATACTCATTTTGTCTAAATATTCTTGATTTATTATACCTGTATAGGTTTCTTGCCACGACTTATAATGAACATACCCTTTATCTTTTGCATCCTCAAGCTTGGCCTCTCTTATAATTATATTACTCATAATACACCTCTGATTAAAATATTTATAATTAAATCGTACTTTGAATTATTATTATATCACCCAGAAATTACTTTTACAATTAATTCTTAACAAATTCTAATGTTTTTCTAATGAAATCGCATTTTAAAAATGTTATAATTTTCACAGAAATAAGATTGAAAAGTTGGGGGAATCATAATGTCCTTAAATGATATTTTTGAATATTACATAAATGATTATAAGAAGCTTTGGTATCTGCAAGATGGGAATTCTTATACAAAACTTCGAGCATATTCATTCGGAGAAAAAATAAATAATGAACAAGAAATTAATCAAATTTTAGATAAAATTTTAGACAAATTCAAATTATGGCCTAACAATTTTATGAACAGCTTAAATCTTGAGGAGAATAGAAGAGCTTGGGCTGATGATTTAAGTAATTTCATAAAAGACAGCCTTTCAGATATATCGATAGATGAATGCTTTGCGATAAAACATTTTATAAGCAAGGGAATAATGGATATAACTAAAAGCTTTATAAATGACAGCCTCAAAAATGAAGATTTAAGCTTTGACGATATAGGTCAGGCAATCAGAAATGCCTGGATTATGAATATACTTCAATTTATGCTTGATATAAAAGTCGAATACACTCCCTCTATATTCGGATACAGTATGCTTTATCCTTATACAGATAATTTAATTGACAGTGATATCTCATTAGAAAGAAAAGAAAACTTTAACAAAAAATTTCATGAAAGACTACAAGGCTTAGATGTTCACCCGTCTGATAAATTAGAAGCTGAAATTTATCATATGGTAGAACTCATAGAAAGTCAGTTTGAAAGAGAATTATATCCCGAGGTTTACGATAGCCTCTTACTGATACATATATCACAAAAAAACAGTTTAAAACAACAAACAACCTCCTGCCCCTTTGAAAAGGATATAGTTGATATATCCTTTAAAAAAGGAGGCTCATCTGTATTGGCAGATGGTTATTTAGTTAAAGGAACTTTGACAGAGGATGAAATTAAATTTATGCTGGGATTCGGCATTATACTTCAGCTTTGTGATGATGTGCAAGATATCCAAACTGATATAGATTCCAAGAGTGCAACAGTATTTTCGCTTTCAGCTAAAGGACATAAACTTGATATACTTGCAAATAAACTGTTCAGGCTTATAGAGCATGTGCTTAGTTATGACATTAAAAATATAAAATTTGAACATGATGAAAAAATAGTGCCCTTTATGCAGCAATGCTGCAGCCTTATAGCATTGGACGGAATAATATCTCACAAAAAATATTTTACAAATGATTATATAAAAAACATAGAAAAATATTTGCCTGTAAGGTCAAAATTTTTATATAATATTAAGAATAAAACACCTAAAAAATTTAATAAAATAATGAAAAAATACGATGAAAACGAACTAAAAACAATGATAAGATACATTAATGTGTAATGTATAAAGCCTGTTATTTATATATCTTGACATTAGAATTAGCAAAATATATAATATAGAAAATTAATATAAAGCTATGATAAGAAATAGTAAGCATTTCAGATTTTTAAGAGAGAGGGCGTCAGGTGCAAGCCTTTATTGAAGATATGCTAAACCGGTCTTTGAGCTGTAAACCAAACAAAATTTTTCAGTAGGCTTTACCGGGACTCTCCCGTTACAGAGAGATAGTATCAGGCATCCTACCTTGTACTCAGAGAGTGGATTTTTCCGAATTTAGGTGGTACCACGGACTTGTTATAGTTCGCCCTAAGCATATTTATGCTTAGGGCTTTTTTGTATTAAAATATATAAATATATTGGAGGTAATTATAATGAAATTAAACAATCTTGTCGGTGACAGATTTAAAGAAACACCCTCAGACTGTGTTATTGACAGTCATGCTTTAATGCTCAGAGGAGCATATATGAAAAATATTGCGAGCGGTATTTTTTCCTCATATCTGCCTTTAAGAAAAATAACAAGAAAAATTGAACAGATAATACGTGAAGAAATGAATCTTATTGACGGTCAGGAGGTATTGTTTCCTGTTGTTCTGCCGGCATCCTTATGGCAAGAATCAGGAAGGTATGAAACTGTAGGAAATGAACTTGTCAGACTTAATGACCGAAACAATGCTCCTCTGGTTCTTGGAATGACACACGAAGAAGCAGCCGTTCATCTTGTACGTGAATACGGCAAAACATATAACAGATATCCATTTATGATTTATCAAATACAGACAAAATTCAGAGACGAAGCACGTCCAAGGGGCGGACTTATTCGTGTCCGTGAATTTACAATGAAAGATGCCTACTCATTCCATACATCACAAGATGATTTAGAAAAATATTATGAGCGTTGCTTTAAGGCTTATGAAAGGATTTTTAGCCGTATTGGACTATCTGATGTCATTTCTATATCATCTGATTCGGGTATGATGGGCGGAAATATATCGCATGAATTTATGTTATTATCAGATATTGGTGAGGATTCAATCGTTTTGTGCAAGGAATGTGATTACAAGGTCAATTCAGAGGCAGCAGAAAATATTTCATATAGCAAAAGAGAGGATTTTTCACATGAGCTTAATCTTGTTCATACCCCTAATATGAACACAATCGAAGATATATGCAATTTCTTTAATCTAGGTAAAGAAAAGAGCTGCAAGGCAGTTGTATATCAGAAAAATACAGATGACAGCTATGTTATACTATTCATACGCGGAGATATGGAAGTAAATGAAACTAAACTTACAAACTATTTAGCCTGCGATATCCGTCCTGCTGTAATAACTAAAGAAAGCGGTTTGCATGCAGGTTATACAGGTCCTTACAATCTGAATACAAAACATTTAGTGTTATTCGATAAATCTCTTGAAAATAGTAACAATCTTATATGTGGAGGCAATATAGATAACCATCATTATACAGGACTTGATATCACACGTGATATAGGTGATATCAAGTACAATGACTTTGCAAAAATAAAAGAGGGCGGAATATGTCCCAAATGTAAAAATCAATCTGTCACTATATCCAAAGGAATTGAATTAGGAAACATATTTCAGCTTGGTACAAAATATACTAAAGCAATGAATATGCAATATACCGATAAAAACGGCGCTTCAGGTTATCCTCTAATGGGCTGTTACGGTATTGGTATAGAAAGGCTGGCAGCATCAGTTTGTGAAGCACATCATGATGACTACGGCCCTATCTGGCCTATGTCAATAGCACCGTGGCAAGTGCATATTTGTGCAATGCGTGCAGAAGATACTGAGGTCAAAAATTTTGCCGATAATCTATATAATAAGCTTCAAGAAAAAGGTATTGAAGTAATTTATGATGATAGAAACGTAAGTGCAGGAATTATGTTTTCTGATGCTGATTTGCTTGGTGTTCCAATCAGGGTAATTGTAAGCCCGCGAAATATTAAAGAAAATTGCTGTGAAATTGTTAAAAGAGATAAATCTCTTCAAATAAAAGAGCCTTTAGAATCTGTTTTGGATAAAATATATCAACTTATCAAATAATTTTCAACAAGTAAGCATGTAAACAGAACTGTTACCAAACAGTAAAAAACAAAAAAGCGAGTTATTGCTAACTCGCTCTTTTGTTATATAATAAGGCATGATATCTCAAAGAGATTATAACAAATTTAAAAAAGCAGATTTATTTTTGGTACAGCATTTCAATATGCTCTATACCATCTTCCAGATATATATCAGATATCGGTTCAAATCCAAGCTCTTTATAAAATTCTAACAAATAAAGCTGTGCCGAAATTCTAATTTTCTTTTCCTCTAAGCTGTCTGTAATATAATCTATCGCCTTTTTCATAATTTCTTTTGCTAAGCCTTTTTTTCTATAACTTGCTTTTGTTAATACTCTTCCGATTGCAATTTCAGGATAGGATATTCCTTTCGGCAAAATTCTCAAATAAGCTGCTATTTCTTCACTATCCTCTAAAAATAAATGATAAGACGCTTTATCCTTTGAATCTAAATCTTGGTATACACAATTTTGCTCTACAACAAAGACTTCTGCTCTTATTTTTAATATCTCGTACAATTCATTCAAAAGCAAGTTATAGAAAAAANNTTAATATCTCGTACAATTCATTTACTGTTAATTCATTGAATTTTTTTATATTCCAATTCATTTGCTTAATCTCCTCTATAAATTCTAATCTTAATATCAGACCTGGATGATTTTAATTCATATTTTTATATTAATAATATATTAACTGCTATAAATATAAACATCAATATTATTTTATTAGATTTTTAAATTTATTTTTTCCTTACAGGAATCCAAAGCTCACTTGTATAATCATCTTTTTGTGTATCTCCGGGTCCGTAAACCTGAATTTCGTAATTCATTGATTTTTCATATCCGCTTGACGGCAGCCATTCTGTAAATATGCGTGCAGTCAGCATATCTATTGGATGAATGTTTTGATTTAATGTTCCTTTTGCGGCAAATACAGCCCATGTACTTGCAGGTACTTCAAATTCAGTTAAATCATTATATGTTTTTCCGTCTGACTCAGCACCTATAGCTTCAATGATTTCACCATTTTCAAGAGTATTTATAACTCCCATTTGATAAAAAGGTGCACGGTATAATCCATACTCAGCAATCTTCCTGTCCATACCGCCATGTAAAAATTCATCCCAGAAATCCCATCTCTCACCCATTTGTTCTTTCCAATATTGTTCTTCCTTATTTGCTGTCCACATACCAAAATTTTTTACTGTTCCTGCAACTTTAATTATTCCCTTTTCTTCAATTCGATACTCCATATTTATATCTCCTTTTATTGAAATATGAAAGGTGATACGTGGATACATTTTAAGACTTCTGCCTTGAGTGCATGCTTCTCTCGGCGATATTCCATGTAATTCTTTAAATGCGCGTGCAAATGACTCCGGTGAGCTATAACCATATTTTAAAGCTATATCAATCACTTTATAATTTCCTTCCTGCAGTTCAATAGCCGCAAGAGACAATCGTCTGTTTCTGATATACTCTGAAAAAGATATTCCGACAATATAGGAAAATATTCTGCCAAATTGATATGTATCGCATCCCACGATTTTTGAGATACGATTATAGTCAAAATCTTCTGCAATATTATCCTCAATATAATCTATAAGCTCGGTCATTATATTTAAAAATTCCATCGCAATCCTTCCTTTCAAACTCATTATATTAGATATAAAATCAAAATTCCTTGCAAAATTAAAACAATAATGCAAGATATAAAGTCAAAATCCTGCATTATTGTTTTTTACATCAAGATACTGTATTTTAACTATTCAAGCTTAAACATCAGTATTATTTTCAAATTTTATAGAATCCAATTGATGAAAACTCATAAACCTATTATATGATTTTTTCAGTTCATTTTTTAAAGTTTTATTGATTTTCACTCCATCTTCAAACCAAATATTTTTTACAACCAGTATTTTATTTTTTCTGTCACATACCATTTCAGATCTTGCTATGAAGCTGTCACCATATAAAACAGGCAAAACATAATATCCGTATTCTCTTTTACTTTCAGGTGTATATATTTCCCATTTATATTGAAAATTAAATAACTCGATTATCAGCCTTCTGTCCCAAAGCATACCATCAAGCGGAGCTATAAATTCCATACGTTTATCAAATTCGGTACAGCTTTTTATTTCATGAATTATACTTTCATCTTCAGGCAGACAATAAAAGGTATCTTTTAAGCCTTCAATATTAATACTGCAAATTTTGTTTTCTTTAATCAATTGATCAAAAACAAGCTTTCTTTGCTCTGCCTTCATATTTGCTATATTAAGCCATGCATCACTTGGCCTGTTCCACAATAGCCCGACTGCTGAAATCCTCCTAAGAACTCTCCATTTCATGTGCTCTGTTTCATCAGGAAAAGGCTCTTCTGCCTCAAGTATATCTTCAGATATATAGTCCTTGGCTAAAGCATAGTATTTTATTGTACCCTTCTTATGATGTACTATTAAATCTCCTCTAAAGTATAATGTTTCAAGAGCAGCACGCGATAATTTTGTGTCACTCCAGTACCAATCTACTTTTTCGTCAAGATCTATATCCTTTGAGCATAGTGCTCCTTTTTTAGAAATCAAACTTTTAATTTCTTCGGCAACATTATCTACCTGTTCTTGACCGCGAACACTTTTCTTGTATCTGTCACGAATTCGCTCAAAATAAATCCAATCCTCGACGGGCATGATAGCAAGATTCTTATCAAAATAATCTATTAATTTTCTGTCCTCATAAAGCAGTTCATACAACATGTTTTTGGTAAAACCCTTAATCCTGGACTGTAAAACCAGCTCAGAATTTTTTCCGCAAACATCAATAGGATCATATTGAATACATCCTGTCTGCCTGACATATTCTAAGACACCCTGCTTTCCGATAAATTTATAACTGCCAATCAAACCTTGTTTTCGTAAAATAAACAATCTTGCTTCATGTTTTGATAAATCAAAAGATTTCATAATTATGTCCATGCACCTATTGCACAAAATGTCATGAAACATTTGTGCATGGACTCGGTGCATACCCTTTCCTTATTTATCATTTCTTTCAACCTTATACCTCTAAGTAAAGTACACAAAATACCGCTAAAGCTTATATGCGGATTCAGCACTTAATTTTTAATATTAATTACTTCAGATATGTAAATTTTATCAGAACACTTGTTCGTTGTCAAGATATTTTAACTTATACTCTATAAACCATATCTATTTGTCCTATTTCTTCGTTTGGCATAAAACCTACACTCTTATATAAATTAATTGCATTATTGTTGCACTCATCAGCCATGAGAAATGCTCTGTCCGCGCCGCAGTCTTTTCCGTAATTAAGAGCTTGCAATAAAAGCTTTCTGCCGATTCCTTTTCCCTGGAACTTTGGATTTACCGCTAATTCACGTATCCAAACTACTGCTCCTTTTTGGCTTTTGTGTCCATAAGTAGCTACACATACAATTCCCGCCATTTCATCATTTTCTTTATGTACTAATACAGAAGAATCCTTATATTCGGAATCTGTAGAATTATCACTGCTTATCCACTCTTTAAACCACTCGGCAGTTTCTCCGAAAAATTCTCTGCTTTGTTCTTTGCAGGATAAAGTAAGCTTTGAAGCCTGTTCACATTCATCTTCACTTAACTTCATATATTCTTCACAGCCAGGTACGAATTCAAGACCATTTAGCCAATAATCTCTGAATACTGCATACTCTGTAAAATTATTGCTTTTTAGTGTATCTACCCATTGAACGGGAATAAATGAAATAAAAATTTCTTTATTAATATTCTTTATATAATCCATAAGAAAATCAAGCTCATCAGCAGCCCAATGAATTTGATGCATATTGAATTCATTTTTAAAACCGTATAAAGCCAATAAATTACTGTCATCACACAGAATTTCATAATCCTTTATATCATCAAAATCTGTGTATTCCAGTGAATTATGTTTAAATTTTTTTGCTCTTTCTTTTATATAATTAAAATTTAAAATATCCAAATTGTAACCTTCCTTATAATAAAATTGTGTTTATTATTTTATGTCTGTTATATACCTGCAAGTAATAACTTTACCTTCCTCATACATCTTATGCCATTCAGGTACACTTACTATTTTTTCAAGTGTACATCCCGAATATTCGCAAATTTTTCTTGATGCTGTGTTGTCCGGAGAACAGGTAATAACTATATGTTCCATATTATGCTTTTTAGCAAGTTGAAACAATAATTTACATGCCTTAGCTGCATAGTGATGTCCTCTGTACTCTGCATGGATTTCATAGCCTATATTCCCTCCATAATATGTGTTATCATTATGCCCCAGCCTTAAATCACAAAAACCCAAATCTGCATCGTCATTAAGTCTCTTTATTCTAAAATAATATGCGGGAACATATCCTTTTTCTATATTTTCATCAGCAGTTCTGTCTAATTTCAAATAAATTTCATCATCAATTAAATCATCAGTATAAAAAAACATTATTACCTCCATTTTATTATTTTTGACTTTCCCAATCAGATTTTAATACAGCATATTGCGCTAAATCATAAAAATATCATTTCTGCACAAACCTGCCTGTCTAAATGTACCTTCGCTGTTTGCACCCTTATGTACTGACATTTATCATAACCACACTTATTTAGATAAAAACTCATCTTTAGTCATTGAATAACAGACATCATCTGTTATATCCCCGTTTGGCAATGTGCTTGACAGTCTTAATATACCTTCATATTTAAAGCCGGATTTTTCTATTACTCTTTTTGAACGTTCATTAAAACAAAAATGATAAACAGATATAATATTAATATCTAATTCTTCAAAGGCATGTTTTAAAACTCTCTGTGTTGCCTCAGGTACGTAGCCATTTCCCCAAAATTTATCTGATAAGACATATCCTATCATTTTAGATTTTTCATTATCTCTTTTTAAATCTCTATGTAATCCGTAAGAACCTATAACCTTATTTGATTTTTTCTCAACTATAGCCCAAACATCATCCTTCTCAATAAACATTTTTAAAATATTCAGTGAATCTTCCTTAGTTTTATGCGGAGGCCAGCCTGCATTCGGTCCTACGTCAGGACTCTGTGCATATTCGAACAAATCATCCAAATCATTTTCCTCAAAGCCCCTTAATATTAATCTTTCAGTTTCTAATGTTTTCATTTTTACACATCCTTTTTTTAAAAGAGTGAATTGTATAACAATTCACTCTTTGATATTAGTTTCTTTCAAATCCTTTATATCTGGTTCCCTGAAATGTCAATTTTCCCTTATCTCCTTCAACCAACATTCCAAATTCCTCGCCGTCAACTCCTAATTCCATTCTATCCCCGCTTTCTACCTCAAAGGTAGTATAATACCAAGTGCTTGAGCTGTAATGATGATCATCGTTGGTATTATGACTTCTATGACTAACATCGGTTCTTTTTGCAACTACCTTTGCATCAACCGTTAAAACAGGAGAATTATTATTTTTATTCCATTGACCTATTCCTTTAAATATAGTGAATATTATAGTCCCAAATACCGCAATAAACATCAGCATAAAAATAACCGGAAAAGCATTGGACATAAAACTGTCAAAAAAACTAAAACCCATCATTTTGCTTAACTCCTCCCAATGAAATTAATTATCAACAAAGTCGATGCATCGACTCTGTTGATATATCGACTTTGTTAGACATTTTGCAATATATTATATTCTATCCATTGAGCAACACCGTCTTTGTCACTGCATTCAGTTATATAACCGGCTGCCTCAATAACAGCTTTTATAGCATTGCCAACTGCCACACCATAACCGCATTCTCTTACCATTCCAATATCGTCATAATCATCACCAAAAGCAGCAACCTCTCCTAAACTGATATTATAATATTCAGCCAAAGTTTTAACACCGTTTAGCTTTGTTGCTTCATTAGACATAATTTGAAGTAAATATCCGTTTGCAATGCTGGTATATAACCCGCTTGGCAATAAGGATTTAATCTCATTTATTTCATTTTCATCCTCTACACCAAAAATTATTTTATCAACATCAATTAAAATATCAACAAAATTTGTTATTATAACATTTTCTATATCTGTAAATATTTCCTTTAAGTCAAAATTAGCGTGTATGCAATCGTTAATTTCAGCAGACACCTTTGAATCAGGGAATCTATATTTAAAGGAATAGGTCANNNTTTCTATAATTTTTTCATTAATCGTCACCATTGCACCGTTAAGACAAATTACATCATCACAGCCGATAAGATCGGCAAATATTTTAACTGCTCTTCTTGGTCTTGCAGAAGCTATGGCTATTTTAATTCCAATCCTTTTACACTCATTCAGAATTTTTATAGTGTAATCTGAAACAGTTTTATCCTGTCTGAGTAAAGTTCTATCTAAATCAAGAACTATCATTTTTATTTTCATATTATACCACCTTATGTTTGTTATAAAAAACGTGTAATTCTATATAATATATCATGTCAGTAAAATTATGTAAATATTTTTTTGCGCAGAACTACTTTTTTTTTATATGATAATATTATGCTATAAAATATAATAAAAATTAGTTTTTGATTACAAAAAATATATTTGCAGCAAAGAAAATAC
>DGYI01000049.1:0-4302 GCA_002396645.1 Firmicutes bacterium UBA5010
AATATTGCGCGGGAATATATATAAAATAATGTCGATAGACACTGTAATCAGAGCTCACCAGGCCTTTGAAAACGGCTATAAGGAATTTTTCGGCGGCAGACTGATATCTGTATTTTCATCAGGAGATACCGATAACAATAATAATGAAACAGCCTATAAAAATATAATTCCATGTGTATTAAAATTGCATAGCGGAGATAAGGAATTAATAAGGTTATAGTACCGGATATTATTGAATATCAAATATTATGAGTAGTTTAAAATTTTCAAAGGCAAGTATCTTCAACTCAGAGATACTTGCCCTTATTTTATTTTTTGCTTATTTTTTAAAGTTTTAAAATTAATTTAATATATAATTTCTCTTATTTTAATCATTATAATCATCATTTGCTCGTTTATCATCTTTTATATCGAAATCAATCAGATTATCATAAGTTTGATCATTGTCGTCTTCTGTATAGTATTCAATCAAATCATCATTAAATTGTTCATTATCGTTTTCTGTATCATACTCAATCAAATCATCATTAGATTGTTCATCATCATTTTCTGTATCATGTTCAATTAAATCATCATTAGATTGTTCATTATCGTTTTCTGTATCATGCTCAATCAAATCATCAATAGATTTTTTTGATAATTTATTATTAACTGATTGCTTTAAAAGTGCATATAAAACAGAAGAAATCGGAACAGCTAAGAGCATACCTACTATGCCAAACAGACCTCCGCCTATTGTTATGGCTACCAAAACCCACATTCCCGGCAATCCGACTGAGTTTCCGACTACCTTAGGATAAATTATATTTCCCTCAAGCTGTTGAAGTACAATTATAAATACAACAAACCATAGAGCTTTAATCGGGCTTACCATTATAATCATAAAAGCACCGAAAGCTGTTCCGATAAATGCTCCCACAAGAGGTATTAAGGCTGTAAATCCGACTAACGCAGATATCATTACCGCATAGGGCATTGAAAATATACTCATGCCTATAAAGCACAGGACACCGATTATTACTGCTTCGGTAAGCTGTCCTGTAACAAATCTTGAAAAAGTCAGACCTGCCATTTTGGAAATATCTAAAATCGATTTAGCAGTATCCTCTTTTAAATAAGCATAAAGCAGTTTTTTTACCTGTCTGTACAGATTTTCTTTCTGGAACAATATGTATATAGAAAAAATCAGAGCAATGATTAATTTGAAAAGCCAACTGAAAATTGATGCTGTAATACCAAGAGTAGTATTAAAAATTGATTTGCTTCCATAGCTTAGGAAATTGGCAATTGCCGAGCTTGCCTGCTTCCAGTCTATTTCGATTTCAGGCAGGGTTACATAAATGTTCTCAAGCTCCTTGCTTGTTTGGTTCCACCATTCTTCTAATTCCGATATATAATAAGGAACATTTTTGGCAATGTCCGATATTGTCCTCCCCATCTCAGGTACAACCATAAAAATTAAAACAAATACAAAGCCTATAATTATTGTAAAGCTTAATAATATACAAACAGGCCTTTTTATTTTATTCATTATATTTCTTTTTCTAAAAACTCTGTCCCATCTAGCCTCTATAAATCTAAGCATCATATCTACAACAAATGCAATACATATGGCAATAATAAAAGGCGAGATAATTCCAAACATTGATTTTATAATATTTACGACTTTTGAAAAATTTGTCAGCCCTAAATATAATAAAATAGTGAAGGTTACAATTGATAATATTTTTTTCATATTATTTGAATTCAACTCCATAAAACTTCCTCCGTGAGTATACTTAAACTCAGTCTTTAATCAAGCTTATATATCAGAAATTATATATTAGGATTATATAATAATCAATAAATATTTCCGATATTCTAATATAAACTAAGTTAATTACGATAAATAATAAATGTTTAAATTTATTATTTTGTGGTATATTATTACTAAATATTAAGATATTTTATATACTATAACTTTTATGGGGGTTAAAACAATGATTAAAGAAAATGTAGCAAAATTATTAAACAGTCAAATTAATAAGGAGTTCTTTTCCGCTTATTTATACTTAGAAATTTCAAATTTTTATGTTGAACAAGGATTAGACGGCTTCGCAAACTGGTATTATATTCAGGCACAGGAAGAAAGAGATCATGCTATGCTGTTTGTAAAATATATGCAGAACAATGGTTTGAAAATAACACTTGAAGCACTTGATTCTCCTACTACTAACTTCAGCAACAATACTGAGCCGCTGGTAATGGGCTTAGACCATGAGCAGTTTGTTACAGAATCAATTAATACAATTTATGAAGAAGCTTATAGCAATAAAGATTTCAGAACTATGCAGTTCCTTGATTGGTTTGTGAAAGAACAAGGCGAAGAAGAAACAAACGCTGAAACACTTATCAAAAAAATGGAGTTATTCGGCTCAGATTCAAAAGGATTATATATGCTTGACAATGAATTAGGAGCCAGAGTATATACTGCACCTTCATTAGTTTTAGACTAAACAAAAAACAATTACTCTGCAAAAGCAGAGTAATTGTTTTTTTGTCTGTCTTTATATTTTATATAATTTTGTACAAAGCACCCAGCAATAAATCTGAGTGCTTATTTTTTTATTATTATATTTTTCAATTCGGATGATTTTTATTTAATTTCATATTATACGAATATTCGTGCTTAAAAAAGAAATAATCGTTTGTTTTTTCGCTTATTTTCTTCCATTTTTTAGTCGATTTTTGTAAATTTTTTTTATTTTTTTCGCCATTTGCTCTTGCTAATGTATAAAAAATTTAGTACAATCTATATGTACTAATAAAGTAAAATAAAATAAATTAAACGAAAGGAATTATTATGGAAAAGTTTTTTAAATTAAAGGAAAACAAAACAACTGTAGGAACAGAGATTATAGCTGGTCTTACAACATTCTTTGCAATGTCTTATATCATCATCGTAAACCCAAGTTTACTCAGCGAGGCAGGAATGGAATGGGGCGCAGTATTTCTTGCAACTATCATATCATCAATTATCGGAACTCTTGTTATGGGACTCGTGGCTAATGTACCTTATGCCCAAGCTCCTGGTATGGGACTTAATGCATTCTTCGTTTTTACTGTTTGCTTTGGTCTTAATTTTACATGGCAGCAGGCTTTATCAATGGTATTTATATGCGGACTTGTTAATATCCTAATTACTGTTACAAAAATTCGTAAATACATAATCAAAGCTATTCCTCGCAGTTTACAAAACGCTATCGGCGGAGGTATCGGTATATTTATAGCTTATATAGGCATATTAAATGTACAAGCTATAACTTTTGGAGCTGTACCGGGTTTAGCAGCATTTAATAATCCTGTTCTTTGGTTATTCTTAATAGGTCTTGTTCTTACTATATCTCTTTTAGTTTTAAAAGTAAAAGGTGCTATATTAATCAGTATTATAGCAACAACTTTAATAGGAATTCCAATGGGTGTTACTACTACAGCAGACACTGTAAGCTTTAGCGAAGCTGTATCTGTATTGCCTACAACATTTTTAGCAATATTTAAAGAAGGCGGAATTTTATCATTATTTACAGATGTTTCAAGACTTCCGCTTGTTCTTATTACAATATTCTCTTTCAGTTTATCAGATACTTTCGATACTATAGGTACTTTTATAGGTACAGGAAGAAGAAGCGGAATATTTACTGAAGAAGACGAAAAATCAATGGAAAACAATAGCGGATTTAAGTCAAAAATGGACAAAGCACTTTTTGCTGATGCTATAGCAACATCAATAGGAGCTTTAGTAGGAACATCAAATACAACTACTTATGTAGAAAGTGCAGCAGGTATAGGCGCAGGTGGGCGTACAGGATTAACAAGCGTAGTTGTTGCAATTTGNNTTTGTAAGTGCGGTTCCTTACGCCGCAACATCTCCTGCATTAATTGCAGTAGGTATTATGATGTTATCGGCATTCTCTGAAATTAAGTGGGATGATTTTGAAGAAGCTATTCCTGCATTCTTCGCAGGTGTGTTCATGGCTCTTTCATACAGTATATCTTACGGTATAGGAACAGGATTTATATTCTACTGTGTAGTAAATCTTTGCAAGAGACTTCTTAAGAAAGAAGCTAAGCCTATTCATCCAATTCTTTTGGTGGCAACAGTATTATTTATAATAAACTTTATTCTTTCAGCAATCACACAAATAATGTAAAATTATATTTAGATAAAAAATCCTCTGATTTAAAATCAGAGGATTTTTATATTTTATTTATATATTATTTGAACAACTTTATAGTACCTGTATCATTCAGATGGCGTAAAAG
>DGYI01000049.1:4328-13212 GCA_002396645.1 Firmicutes bacterium UBA5010
AACATACTTATCAAGGTTACTACAGGATGAAGCCCTATCTGACTTCCTACAATTTTAGGCTCTAAAATATTTCTTATCACTGTAATAATTAAATATAAAACTAAAAGTGCCAAAGCCATTGGAATATTACCCTGTATAGCTGTTATAATAGTCCAAGGAATCATAATTCCGCCTGTTCCCAGTACAGGAAGTATGTCAAATACGGATATTAACAATGCAATCAGTATTGGATTAGCTACCTTAATTATTGAAAGNNCTTTTACGCCATCTGAATGATATACCTTAATTATTGAAAGCCCTATTGACAATTCTACAAATGTTATGCACATAATAAGAGCATATGAACGTATACAAACAAATAATGTTCCGACTATATATTGTTTTATACTGATTATAAGAGCCTTTCCTTTTCCTGAAAATTGTCTGTATACAAATTCTGATAATTTTTCATAATCACCTGCTATGAAAAATGTGGAAATAATCATCAGTAAAATCTTGATAAATAAACCCGGTAAAGAAGATGCATATCCCGATAAGAAAGCCACAGTTTTCATAGAAAGACCTGTTATTGACTGCCCTAAAGTTCTTGTAATTTGATTGAAAATATCATTTGCAGTTTCAACATATGCCGGATCCATGCGCAAAATCCACTCTTCGATATTTTCAAATGTCAGCAATAAGAACGGCTCTATATGAGAATAATACATATAAGGCAGCTTATAAATTATATCAATAACTGACGAAACTATCTTTACACCAATCATTGATAATAACAAGACGACTGCACAGTAAAAAACAAATACTAATAATAATGCTGTAAGTTTATATGATATCTTTAATTTATCCGATATAAACTTAGCAGGCCTTCTTATAAAATAAGCAATCAAAAATGCAAATATAAACGGTGTTATCAGTCCTATTCCGTATTTTATAACTATAAAAACAATAAATGCAATAATGGCTAAATATATAAAGTTTACTATAAATTTCGTTCGCTTTTCATATTCCAAATTAGTTTCCTCCGAAAAAATATCTCTATATTTTATAATATTAGCACATTAAAGTAAAAATAACAATTAATTTAAAATTACATTATTTAACATTTAAATCAACTTGTATAGCAATTAGTTTTTCAAATTCTGCAACAGTAATAGGCTTTGAATAATAAAAGCCTTGAACTATATCACATCCTGCATTTTTTAACAATCTGACTTGACTTTCCGTTTCCACTCCCTCTGCAACACTGAAAAGACCCAACATCCTTATCATTGATAATATACTCAAAATAACCTTTTCGCCTTTTTCGTCCGTTTCTACCTCATTCATAAAGCTTTTGTCGATTTTAACAAAATCCGCAGGAAGATTTTTTATAGCACTTAAAGATGAGTACCCGCTTCCGAAATCATCTATAGAAACTAAAAATCCTTCGTTCTTTATTTTCATCATAATATCTATAATATTATCAACATCTGCAAATATAGCACTCTCCGTAAGCTCTATTTCGATAAATTCAGGATTTACATTATATTTTTGTGAAATTCTTTTAAAATTATATGCAAGGTCATGGCTTGTCAGATTAACCCTTGAAATATTCACTGAAATCGGTACAGCCGAAATATTTGAAGAATTCATATTCCAATCGGCAATCTGCTTGCATACTTTCTCAAACATATATAAATCAAGTTTTCTGATAAAACCGTTTCGCTCAAAAATAGGTATAAATTCAGCCGGAAGAATCAGTCCTGCACCGGGTTTATTCCATCTGACCAATGCCTCAGCACCGAATATTTCTTCATTTGCCAAAGAATATTTAGGCTGAAGATAAAGTTCAAATTCACCGTTTTGAAGTGCCTTTTCCATAGCATTTTCAATCTCTTTTTCTTTGAGAATATTTAGTCTGTTCTTCTCTTCAAAGAAGTGATACCACACATCATTTCGTCTTTTTGCAATACTTCTTGAAATATTGCTTCTGTCGCTTAATACATTGACATCTAAAGATTTATCAATAAGAGAATATATCCCTGCCGTGATTTCAATTTCGTATGTATCAAAATATCCTTTTATTGCTCTTATTATTGCTTCCAGTCTTTCTATAACTTTTTCATTGCTCTCATATTTCATCAATATATTAAAATTATCACTGGAAATACGGCAAAAAGTTTCATTGGATAAAAGATTTGAATTTATGGCTCTGGCAATATGTTTCAAAACATAATTTCCTTCCTCATAACCATATATATCATTTATAACCTTGAACTTATTTACATCAATCATAATCATCGCAAAATCGATATTAGAATTTTTAGAAATTATATTTTTTACGTCTCGGATAAATTTTTGCCAGTTTGAGCACTCTGCCACATCATCATAATAAGCAAGCTTCTCCAAGTTTTTATTGTTTTTTTGTAATGCGGCATTGATTATAAAGCTTGTTATTACTATAAAAAGCACTATTATAGATGTTAAAATTATCAAGCTGTTAACAAGCCTTTGTGATTGCATTGATATGGCTCTGTCGGGCACAGCCGATAGTATATACCAATCATTTACACCAATTTTTGAATAGCATAGCTGTCTTTTGGCACCATCCCTTATATACTCTATAGAATCTGTTTTCCCCTGACTGATATCATTTTTTATTTTGTTAAATTTTTCTCCGTATATACCGTAATTCCCCATAACATCAAATAAATTCTCAAATTCACCGATGCTGTTGACATTATCTGTATTTACAACGGGTCTGCCGTCACTGTTTATAATATATGAATACCCTTCACCATGAAAGCTTTCAATTTTGAGAGCTTCAGAAAACTGTTCCTGTGATTTAGCTGCAAAAATAACCCCTATAATCTCATTGTTTTGATAAATAGGTGCTGCATATACATTGATCTCTTTGCCATCCCATATATCCAAAAGACGATCTGAAACATTGCTTTCACCGTTCATTGCTTTCTTAAAATATTGTCTGTCACTGAAATCCGAGACCTTATTATCGGTGGTATAGGCAGTTCCGTCAGTTAAAATTACGCCTGCTCTCTTGAATGATTTATCTACAGATTCTTCTATAACAGATAATGTGCTGTTTATATCAAATTCATTTTTATATGAAATAAAGGAAGCTACAGTATTAATTGCCGACAAATCACCTTTAATTTGTTTCTCGATATTTTGCGCACTCTTAGCAGACAGTTCCATAAGATAGTTCAGTTTTTCCCGGTGAAGTCCGGCTATGGCCTGCTTAATAAAATTATACCCTATAACAATTAGAATTAATATAAGCAACAATGTTACAATTACTATAAATATGCTTCTTCTTTTTTCATCTTTCATATAATGAATCAAATCCTTCACTTTATTATGTTAAATTTATACCCCTTCAGGATTTTTTTAATCTTTAAAAACCAGTTTTTACCTAATTTTTGATTTTTGCATATTCAACTGAAATCTTGGAGGCAAGAGCCACATTGTTATAGACTAACTGAATATTTGATTCAAGACTTTTTCCTTCAGTCAGTTTTTGAATTTTATCAAGTAAGAAAGGTGTTATTTCTTTCCCTTTAATACCTAATTTTTCAGCCTCCTTAAGAGCCATATCAATATTGCCATTGATATAATCCAAGTCCATAGCATATTCATCAGGTATAGGATTGCCTACAACCATGCCTCCCTTTAAAGCACAAGCTTCTTTTACATAGAATGCCTCAGCAATTTCCTTTGGACTGTCCAACCGATAATCAGCTTTAAATCCGCTGTGAGTTGTATAAAATGCAGGAACTTCTTCTGTCTGATAAGCCACTACGGTTACACCCTTAGTTTCTAAATACTCCAAAGTAAGACCGATATCCAAAATAGATTTACAGCCGGCACAGACAACGCACACATCGGTCATTGCAAGTTCTTCTAAATCAGCACTGATATCCATAGTTGTTTCGGCACCTCGATGAACCCCTCCTATTCCTCCGGTTCCAAAGACCTTAATTCCGGCTAAGGATGCCGCTATCATAGTTGTTGCAACAGTTGTTGCCCCATCCATGCCCTTTGACAAAATAACGGGAAGATCACGACGGCTTGCCTTTGGAACATTAAGTCCCTTTTTACCCAAGTATTCAATTTCATTCTTAGAAATTCCGACAGTTATCTTTCCTTTAATTATAGCAACGGTAGCCGGCACAGCACCGTTTTCTCTGACTATATTTTCAACATTTAAAGCTGTTTCAACATTCTTAGGATAAGGCATACCATGCGAAATTATAGTCGATTCCAGTGCTACAACAGGTCTGCCCTCCTCTAATGCACTTTTTACTTCTTTTGATATAACTAAAAATTTTTCTAAATTCATATTTACCTCCGTTTTAAAATATTTTATAATTTTTCTTTAATTCTCTTAAATAAATTTTCTTTTGTTAATTCTTTACTTATAGTATCAATTGTTTCAATACATATAGATGCCGCCGCCAATCCATATTCTATTGCTTTGCTTATAGGCTCATCGTTTTGCAGTGCCCATGAAATTCCTCCCATCAAGGAGTCCCCGCATCCTGTACTGTTCACAACTTTGCAAGGAAAGCATGGATAATGAATTTTAGATTCTTTGCTCGCATGATATACCCCATCTCGACCCATTGAAGTAACTACGTTTTCTACTCCCTTATTTAAAAGTATATCCGAAGCTCTATTTAAATCATCTCTATTGTTTATTTTGACAGAACTCAAAATTTCAAGCTCCAGCAAATTCGGCTTTAATAAAAATATTTTATTTAAGATATTTTTAAATCTTGAAGCCTTTATTGTTGATACAGGCTCTGCCAATATAGGAACAGTACAGTTATTTGCCAGATATTCTATACTTCTCTCAGACAAATTAGCATCAATTACCAACAGTTTTCCGTTGTTGATGAACGGTATTTTATCCTCCAGATACTCGGATGTTAATTTTTCATATATATCCATGTCACTTAGTGCAATAACCATATCGCCGTTTTCATCATTTATACAAAGATATGTTGAAGTTCTTTCACCTCTTATTTTAACAGCATGCCTAAGACCTATGCCTAAACCGGTGCAGCTTTTTTCAATTTCGGATGCATAAAGATCATCTCCCAATACGGTTATCAGTTCAACATTTCCACCAAGTCTGCTTATATTATCAGCTATATTTCTGCCGACTCCACCGAAAGAAACAGTCATCCTGCCCGGATTGCTGTCTGAATTTCTAAGACTTTGATACGGTGTTCCGCAAATGTCGATATTAACGGCACCTACAACCGTTATATACTTACTTATCTCTTTTATATCAGTCTCTTTCATTCTACACCTCTTTTCTTATATCTAGTTTTACCCTTAATTATATCAATTAATGAAAATCTTGCAAATATTAATTTCCTATTATCAATTTTTATAAGATAATTGATAATATAGTTTTTTTCTGTTAGTATTATATAAGGCCTTTCATAAATGCCTAAGAATTATATATTTATATTATAAGGAGGTAAAAATGTTAAAGCAAAATACTATAGCTCCTGAAATAGAGCTTAATGACAAAGCCGGAAATACGGTAAAACTTTCGGACTTTAGAGGAAAAAAGGTAATAGTTTATTTCTACCCTAAGGATAATACGCCGGGATGCACAAGACAGGCAGCCGCATTTACCAAGATATATGAAGAATATAAGGCACTTGGGGTTGAATTGATCGGAATAAGCAAGGACAGTGAAGCTTCACACCTTAAATTCGCGCAAAAGAATGATCTTAGCTTTATACTTTTATCAGATCCTGAATTAAAGGCAATAAAGGATTATGATGTATGGCAAGAAAAGAAAATGTACGGCAAAACAAGCATGGGTGTTGTCAGAACAAGCTACCTTATAGACGAAAACGGTATGATAGAAAAGGTGTGGGAAAAAGCAAAACCAGACACAAATGCAACTGAGATATTGGAGTATTTAAAAAAGCTTAATTGATTCAAAAATATGAAAATAAAGCTTTGAATTTTACGTTGTAATAAATTATTGTTTAATTTCATTTTCTGCCATATAATCAATGAATCTTTTTATAATTATAAAAATAAATCTATTATATTTAAAAATATATTATGGTATCTATATTAAAAACATGCTATAATAAAAATAATAAAAAATGAGGTATGGAATATGGATGAAAATGAAATATTGCAATTAATATTAAATGAAATTAAAGGCATGAAGCAAGAAATTAATAGCATGCATATACAACAAAATGACATGCAAATGCAACAAAACAATATGCAAGCACAACAAAATGACATGCAAATGCAACAAAACAATATGCAAGCACAACAAAACAATATGCAAATACAAATAAGCAATATGCAAACACAGCAAAATGACATGCAAATACAAATAAGCAATATGCAAACACAACAAAATGACATGCAAATACAAATAAGCAACATACAAACACAACAAAACAACATGCAATCACAAGTTGACATTATTTCAAACGAGACAGCTAAAATTATATTAACCTTAGAAAATACAACAAACAAAAATATTAATTTTTTAGTTGAAGGCTTTTCTAATACTACTGAAAAATTAAACGACCACGAAATTAGGATTACAGAATTAGAAGAAGCAGTTTAAATATTATTAAATACTGCACAAATATATGAATTACATATAATAACTAATATTTAAAGCACTCTTTTAATAAAATAGAGTGCTTTTTTAATTTGAAAAATAATTATCTATCTTAGCAAAATACTCGTCACAATACTTATGCCAAAGTCTTGCATAATCTTCGTCTGACACCGATTCTAAATCGCTTATAGTGTATATGTTCCTGTTCTTCGCTTCACTTACAAATCTCCAAATATGCTCATCCGAATAATCATCATATACATATACTTCTTTGATGTTTAACTTTTTAGCTAAATATAACCTTGTATGACCGTCCAAAATAATTGTCTCGTCTTCTCTTCTTAATACAGGAATTATAAAATCTTCGGGAGTTTTAGCCCAAGTTGCTATATTTTCAAGTTTTTCAGAGCTTATATAAAATTGTGATGGTTGAAGCTTATCTATATTAATCTTTAAAAGCTTAGTTTCATCATAACTTTTAATCAAGGTATTATCTTTATCATAAAACTTGCTTATATGCTTTGTATAAAACCTGAACTCATCAATAATCTCTGAAATATTATCATAATCATGATAATATACTGTTGCCGAATCAATCCCCTTAATAAGAAACTGACAAGGATATTCATCATCTATAAGATATGCTCCATGTTGTTTTAACACATCTCCATTGAATCTTGTATCATTATATGTATCTATTCGCTGTATTTTCATGTCTTCCTCCATAGTATAAAATAATGCCTTATATTTTCGGATTTATTTGAATAAATAATAGTTATATTGAAATCACAACACCCAAAAGCTTAGCCAGTTCAGATGCCTGAAATTGATTGACAATCATTCCTCTTAATTCCGAAAAATTATCCGATACAGATATACCGGATATTTCACTTTTAGTAAAATCTATACCTTTTAACGGAGTCTTAAAAAAACTGGCATTTATGAATTGTGCTTCTTCCAATTCAATATCTTTAAGTATGCTTTCCGAAATATTTGCGTTGTTAAAGCTGCTGTTTTTCAAGCTGACATATCTTAAATTAGCTTTATCTAAAATTGCAAAATTAAAATTGCTGTCCTGCACAGTAAAATTTTTTATACTGCTGTTTACAAAGTCAGCTCCCATCCATTTTGAAGAAATTATCTCACAGCAATTAAAATAAGCGCTTCTGAAATTACTGTTTGAAAAATCACAGTTCTTAAAAATAACATTTAAAAAGCTTGCCTTTTCAAAATTACAATCAATAAATTCGCAATTTTTAAATTCAATTTTATTAAAGGATATAGACTGTATATCCTCATTTGATATACAAACACCATCTAAGCACAGATTTTCTATTTCGTCATCATCCAGTCTTGACTTTTCTATCAGGCTTATAAAGCTTTCCTTTTCTATGCAGATATTCTCTGAAATCTCCGGTTTTTTTATTTTTACCATAAGCTTATATCTCCTTTGTAATTTTCAGCTAAAAAAGCAAAACAAGTTTCGCTCTATGGAAGAATCGTTCCGATTCCTCTTTATCTGAGCAGGAAAAAGAACCTTCCTGTCAGATAAATGAATGACGGTATTTTAGTATATAAAGCTATACGAAAATACCGTCCATTATTATTTTTACTTAATTATTATATGTATTATTTTACAACACTGATTTTATCTATAATATCAGCCGCCTCTTTTTCCTTATCAGGAGTATAGGTAGCAGCAAATATAATCATTCTGTTATCTTGCTTATAGCAATACATATCTTGCATTACAATTCCGTTATAACCTGATAAAGAATAGCAAAGGAATTCTTTTCCTGCAATAGTCCTTGTTCCTTCGTTTAATAACTCATATCCCAAGTCCTTATTTGCAAGTACAGGCTCTAATGAAGTATCCAAGTATTTTTTTTCAGTATAGCTTGTGCCTCCTATGCTTAGTGACAGGTTTTCGTAAAATAATTGAAAGTTTAACGTTCCATCAGCATTGGATACTAAAAAGTCATAAGCAAGCTTCAATTCCGCAGCCTTGTTAATTGCTTTTTCAAGCTTTTCATCATCTTCATATAAGCCTGCATTTCCTTGTTTTATAAGCTCTTTAATTTCATCCTGTGATGCTACTATAATATCTTCCGGGAATGTGAACTTCATGTTTGCCCATTCGTTAGTAAATACTGTACCATCAAAGCTTCCGGTTGTAAAATCCGATTTTGAATCTGATTTTGAATCGCAAGCTGTAAGAGCCAGCATTGCCAATATCATCAGAACTAATAATAACGGAATTGTAATGCAAGA
>DGYI01000022.1 GCA_002396645.1 Firmicutes bacterium UBA5010
GAAACTATGGGCGTATGCCTGCTTATGCACCGAACAGTGAAGGATATTGGACTCCGCAGCCTGAGGTATCTGAGCCGCCGCTGGATTTAGATGGTGCTATGTATCGTTTTGATCCTAAGGATGATCCTACCGATGATAATTTCCGTGCAGGCGGTGACTTATATCGTCTGATGACAGAGGATAAGAAAAAGATGTTGATTGAAAACACAGCGGCTGATATTTCACCTGTTACTGATAATATTAAGTATAGGCATGCTGTGCATTGTTATCTTGCCGATGTTGATTACGGAGAGCGTATTACCGTGGCTTTAGGCTTGGATTTAGATAAAGTAAAAGAATTATCAAAACTTGATAACAATGGATTGATTAAAGCGACTTTGAATCCATAAATCCAAATATAAATAAGTAAATATTCACAAACATATATAAATATTCAATGAGAAAATAAACACACTATTGTCGAATAATGCGACAACAGTGTGTTTTATTTTATACAATATATTATTTACATAAAGACAGATTATAAATAATATGATATAATATCCGTAACTCAAGCTATCTTGAGTTTGGATATATGTAGTTTGAGACTATATAAATTAAAAAAAATATGAGGTGTGAAATGTCAAATTTTTTTGAACTTGTCTCTAAAAGAGAGAGCTGTAGGAGCTATAGCGATAAAAAGGTGAATAAGGAACTGCTTCTAAGATGTATAGAGGCTGCACGTCTTTCGCCGTCTGCCTGCAACTCACAGCCTTGGAGTTTTGTGGTCGTAAATAGTGAGGAAAAATCACCGCTTGTTGCTCAGTGTACACAGAGTATGGGGATGAATAAATTCACAAGTGAGGCTCCTGCTTTTATTGTTGTTTGTGAAGAAAAGGCTAATCTATCTGCAAGTCTCGGCGGATTTGTTAAAAATCAGCATTATGCTCAAGGTGATGTAGGTATAGCCGCAGCATCTGTTTGCTTTGCTGCGACGGAGCAAGGACTGTCTACTTGTATACTTGGGTGGTTTGATGAGAAAAAGATTATCGATATACTGAATATTTCAAAGGATAAAAGAATCCGACTTGTTATAGCTGTAGGATATGCAAAGAATGATAACATACGTGATAAAAAAAGAAAGACACTCGATGAAATTATGACTTATATTGATTAATTGAGAGGATATATCTATGCTTTATAATAAAAAGTAAAAAATAAAATGAATTTTTATGAAAAGCTATGGATTTAGGTTGTTGAAAAATTGTGCCTGATGAACAAAGTTTACAGGCATCAGAAAGGTTTAAAGACATTAAAATGAAAATTATAGATTTAAGCTATAAAATAATTAATGGTATGCCGGTATTTCCGGGTGATGACGGAGTAGCAATATGTCAGGAAAAAACTTTAGACAGAGATTTTTATAATGCAATCAGCATAAAAACAGGCATGCACACGGGAACGCATATTGATATACCAAAGCATTTGCTTTCCGATAACAGAACCATTGATGAAATACCGATAGACAGATTCATAGGTAAAGGTGTATTGTTGGATGTCAGAGGGCAAAAGCTTATAAGTTATAAAAAAGAATATGAACAGANNGGTCAGCAAAGATATTAAAATACTAGGTATTGATTTTCCTTCTCCAGATACAAGCCCTTTTAACATTCATAAAAAATTACTTGGCAATGATATATTTATAATTGAAAATATGACTAACTTAGACAAATTAATGTATCTCAATAATTTTGAAGTTTATGCTGTACCGTTGAAAATAGAAGCAGAAGCAAGTATTGTAAGAGCATTTGCTATAAAAAGAGAAAATATATGGAAAATCAGTCATACCTAAGAGTAGAACAGAAAAAATAAGTTAAACAGTAAGATTGACTAATTAAGCTTATTTAAAGAAAAATATTTTATAATATTACATAAATGGCTCAACCGACATAATTCCTTAAGCGGGATATTGCGCCTACGTATAAGTATAATTATTGATTATTCATTAGAATAATGATAGAATATAAAAGTGTTAATAAATATAGAGAGGAATAAAAATATGAAAATTATTAAAAAACTACTTTTGCTTGCAATGACAGGAATAATGGTATTCCAAATGGCAGCATGTTCTAATGACAGTAAAAAGCAGTATGATGTGACAATGGATGAATTTAATACTGTTTTGGAAGAATACAAAATCAAGTATAAGGAACAGGCAGGAGAAGAATGGGAAACTAAGCTAAAGGACGACAAGCAGTTTAATGAAAGATTAGAAGAGTTAGTTCTTGAGCAAATTATACTGGAAAAGGTCTTAATGGATGAAGCTAATTCCGCTAATATAAATGTAACAGAGGAAGAAGTAAACACTGAATTTGAGAAAGTTAAGAAGAATTATACTGCAGAAGATTTTGATGAATTTTTATTGAAAAATAATTTTACAGAAGAGACATATAAAAATGATGTAAAAAACCAACTTCTTATAACAAATTTTTTAAGATCCAAAGCAGAAGGAATAATGCAAATTGAACCTACTGAAAAAGAATTAAAGGATCTTTACGATAAATATGCAAGCTGGTTTAAAAAGGTTCAAGCAAGTCATATACTTGTACTGAGTGAAGAAGAAGCAAAAAGCATAAAGACAAAATTGGATAATGGAGGAGATTTTGCAGCTTTAGCTAAAGAATTTTCCACATGTCCAAGTGCGGCGGATGGCGGAGATTTAGGATTTTTTGCAGCAAACGAAATGGTTGCAGAATTTTCAAACGCAGCATTTGCCATGTCTGTAGGAGAGATAAGCGATCCTGTAAAATCTAGTTTTGGTTATCATATCATAAAGCTTACAGATATCAGAGACACTTTTGAGAAAACTGATAAAGAGGATATAAAATATCAATACAGGGCTTTAAAATATGATGAAATGATAAATGACTATACAAACAATCCTGATGTTAATATGCCTAAAGAATTGAAAGAAATAAGAGAACGCGGAAAAAATAATATATAAAAATAATAATAAAAGTATAATATAAATATATAAAAGGCTGTTGAAAATTTTTCAACAGCCTTTTCATATAAATCTATTTTAGAGAAGCGGCTATAACGGGCGTAGCTCCGAATGCCCAAAAACCTACCAAAAAGTATCTGATTGTACTGAATATAAGTGTTTCAGGGAATATAAATTTTAATAATGTTTTGATTATAAGTAACCCTCCTATTAAAAGAATATAAGTTATAATCTTATTTCTTCTTGACATTTTTATAGATAGATTTATATATTTATCTTCAATAATGTATCCTAAAGACAATCCAAGTAATAATCCCGCAGATTTGTAAAAATCATCATCACCTATTAAAAGTGTTAATATAAGAAATACAAGTGATATTCCTATAAGAAGCTTATAGCTCTTATTTTTATGAATATAATCGAATGCTCTGCTCACTAATATAGCCCACAGAACACCGAATATCGCTCCGAATACTACATCCGTCAGCCAGTGTACTCCAAGATAAAGTCTTGAAATTGCCACCATAATAACTATAATTGTTGAAAATATATACATTCTTTTTTTTCTTACTATGATAGACAAAGACGACCAAAAAGTTGCTGTTGCTTGTGTATGTCCGCTGGGAAAGGAATATCCCGTTGCTGTTTCAAGTCTTTTAGATATAATGCCCTCCACTCCTATAGGGCGTTCAAATTTAAGTATATTTTTGATAAGAGAATTAAAGCATGTCCCTGATGCGATTGTAAATATCAGCTTGTAGCCTTTATTCTTATCTACGCTTAAAAATATAAAAGCAGACAGTAAAACCAAAATAGATTCTTCACCGAATAATGTTATAAATTCAAATAAAAAATCAAAAAAATCATTGTTGAATGATTGTATAAACTTAATAATTTCAACTTGCAAACTCATATAAATTCTCCCTTATAAATCGTTTATAAATTATTATATATTATTAAAAAATTTTTTGCCACTAAAAACATTAAAAGATATATAAAAGTTATCCTTAAATTTTTTATTCTTAATAAATTTAAGAATTATTTATTTAAAATTCAATAAAAACTTAGACTAATTTTAACTTATAAAAAATTAACGATTGCATAATACTAATATAAGTGGTAAAATAATTTGTTATGAAAAAATTAAATATAAGGAAGAAAAAGAATTAATGAAAATTGAAAACATCGAAATAAGTGAAAAAATCCAAAAGGCTTTGGAGGAAATGGGCTTTGAAGAGCTGACGCAGATACAGCTGGAAGCAATTCCTCACATTTTGGAGGGAAAAGATATTATTGCTCAGTCAAATACAGGTACTGGCAAGACAGCTGCGTTTGGTATACCGGTAATTCAAGGCATCGATACCGATGTTAAAAGACCTCAGGCTATAGCTCTTTGTCCGACAAGAGAGCTGGCAGTTCAGGTCGCAAATGAATTTAAAAAAATGTCCAAGTTTATAGATGGACTTAAGATAGTTAGCGTATACGGCGGGGCAGATATTAAGGGACAAATTGATAAATTAAGAGGTGGAGCACAGGTTATAATAGGCACACCGGGCAGAGTTATTGACCTGATTGACAGGGGAGTTATAAAACTTGACGAAATCAAGATAACTATACTTGATGAGGCTGATGAAATGCTTAAAATGGGATTTAAAGAGGATATTGAGCTTATTTTAAGTAAAATTGCTCATAAAACTCAAACTCTTTTATTCTCTGCTACTATACCTGAAAGTATAATAAGAATAACTAAAGAATTTCAAAAAAATCCTGTTATGATTAAAACTTTGAGAGAGGGTATAACTGCTAAAGAAGTAAAGCAAAGCTATTTTATTGTTAAGCATTCAGATAAAATAGAAGCTCTTATGAGAATAATTGACACATATACAACAAAGCTTGCATTGGTATTTTGTAATACTAAAAGAAGCGTTGACGAGCTCTTCGACGTTCTGGTAGATAAGGGATATAACTGTGACAAAATACACGGGGATATAAATCAGGCTCAGAGATTAGATACACTTAATAAATTTAACAACGGATTGGTGGATGTACTGATTGCTACGGATGTTGCTGCCAGAGGACTTGATATAAAAGAGGTCGAGGCTGTTATAAACTATGAGATACCTACTAAGGAGGATTATTATGTTCACCGTATAGGAAGAACAGGTCGTGCCGGAAGAGAAGGTTTGTCATTTACACTCCTAACAAACAAGGAAATAAAAAAGCTTCAGGCTATTGAGAGATATACTAAAAAACCTGTGAGAAAAAGACAGATACCTACTATTGAAAAAGTCAATGAAATAAAGCAGGATAAATTTATAAGACAAATTGAAACAAGGATTGCAGGAGGTTTAACAGAGGATTATTCTTATATCATCAACAGGCTGTATGACACCGGAAATTCTCCTGAAGCTATAATAGCTGCTTTAATCAAGGATAGATTAAGCTTTGAAAGCTCAGAAAACGATAAGGATTTAAATGATATAATTCCGGAAAGAAGAAAAGTTTCAAGAACCAGAGAAGATGAAATCAATAAGTCCGGGGTCAGATTTTTCCTTAATCTTGGCAAGAAAGACGGAATAAGACCAAAGGATATATTGGGTGCTGTAGCAGGAGAGTGCAATATACCCGGAAATGATATCGGAGATATTGAAATTCTAGATAAGTTTTCATTCTTTAATGCGGCTAAAGAGCATAAAAATGTTATTCTTAAGAAAATGAATGATTCATCAATTAAGGGCAAAGAGGTTGTTGTTGAACTTACAACAGCTAAAAAACAAAAAGGAAGCGTTGCTAATTCTAAATATGGCAGCGATTCATCTAAAAGAAGAGATAGCGGTAAAGGTATAACCAGAAAGAAGAAATAAATAAAATTTTATAAATAAATATTGACTATGAATTTTATTAGTGCTATTATTACTAACAATATTATTAGAAATTATTTTGAGGAATTGTTATGAAAACTAAAATTATTGTTTTAAATGACAATATTGTAAATATTGTTTGTAAATTTAATAATAATAGATACAAGAGTTTGTAGTTGAATTTAAATAAATTCACGGATGCAAGCTCTATTGGTTTTAAAAAAGACTTGTATCTATGGGAATTAAAAAGATTTTAAACCATTTGATACAAGTCAGATGGTTTTTTTTTCTCAAAAAATAACTATAAAGGAGAAATCATATGTCAGTAGAAAAATTAATTGTTCCACAAAACTATTACAGCAGGTTTTCTGTAATAGAAACTGAAATAGCTATAAAAAGAATTAAAGATTATTTTGAACGCGAGTTAGCTAAAAATTTATCTCTTACAAGAGTTTCCGCACCATTAACAGTCAAATCAAATACCGGATTAAATGATGATTTAAATGGAATTGAAAGATGTGTTAAATTCGATATAAAAGATACTAATGATAATGTTGAAATAGTTCAATCTTTAGCCAAATGGAAGCGGATGGCATTAAAACAATATAGATTTGATACCTATACAGGTCTTTATACTGATATGAATGCTATCAGACGAGATGAAGACCTGGATAATATCCATTCTATTTATGTTGACCAATGGGATTGGGAAAAAATAATAACAAAAGAAGATAGAAATATAGAGACTTTAAAAAATATAGTCAGATTAATATATAAAACTTTCAAAGATACAGAACGAAAGCTGGAGGAAATTTATCCTTTTTTAAAGAACATATTACCTGAAGACATATACTTTATAACAACTGAGGAGCTTTTGCATAGATATCCTGATTTGACTCCAAAGGAAAGAGAGCATGCTGTAGCAAGAGAAAAAAATGCTGTGTTTTTGATGAAGATAGGCGGAAAACTGTCTGATGGAAGCATACATGACGGAAGAGCAGCGGATTATGATGATTGGTCTTTAAACGGGGATATAATATTTTATTTTCCTACGCTTGATATCGGTCTTGAATTGTCATCAATGGGTATTAGAGTGGACAAAGAAGCATTGCTATTTCAATTAAATGAAAGAAATCAAATGTTTAAAAAGGATTTTAAATTTCATCAGGATATAATTAACGGCGATATTCCTTATACTATCGGCGGTGGAATCGGTCAATCAAGAATATGTATGTTCTTTTTACAAAAAGCACATATCGGAGAAGTTCAATCCTCTGTTTGGTCAGATGAAATGATAGAGGCTTGCCAGAAAAGAGGGATATACTTATTATAAAATTTGAAAATTAAAAATAATATTGACAAAAAAAATTATTAGTATTATAATCAAAAGAAGTTTAATAAATGTGATGAAGGATCGAGTAAGTTAAAAACCGTATATAACTAATTGAAAATTAGTAATTAATCTACGATTAGTATCAGAGATAAAATGCCATAGGCTGAAAGCATTTTGATATAGGCTTAACTGAAAACTAATCCTGAGCAAAATCCGAAAGTTTTCTGTCAGTGAAAATATAAGGATTTGGTTAGGCGCCTTAAGTCTTTTGAGTCCCAATTAGGGTGGAACCACGAAGCTATCTGCTTTCGTCCCTAAACACAATTGTGTTTAGCGATGAAAGCTTTTTTTATGTAGTTTAAAATAAATTTTTTAAAGAGGTAATTATGATTAAATTAACTATGCCTGACGGCAGTGTACGTGAGTACGAAAAAAGAATAAAAGCTATTGATGTAGCAAAAAGTATAAGTGAAGGCCTGGCAAGAGTTGTACTTGCAGCAAGCTATAATGATAAAACTATAGATTTACAGCAGGAGTTGAATGAGGACGGAACTATCAAGTTCTTGAAGTTTGAGGATGAGGAAGGCAAGCATGCTTTCTGGCATACTTCATCCCATATACTTGCACAAGCTGTAAAAAGATTATGGCCTGACGCTAAACTTGCCATAGGACCGGCGATAGCAAACGGTTTTTACTATGATATAGATTTGGATTATAGAATAGTTGAAGAAGATTTAGCGAAGATAGAAGAGGAAATGAAAAAAATTGTCAAGGAAGAACTTCATCTTGAAAAGTTTGAATTGCCAAGAGCTGAGGCCCTTGAATTTGTTCATAAGCAAGGTGAAAGTTATAAGGAAGAATTAATCAATGATTTACCTGAGGATGCCGTAATTTCTTTCTATAAGCAAGGTGATTTTGTTGACCTATGTGCAGGACCTCACCTTGAATCGACTAAAAAACCTAAGGCAATCAAGTTATTGACTATAGCAGGAGCATATTGGAGAGGCAGCGAGAAAAATAAGATGCTTCAAAGAATATACGGTATAAGCTTTGAAAAAGCCAAAGAACTTGAGGATTATCTCAACATGCTTGAAGAGGCAAAAAAAAGAGATCACAGAAAATTAGGAAGAGAGCTTGGTTTATTCTTCATGTCGGAAGAAGGACCGGGATTCCCGTTCTTTTTACCAAAGGGTACAGAAATTAAGAATGAACTTGTTAAGTTCTGGAGAGAAATTCATAAAGAAGCAGGATATGTTGAGATAGAAACTCCTATTATACTGAACAGACATCTGTGGGAAACTTCAGGACATTGGTTTCACTATAAGGAAAATATGTATACAACTATTATAGATGAAGAGGATTATGCTATTAAGCCGATGAATTGTCCGGGAAGCTTGCTGGTTTATAAAAATTCACCTCATTCATATAAGGATTTTCCGATGAGAGTCGGAGAGCTTGGAAGAGTTCACAGACATGAATTGTCGGGAGCTTTGCATGGGCTCATGAGAGTAAGAACATTCACTCAGGATGATGCTCATATCTTTATGCTGCCTGATCAGATTAAATCTGAAATTAAGAATGTAGCAAACCTTATAGACAGAGTTTATAAAACTTTTGGATTTGAATACAGCGTTGAACTATCAACCAGACCTGAGGATTTCTTAGGAGATATTAAGGATTGGGATGCAGCCGAAAATGACTTGAAGGAAGCTCTTAATGAGCTGGGATTGCCGTTTAAAATCAACGAGGGTGACGGAGCCTTCTACGGTCCTAAAATCGACTTTAAAATCAGAGATTGTATCGGCAGAGAATGGCAGTGCGGAACTATACAGCTTGACTATCAGTTGCCTCAGCGTTTTGAGCTTGAGTATGTAGGTGCTGATGGACAAAAGCACAGACCGATTATGATTCACAGAGTTGCTCTCGGAAGTCTGGAAAGATTCTTTGGAGTATTAATTGAGCAATATGCGGGAGCATTTCCTACCTGGATAGCTCCGGTACAGGTTAAAATTTTACCTATATCCGATAAATTCAATGAATATGGCGAAAATGTCAAAAAACAATTAGAGCAAAAAGGCATTAAGGTAGAGTTGGATGACAGATCGGAAAAAATCGGATATAAAATCAGAGAAGCTCAGCTTGAAAAAATACCTTATATGCTTGTAGTAGGAGAAAAAGAAGCACAGAGCGGAACTGTTTCGGTAAGAGAAAGAGGAAAAGGCGATATAGGATCAATGCCTATAGATGATATTTCTGATATAATTGTAAATAAGATTGCATCAAGAGAAAACGACTCGCCGATGTCTTAAATTAAGCGTAAATAACGTAAAAGATTATATATAATTGACTATATAGATTAAGCTTAGCTTTGTCATTCATTAAATAATTAAATTCGTTTTTAATGTTTTTTTAATAAACAGCTAAAGATTATTTAATTTTGCGGCTGTATAATAATCACATAAAGTAAAAAAATAATAAAACATTGAGGAGATAGAAAAATGAAGGTTACTATTGAACTGATTGATGAGTTGAGAAGCAGAGTTAACGTAACATATGATGAAGCTAAAAAAACACTTGAAAAAAATGACGGAGATTTAATTAAATCTATAATTGAACTGGAAGAAAAAAAGGGTGCCAGAACAGCGGGAACTGTAAAAACCAGCAGCAAGGACGGATTTGCTGATTTTGTTGACAAAGTATTACAGTTAAGATTCGGTATAAAAAATAAGGAAGGCGAAGTTTTAATTAACGTTCCTTTAGTATTGGTGGCATTGACATTTATAATGGCATTCTGGGTAGTTATAATAGGTTTGGCAATAGCTATATTATATTCTTGCCAAATTAGAATTTACAAAGCTAAAAGATATGCAAATATCAGCGACATAAAACAAAATATAAAGCAAACAGTGAACAAGGTTAAAACTACAACAGAAAAAATATTTGAAAATGACGAAGAAGTAAAAGTTACAAAAGATGATGATGACAGCAATGAGATAACTATAGAGTAAGGGCTTGGCGCTTTGCGCCGGGTCTTTATTATTTTTTGACAGCATGCTTTAGTTTATAGTATAATATTCGCAGGATGTTTACATATGATATCATTAAAGATAAGCTTTAACATTAAATTGTTTAGATGTGAAAAATATTTTTAATATATTTTTAATAAAAATTTAAAGCTCGGTTAATTTTATGAGTATATAATATTGTAATTAAGATATGTAAGATATGTGTGCATGGAGGTGAGAGTTAAGGATTTTCTAATTCTTGTTCAGATAAATTGCATGGAGGTAAATATGGAGGCAAAAAAGAAAATTTTAATAGTAGAGGATGAGCAAAAAATTGCACGATTTTTAGAGCTGGAACTTAACTATGAAGGATATGAGGTCGAAATATCTAATAATGGCAGAGACGGATTTGAAAAGGGCAAAAACGAAAATATTGATTTAATAGTTCTTGATTTAATGCTTCCCGGACTTAGCGGCATTGAGGTTTGCAGACGCATACGCCAAACATCTGATGTACCTATAATTATGCTTACAGCAAAAGATGATATATCCGATAAAATAACCGGTCTTGATATAGGTGCAGATGACTATATGACAAAACCCTTTGCTGTTGAGGAGCTGCTTGCACGAATCAGAGTTTTGCTGAAAAGGAAGTATGTTTCAAAGAATATAAGCGATAAGAATATAATTAAATGCGGATTATTAAGCTTATATAAGGACAACTACAGAGTAGAGTACGATAAAGATATAATTGACCTTACTAAAAAGGAATTTGAGCTTTTAGAATATATGCTTGAAAATAAGGATTTAGTTTTATCAAGAGAGAAAATACTTGATAAGGTCTGGGGATATGATTATTTCGGTGACACTAATGTAATAGATGTTTATATAAGATACTTAAGAAGTAAGATAGATCAAAAATACAATATTAACCTGATTGAAACGGTTAGAGGAGTAGGCTATACAATAAGAGAAAGAAGCTGAAAGAAGTGTAATAATGGCAGGATCAAAAAAGAAAAAGAAAAAACCAGTATTAGTGCAAATTTTTACTATAATTTTTAGTATATTGTTGTCAATTATTTTATTTCCTTTTAAATTAATAAAAAATTTTTTAAAAGCGGTGCTGAAAAGGCTTAGATTTTCTATTGCTTTTAAAATTTCTGCATCGTATTTTCTCTTGTATATTATCATAGTTTTGATAGTTACAGCTACAAGCTCTATAGGGTATTTTGTATATATATTAAATGACTTTAAAAAAGAGGCTGTAGAAAAAGATATAACTAAAATAAATTATAATCTGAACAGCTTAAACTTGATAGAATATAGCCTGAACAATAAAAATATTGAAAATATCAATATTTATGACAGTAATTACAAAAATATTTATTCCTATAATAAAAATTATGAAAACCAAAAATACACTGATAATATAATTTCGATGCTCGAGGAGCTTATAATTAATTCAACATATATCCATTCCGAACAGATTTACAGAGACAATGAGTTTTATTTTGTGAATATATATTATGATATTTCATTTTTAGTATCTCAGACCGTTTATATTGTAGCCTTTATATTTTTATCAAGCATAGCCGGAATATTGCTTTTTATACCGATAGTTTCGAGAACAAGCAGTAAGCTTATCAGGCCTATTAAAAACATGACAGAGATAACAAAGACCATATCTGTAAGCAACATTAATACAAGGCTTGATATCAAGGATACTCAGGATGAATTAAAGGAGCTTTCTATGACATTTAATGAAATGATGAATAGAATTGAAGACGGATATAAATCACAGCAGCAATTTGTATCCGATGCCTCTCATGAGCTCAGAACACCTATAGCTGTTATGAAGGGCTATATAAATATGCTGGACAGGTGGGGAAAGAATGATAAGGAGATACTTGAAGAATCAATAACTGCTATAAAGAATGAAACCGACAATATGCAGGACTTGATAGAGAAGCTTTTATTTATAGCCAGAAGCGATAAACAGACCTTGAGTTTTACAAAAGAAGATTTCAATATAAGTGAAATACTGTTTGAAATCGAAAAGGAAACCTTAATGATTGACAATAAACATGAATTTGAATTTAGATTTTTACAGGATGCTCATGTTTATGCGGACAAGAACAGGATAAAGCAGGCTATAAGAATTTTGCTTGAGAATGCAATAAAATTTACTTCCGATGGAGGGAAGATTTCTGTATATGGATTTTTAGCTGAGGAGTTTTATGCCATAAAGATAAAAGATACCGGCATAGGTATAAACAAAAAGGATTTGTCAAAGATTTTTGACAGGCTTTACAGAGCCGAGGAATCAAGGAACAGGCAGATAGGAGGACATGGGCTTGGCTTATCTATTGCCAAAATAATTATTCTTGGACATAAAGGAAAAATAAAAGTAAAAAGTAATATTGGTGAAGGTGCTGAATTTACAATGCTTTTGCCTCATATATAAATTGAATTACACAAAACATTTATTTAAGACAAAAATAGACAAAAAAACATAGAGAAAATATGTTACACTTGTATTATAATTAGCTAAGAGTTATTATTGACTCCGGTCCGTACATGAAAAGTATTGGGAAAAGCTTAAAACAATGTCTTGTTGATAGCTATATGTATGGGTTAATTATATACGAAGGGGATGAATTCATAAGTGGATGTTTTGTATAATGAAAATGGACAAGACTTAGTTATAAAGCTTAGGGGGGAATTAGATCATCATTTTGCTACTGAGGCTAAAGGAAAGATAGACGAAAAACTTAATTGCGGACAGATAAAAAATTTGACATTTGATATGGAAAGTCTTGATTTTATAGACAGTTCAGCTATCGGTTTTATAATCGGAAGGTATAAAATTATTAAAAAAAATGATGGAAGATTAGAAATTATTAACGCTTCTCATAAAATCAGAAGGATACTTGATATGAGCGGTGTTGGAAAAATAATAAATATAAAATAGGGGGATACGATGCACAATAATTATGTATATATAAAAATTCCAAGCTTATCTACAAACGAATCCTTTGCAAGAAGTGCTGTTGCTGCATTTTGCGCGAGCCTTAATCCTACTATAGAGGAAATCTCGGATATAAAAACAGCAGTTTCCGAGGCTGTAACTAATGCAATTATTCATGGCTATGATAATAAGCTTGGCGATATTATTATCGAATGCAGAATAAAGGGACAAGTAGTTGAGATAATAATAGAGGATTACGGATGCGGAATACCAAACGTTGATAAAGCAAGAGAACCTTTATTTACATCAAAGCCTGAGCTTGAACGTTCAGGAATGGGATTTACCGTAATGGAGACTTTTATGGATGAACTTGTTGTTTTATCCGAAAAGGATATAGGAACCAAAATAGTTCTAAGAAAAAAGATAAGCGAGAAAGCTGAAAAGATGTATGTAAAATTATAAAATGATGAAAAAAGGACTGTAGCAAAATAAAAAATTGCTATAGTCCTTTTTTACGTTTTTGTGTTTTTTTTAATTTATTGAATTATTTCCATTATTTTTTATAAAAGTTTTCTGTTATAAATACATTTTTAAGAAAAAAACACAAATAATAATGTCGAGGTGAAATATATGAAAAAAGCATTATTTTTTCTTGTATTAGTAGTAATTTTGTGTATGTCTTTTTTTACAATTACTAATACAATTGATAAATCAATAAAAAAAATACCAGAACATGCAGTTCTGCTATAGGAGATTAAAAATTGAAACAGACTAAAGAAACTTATAAAAAAATTGTTGATGAATATACACCTAAAAATAAAATATTTAAAAACTGTGTTTTAGCATTTATTTTCGGGGGAGCTATTTGCACTTTCGGAGAATTAATTAAAAATATATTGGTTGGTTTTGATTTTACATCTGATGATGCAGGTACTATGACCTCTGTTATATTAATAGCTTTGACTGCTCTTTTAACAGGCATAGGTGTATATGATAAGCTTGGAAAGTATGGCGGAGCGGGAATGATAGTTCCCATTACGGGATTTGCAAATTCGGTGGTTGCTCCGACTTTGGAATTTAAGAAAGAAGGATATATTTTAGGCTCGGCTGCTAAAATTTTTACTCTTGCGGGTCCTGTTTTGTTATATGGTTACAGCAGTTCAATGCTTGTTGGCTTAATTAGCTATTTAATAGATATGTTTAAAAATGTTGCCGGCTAAATCATAACTTAAGGAGTGAGTAATTTTATGAAAAAAATAGGTAAGCAAAGCTTTAAAATGGCTAATGACGTATATATACGAGATGTGTATACTATAGCCGGAACAAAAGAAGGTGAAGGACCTTTAAGCTCTGATATTGACTATATACTCAGCGACAGTATATGGGGAGAAAAAACCTGGGAAAAGTGCGAATCTAAAATGCAGCAGTATGCAGTTGAAAATTTAATCAAAAAAAATAATCTTAAAAAATCAGATATAGATATAATGCTGGCAGGAGATTTATTAAACCAAATTGTATCATCGTCATATGCGGCTCGAAGCTTGGAGATACCCTTTATAGGTCTGTATGGAGCCTGCTCTACAATGGCGCTTAGTATGGGTGTCGGAGCTTTGCTGATAGACGGAGGCTTTGCTTCTAATGTTGTATGTGTTACCTCAAGTCATTTTTGCTGTGCAGAAAGACAGTACAGAACTCCCTTAGAGTCAGGAGGGCAAAGACACATGAGTGCTCAATGGACAGTTACGGGATCAGGTGCAGTATGGCTGTCAAATAAAAATGGAAATGATGACTGTCCTAAAATAAGAAATGTTACATTCGGTAAAATAATTGATTTGGGTGTAACAGACGCAAACAATATGGGGGCTGCGATGGCTCCTGCTTTTGCAGATACAGTCAGACAAAATATCATAGACACAAATTTCGATATAAATTATGATTTAATTGTTTCAGGGGATTTGGGAACAGTAGGTAAGCAGATAGCTAATAAGCTTTTAAAAGAAGATGGCATAGATATTGAAAAAAAATATGATGACTGCGGAACGATAATATTTGATATAGATAAACAGGATGTGCATGCAGGCGGAAGTGGCTGCGGATGCTCTGCGGTTGTATTTGGTTCATTTCTTTATAAGAAGCTTAAAAAGAAGGAAATTAACACCTTACTGTTTACCGCTACGGGAGCATTGCATTCACCGACGGTTTCTTTGCAAGGTGAAAGTGTTCCGGGAATAGCACACAGCATTGGCATATCTAATTGAGAGGTAGAAATATATGAATTATCTGATGAGCTTTATTGTAGGCGGGTTAATATGCGTTATAGGTCAATTGATAATGGATATAAAAAAACTCAATCCTGCCTACATACTTGTAACATTTGTGGTATCAGGAGTAATACTGGGGTATCTTGGGATATATGATAAAATAATAGAGTTCGGGTACTCCGGAGCAACAGTAACTTTGCCAGGATTTGGCTATGCACTGGCTAAGGGAGCTGTTGAAGAAACTGCTAAAAACGGCTTTTTGGGGGTTTTGAGCGGAGGCATTATGGCAACAGGTGCAGGAGTAGGAGCAGCATTGGTTTTTGGGTATATAGTTTCATTGATATTTGATGCTAAAGCAAAATAATAAATACTTTGTTTTACAAAATGGAAAGTGTGAAATATAATCTATGAAAATATGCTTCTACAGTAAACTTATAGACATATATACAGAAAATCGTATATATGTCTTTTTTTATTTTGAAAAACAAGTTCATATTCATAATATAAAAAGGACAAATCTGTCTTAAAAAGAGGACAGGTCTGTCACTAATATGAACAGCCTGTCATAGACAGGCTGTTTTTAATATTAATCTGTTATCATATTATCATCATCCGGGTCATCATCAGGATCATCTGGGGTTTCAATGATTATATCGTCAGGATTTTCTGTATCGCCGTTACCTTCATCATTTTCATTTCCATTCGGATTTTCATTATCGCCGTTATTTTCACCGTTGTTTGTTATATCTCCGTACCATTTGTCAAAAGTATGGAATTCGCAAATATCCAATGGGACCTGATACTGATAATCCTCGGTAAGCATCCTTTTAAAATCCAGTTGATCTATAGTATAGCCGTGAACTGACACAATTTCTATAATTTGTTTTTTAGGTTTTCCGCCTTCTATATCTGTTATAACGCTGTTATTATTTGATTCCGTGACTTTAAGAGTTACAAGTCCGGCATACATTGTCTGAATTTCTTCGGCAGTGGCACCATTCGCTATATCCGTCTTTATTTGCTTATAAAGCTTGATAGCCTGAAGTATAGCTTGGTAACTTGCATCTTTAACATCAGGATATAAATCGGGGTCAAAAAGTGTTTCTCTTGTTATAAATACCTTTTCTACTATAGAGCTTTCAGGGCAGTATTGAGATCTGAGGTGATTAGAATCCGTACACACACTTATTTTAACATGAGTTTCACAGTAATCTTTAGGCTCGGTTCCTTTTAAGAAGTATTCGGTTACTACTTGGCTTCCTCTTGGATCTAAGCTGCAAAGCTCAGTCGCTAACTTGCCTGATTGCTTGCATATCTGAACTTTTGTGACACTATCGGAAACTGAAAATTTAGCCGGTTCAAGACCTTGATGTACTGCTGTCATAAATGCGCCTAAAAGCCTTGCTGTAGCCGTACTGGTTTCTGAAAGCTTAATCGTCGGATTATCGTTGCCTACCCAAACTCCTCCTACATAATATGGAGAAAATCCTAAACACCAGAAATCTCCGTTATCTTGTGTTGTTCCGGTTTTAGCTGCCATATCAATATCTAAACCTTTAATAGATGCAGAGCCTGCAAGTCCTGTAGCATCAGTCACGCCGCTTCTTAATATATCCTTTAATATAAATGCAACCTCAGGAGCAACTGCAACATGTGTTTTCGGTACTTTTTCTAATATAACCTTACCGCTGCTGTTTACAACCTTAGTATAGCATATCGGCTCAACATATACTCCGTCATTAGCTATAGTTCCGTAAGCTGCTGTCATAACAAGCGGAGAAAAACCCTTTGAGAATCCTCCCAATGCAAGTGATGAAGCGTTCATATCGTTTATTGCATAATTTTCTTCAGGAGTAACAAATGTATCATTTGAAGGATTTTCTAAATCTACCATACCAAGTTTAGCAAAGTATTCAACAACTGTGTTGGTTCCAAGCTGTCCTAAAAGTGTAACAGGTACGGTATTTAATGATTGTTGTATTGCATATCTTAAACTTACCAAACCTTTATATTTAAAAGCATGATTTGTATACGGCTCATACCAGTTCTTAGGCCAACGCTGGCCATCATCGTTATACAAAGGTATATCATCAAAAACTGAAGCCGCAGAATATCCGTGATCAAGTGCCGCAATATATACACCTAAAGGCTTTATCGTTGAGCCCGGCTGTCTTGCCGAATCAACAGCTCTGTTGAAAGTTTTGCTTCCAACTATATCTCTTCCTCCGACAATAGCTTTAATATGTCCTGTTTTATAATCAAGTATTACTGCAGCCGATTGAGGCTGAACAATACCTATTTCCTCGTATTTATAATAATTATCACTTATTGTCATGACATCATCGGCAACAATTTTGTAAAAATCGGGATTTTTATCTAAAAATTCCTTGAAAATCTTTATAGTACCTTTAGTACCTTTTTGCTCTACGACATCATACACATTTCCTATATTCAATCCGCCGATATTGTGGGTTACCAGTTGATTTTTTTCATCTACGGTATAACAGTCCACTATATCTATAACAGTTGAGCTTATATTTAGTTTGTCAGATTTTATGATGAGATCACCATTTTCATCAATCGAATATTCGCTTGGATAGAAATATAGAGTATTTTCAGCATTTAATATATTATCGTGTTCAAAGTATAATACATGACCTGAATCATTGAGTATATTTTTGTACTTATCAAGCGTACCCAAAGATTTTCCGTCTGACCACCTAAAATTAGTCCAGTCTTGAGCCAGAGGCTTATTTGCAGGTGGTTCTTTCCCCAAAAATGTCTCTCCAAAGCTTTCATACTGTTGTTCGATAGTTTTTTGAATGTTTACATCCATTGTTGTATATATGCTCAGACCGCCTTTGAACAGATAATTTTCAGCTTCTTCATAGCTTATATCATTTTCTGTCATTAAATCCTGTATAACCTGCTCTCTGACATAATCAGTGAAGTTATTTGAAGTTATACCCTCAATTTTACTCTCGCCGGGTTTTAGTGCTTTTCGCATGTCTTCCTTAATTGCACTGTCATATTCTTCCTGATTTATTTTACCTTGTGAAAGCATCTCAGACAGAACAATCTTTTGTCTTTCAACTGATAATTCGTTGTATACACATGCGTATTTTATTGACCCAATGTAAATGTATCCTACAATATCTTCATCAGCTATGCCCTCTAAATCCGATATTCCGATTCTTCTGTACGGTGTATACCATTTGGTGCTTTTGGTAGTACCTGCAAGAAGTGCAGCTTCAGCTAAAGTCAGCTCACTTACATCTTTTGAAAAATATGCATATGAAGCAGCCTGAACTCCGTATGTACTTGGACCAAGAGGTATAGTGTTTAAGTAGTTTTCTAATATTTGATCCTTTGTTAATACTCGCTCCATTTGTATAGCAAGATATGCTTCCTTTATTTTTCTTTCAAGCTTTTTTTCACTGGTCAAATAAAGGTTTTTAACTAACTGTTGAGTTATGGTGCTGGCACCTCTGCCGGCTAAATCTCCGGATTTAAGGTTACTCATAACAGCACCCATAAGACCTTGAATATCAACACCGAAATGCTTTATAAATCTTTTGTCTTCAATAGCTATAAATGCATCTCTTAAGTATTTAGGCATTCTGCTTAATTCCACTATTTCACGATTTTCATTTGCATCATGAATCTGCTCTATAAGGTTTCCGTCCTGGTCTAATATAGACGAGCTTTCTGATAATGTATCAAGTACATTTGTCGGATCAATCTTAGGTGCGTCTTTAATGACATCCAATACCATTTTTCCGACTACTAAAGCTGCGATTATACCGGCAACCAATAAAATAAGAAATAGTATTCTGAAATATCTGATTTTTCTTTTCTTTCTTTTCTTTTTCTTTTTAGTAGTGCCATTTTGAGCATTATTTAAATTTGTTTGATTATTTTCATTAGTCATAATAAGCCTCCAGTTAAAAACTACTTTGTTATCATACCGTAGCTTTAAGCTTCACTTAAAGCATTATGTCTTTTGGATATTATATCAATAGTTTCCTCGGACATTATATCATATGTATTTGATTAATGCAATTAGCAATAAAGTTCTAAACTTCAAATTAAAGAAGCAATTTAGATAATCTTTGCTTTATATTTGCTTGTTTTGTGGTATAATATGTACAGTATATTATAAAAAACTTAAATTAAGGTTAAGACTATGCTATAATGTCCTCAAATATTTTATCGAGCTTGGATATTTTAAATGTCTCAACATAGTTCCGTTGTACGGAACATTGTGAGACTATGTATAATATCCGCAGGATATTTTAAATGTCTCAACGTAGTTGAGACTATGGCATAATATGCGTGGGCTCAAGCTTTGTGTACGGCAAAAGTTTTGCTTTGAAATTATGTATAATATATTTATTATCTGTAAAACTCATAAAAATATGTTATTATTAAAATAGATAATATACTAGAAATATATAGAAAAGGCTGTAGATTGTTTTATAAGCTGTACGATAGTATCAGTATATTTAACAGTGTACTTAGGATTTATTATGGAAAAAGAAAGAGAAAAATGTTTAATTGTTGGGATACAGCTAAGCGGAAGTGATGAAGAAAATGATATGGAGGAGCTGACTCAGCTTGTAGAAGCAGCCGAGGGTGAAGTTCTTGGGTGTGTCATTCAAAACAGACACAGTATTGATAACAGATTTTATTTAGGACAGGGAAAACTTGAAGAAATATCTAATTATGCAAAAGAGCTGGATGCTGAAACAGTCATATTTAACGATGAATTATCAGGGTCTCAGCTTAAAAATATTGAAGACATTATAGATGCAAGAGTAATTGACCGAACTACATTAATACTTGATATCTTCGCAAGGCGTGCGTTGACTAATGAAGGAAAGCTTCAGGTTGAGCTTGCACAGCTTAAATATAAGCTGCCTAGACTTAGCGGAATGAGAAAGGATTTATCAAGACAGGGAGGCGGAATAGGAACAAAAGGTCCCGGTGAAAAGAAAATAGAAACAGACAGAAGACACATAGTATCCAGAATACAGGATATAGAAGCTCAAATCGAAAAAATCGAGCAGGTCAGAGATACAAAAAGAAAGAAAAGAATGAAGGATGAAATACCTGTTGTTTCAATAGTAGGATATACCAATGCAGGTAAATCTACGCTTTTAAACGCCCTGATTGAGACCTGCTACACTGATGAAGAGCTTGAAAATAAAAAAGTTTTTGTAAGAGATATGCTTTTTGCAACTCTTGATACCGAGCATAGAAGAGTAAGGCTTCCGGGAGGAAGATATGTGATTTTTTCTGATACAGTCGGATTTATCAAAAAACTTCCTACACAGATAGTTAAAGCTTTTAAGGGTACTCTTGAGGAATTAAAATATGCTAATTTAATTTTACATCTTATAGATATCAATGATGAAAATTTAGAGCTTCATAAGCAGACAACTCTTGATCTTATAAGTCAGATAACCGATAATGAAATACCTGTTGTTACCGTCTATAATAAGATTGATAAAATAGACAATTCAAATGTGAGTTTTATGCCTAATGAGAATACTTTATACATTTCTGCCACGCAAAAGAATAATGTAAATAGCTTGTTGGAATACATAGATAATAAAATTAATGGTGAAAAAAATAAATACTCGCTGAAAATACCTAATAGCGACCTTAAATTGTTTTATTATCTTTATGAAAACAGATTTACCGATAATGTAGAATATGAGGCTGACGGAGTAAAACTCGAGGCAATAATATACGAAGACGAAAGATACAAGTACGAAGCTTATATATAAACAATATTTTCAATATTATTTAACAATATTTTCAATATTACTAACAAGGAGAAACGGACTTATGGCTAGCTTTAGAACAGTTCATGACTTCGGCTGTGATGAAATTATAATTAATAAATCAAAGTTTATCGGGTATGCAAGCCCTATAAACAGCGAAGATGAAGCTATCGGATTTATTAATCAAATTAAGAAAAAGCACAGTGACGCTACTCATAATGTATATGCTTATGTATATGGAGACAATAACAGCATTCAGAGATTCAGCGACGATGGCGAACCATCCGGCACAGCCGGTATGCCGGTGTTAAATGTTATAAAGCTTGAGGATTTAAAAAATGTAGTTGTCGTTGTAACAAGATACTTCGGAGGAGTAAAGCTTGGTGCCGGAGGACTTGTAAGAGCATATACAAAGGGAGCTAAGATAGGGCTTGACAGTGCAATAATAGTAGATAAAACCCTGTTTTATGATATTCGTATAGAAATAGATTACACATTGCTCGGAAAGGTAGAAAATGAACTTTCCAAGAACAGCTATATAGTAAAGGATAAAATATTCGGCGAAAAGGTCTTGCTTGATATTTTGTGTATTGAAGAAGATGTAGAAAAGCTAAGGTCTTTAATTTTAAATGCTACCAATGCAAAATGCATAATAAGTACGGGCAGTTCTTCTTATTACTCAGTAAAGGATAATAAATTGATAAATAAATTAATAGATTAGTAAATTAATTAGTCTGTTAGTTTCAAAAAATATTGAAAAGTTTATTGAGTTTATGATACAATATCTATGCGATTTTAGTAGAATTACAATTTTATAAACCGTTAAGTTTTAGGAGGAATATTATGTCAGGACACTCAAAGTGGGCGAATACAAAGCATAGAAAAGGAAAACAAGATATTAAAAGAGCAAAAATATTTACCAAATTAGCAAGAGCAATAACTGTAGCTACAAGAGAAGGCGGAGCGGATCCGGATTACAACGCTTCTTTAGCGACTGCTATTGAAAAGGCTAAAGCAGAAAATATGCCTAATGATAACATAGATAGAGCTATAAAAACAGGGCTGGGAGGATTAAACGGCGAAATATTTGATCATATAACATATGAAGCATACGGTCCGTGCGGAACTGCATTTATGGTACAATGCTTGACAAATAATAAAAACAGAACTGCTGCAGATATCAGGCATTATTTTTCTAAATTCGGAGGGAATTTAGGCTCTACAGGCTGTGTAGGATATCTGTTTGACAGAAAAGGCATTATAACTATAGCGCCGGGTAACGGAATAAATGAAGATGAACTCATGATGGCTGCTCTTGAGGCGGGAGCTGATGATTTTGAAGCGGACGAATTGTATGAAATAACAACATCACCCGAAAACTTTATGTCTGTATTGAATGCTTTAAAGAATGCGGGATATTCCGATGCAAAAGGTGAGGTAGCATATTTGCCGCAAAATTATGTAAAGGTAGACGGTGAAGAGAATCTTAAAAATCTTGATAAGCTGATTGATGCACTTGATGATAATGATGACGTTCAGGAAGTTTATCACAATTGGGATATGCCTGAGGAAGAAGACGAAGAATAATGGTTATTATGGGAATAGATCCGGGTCTTGCAATATCCGGATACGGTATTTTGGAGTATGTAGGCAATAAGTTTAAAATGCTGGAATACGGGGCTGTTACAAGCGAACCTTCGATGCCGTTTCCTTTAAGGCTCAGACATATTTATGAATCATACATAGAAATGATTGATAAATATAAGCCGGATGCTATCGCTGTGGAAGAATTGTTTTATAATAAAAATGTTAAAACGGCAATAGCTATAGGAGAAGCAAGAGGAGTTCATTTGCTGGCAGGTCAAATGAAGGACATACCTTTATATGAATATACTCCCTTGCAGATAAAGCAAGGTATTGTAGGCTACGGCAGAGCTGAAAAAAAACAAGTTCAAGAAATGGTCAAGCTTATTTTAGGCTTAGAAAAAATACCCAAGCCTGATGATGCTGCTGACGGATTGGCCGTAGCTATTTGTCATGCTCATTCCTTAAAATTTTGTGAAGATTTTAGGATTATCGGATATTAAAAAATGGTTTGACATTCTTGCGTAAATAAATAGTTGCAAAGTCTTAAGCTGTATTGAGACTGCGGAGGTAAATATGATAAGTTATATTAAAGGTGCGCTTACAAAAAAAGGTATTGATTATTTAATAATTGAAAACAACGGTATAGGATATTATATTAACACATCTTTTAATACCTTGAAGAATTTATCGGAGGGAGATAACTCTTCTGTATTTACCTATATGCATATAAGAGAAGATATACTTGCCTTATATGGTTTTTCAACAAAGGATGAGCTTGATATGTTTAAAAAGCTGATATCTGTAAACGGCGTGGGCCCGAAAGCCGGACTGGCTGTATTATCTACATATGAGATAAACAGTGTAAAGCTTGCTATATTAAAAGACGATGTTAATGCTATATCAAAAGTTCCGGGGATAGGCAAAAAAACAGCAAGCAAAATAATTTTGGACCTGAAAGATAAAATTGGCAGCATTGAAGAACTGGATAATATTGATATAAGCGATATAGGATATGCAGATACTGATTTAGGCAATGATATTGATGATATATCCATGGTTTTGATGAGTTTAGGCTTTAGTCAGTCAGAAGCTAAAAAAGCTATTGAAGATATTGATATGTCAGGAAAGACAGAGAATCAAATCATCAAAGAGGCTTTAAAAAAATTGAACAGGTAGGATGCGATAATGGAAAAGCTTAACAGAGAAAATGATATTATAGTTTCTACTATAAATTCCGGTGAGGAAGAGCTTGAACTTAGCTTAAGACCGCAAAAACTTGTACAGTATATAGGTCAGCATAAGGTTAAAGAAAAGATGAGTATTTTTATAGAGGCTGCTAAGATGAGAAACGAGCCTTTAGATCATGTGCTTTTGTCAGGACCACCGGGACTTGGAAAAACAACTATGGCAAATATTATATCAAATGAGATGGGAGTTAATATCAGAATAACCTCCGGTCCGGCTATTGAAAGACCGGGTGATTTGGCTGCTATATTGACTAACCTCAATGAAAATGATGTTTTGTTTATAGATGAGATTCATAGATTGAATAAAAGCGTTGAAGAAGTTATGTATCCTGCTATGGAGGACTACGCACTTGATATAATCATAGGCAAAGGACCTTCTGCGCGTTCCATAAGACTTGATTTATCTAAATTTACACTGATTGGAGCAACAACAAGAGCAGGACTTTTGACATCCCCTCTAAGAGACAGATTTGGAGTTATGTGCAGTCTTGATTATTATAAGACAGAGGATTTAAAGCAAATTATCCTAAGATCGGCAGGGATTATAGGAATTGAGATAGACAATGCCGGTGCTGAAGAAATTGCGAGACGCTCAAGAGGTACTCCGAGAATTGCAAACAGATTGTTAAAGAGGGTCAGGGATTTTGCCATAGTTAAAGGTAAGGGTGTAATTGATTTCGAAACTGCCGATAAGGCTTTGTTAATGCTTGAGATAGATTCGATAGGTTTAGACAGATTAGATAGGAAAATATTAAATACAATTATCGATTTCTATAAAGGCGGTCCTGTAGGAGTTGATACCTTAGCCGCTTCTATAGGTGAGGAAAGAAGCACTATAGAGGATGTTTATGAGCCTTATTTAATGCAAATAGGTTTTTTAAGCAGAACTCCAAGAGGTCGTATAGTTACTGAAAATGGCTTTAAGCATGTTAATAAGAAAATAACCAAGAAAGATCAGATTGAACTTGATATCGAATAAATTGCAAGCTTTGAAATATTGCTTGAGACTATGGAGGTAAGGATGTCAAAAAAAATATTAAAAATATTAATGCTTCTTATTGTTTTTATAACAATGTTTAATGTTGCTTGCTATGCTTCGGATTCTGATACCGAAGTCAGAATCAGAGTCAGAAGACCCAGAAAATTTAATGAACAAGTGGATTTGAAAGGATACGGCAGCATAAATGTTTACAATATTCTTCAGAGCAAAGACATACCTATTGCAATTTTGGGAGAAAACGTAGATGTATTGTTAGATGCATACTATAATAACAAATATTTGATACAGGAAGGATATAATTCAGATTGTATAATCGGACCTTATCATTTAAAATTAACAGATTATGAATATGCTGATTATAATACTGCAAAATCAAACGCAGATAGCTTAACTGCTAACTACGGCTTTAATTTTTATCCGTTTTATAACGGCAGTACATTCAATATATACGCAGGAAATTTTGTCAGTAATGAATCAGCTTCAGGAAAGAGAAATACACTTCTTCAATACGGAGTTAACTGCGAGATAGTCAATGGACTTAATAAATACATATCTGTATACAATACAAACAATAATGTGGTTTTAATGTATGCGAGTAACTATAACATATATTTTAGTTCATACAACAATGATCTGATGTGTAACTCCATTATAATAGATAAAAATACATACAGAGGGATGATGTCTTTTTCAACAGAAGAAAACAGACTTGTTTCCATAAACAGAGTTTCTCTGAATTATTATTTATATGGAGTAATAGCTAATGAAATAAGCGCGGTATGGCATATAGAAGCCATAAAAGCACAGGTGCTTGCCGCAAGAACATATGCGGTAGCAAATATTAATCCTAATTCAAGTCTTGGATATGATATGCAGGATAATCAGAACGATCAGGTATATGGCGGCTATGGCAGCGAGAAATCAATAACAAATACTTGTGTTGATGATACAGACGGAAAAATGATATATCACGATGGCAAGCTGATAACTGCTTTTTTTCATTCAACGAGCGGTGGAAGAACAGAGAACAGCGAAAATATATGGATGACTCCGCTTCCTTATTTAAAAGCCGTAGATGATCCGTATTCTAATATTTCTCCTTATACAACGTGGCAAAAATCACTTACCAAAGAAAACCTCTTAAATATAGCCAGAGAAATTAATCCTAATGTGACAGAAGTATATAACGTAGTAGTAACAGATGTTTCGGAGAATGAAAGGGTTTTACAATGTATAATATCGACAAATACAGGAGATATTAGCTTAAAAAAGGAAAATGTAAGAGCAACTATAGGTTATGATGTTCTGCTTAGTTCGTGGTTTACCATAACAACTGATTGCGATGTTTTTTTAATAAGTGAAAATAGTTTCATGGCACAACCAGGAAAAACACAGGATGACAATATATTGGGTAAAGATAATTTATTAGGCTCAGGCAATGATTCATCAACTGTTACAGATGATAATCTGCTGAGTGACAACTTGCTAGGTGATGATGAGACACCACAAAATCAGGAAAATATTGGAGACGATATCGTTTCAAACAAGCAAAACCCTGATGATAAAAGAGTTTCTTTGAGTGATAAATATTTTATTTCTTCATCCGGTACATCAAAGATTAACAGCAATGCATTAAGCATTATTTCTTCATCCGGTACATCCAAGCTGTCAACTGTTCCGACGATTTACTATTTTGATGGCAGAGGCTGGGGACATGGAATAGGAATGAGCCAATACGGAGCTAAGAAAATGGCTGAAGAAGGATTTACATATGACCAAATTTTAAAGCATTATTATACTGGAGTAGAGATCAGATGATAAATATAGAGTTAAAAACAAGTGACTTTTATTATAATTTACCCGAAGAATTAATTGCTCAATCTCCGCTTGAAAACAGAACATATTCGAGGCTTATGGCATTGGATAAAGAAAGCGGAAGTATTGAACATAAGCACTTTTATGATATAGCAGATTACTTAAATCCCGGAGACTGTATAGTCATAAACGATACAAAGGTTTTGCCTGCGAGGCTGTTCGGAACAAAAAAGGATACAGAGGCATCTATTGAGCTTTTATTATTGAAAAGAATTGATGATAAAAAATGGGAAACTCTTGTGAAGCCCGGCAAGAAAGCAAAACTAAATACTGAAATTGTATTTAAGGAAGGACTTCTTGAAGGGAGAATTACAGATGTACTTGAAACGGGAAACAGAATTATAGAGTTTAAATATGAAGGAATATTTGAGGAAATTTTAGATGAGCTTGGAGAGATGCCTTTACCTCCGTATATACATGAAAAATTAGAGGACAAAAACAGATATCAAACAGTATATGCAAAGCATCCGGGTTCCTCGGCCGCACCAACGGCAGGACTTCACTTTAATGATGAAATAATTAAGGATATGACAGATAAGGGTATAAGCATAGCCAAGCTGACCCTGCATGTAGGACTGGGCACATTCAGACCGGTTAAAGCAGAATACATAACAGAGCATAAGATGCATTCCGAATATTATGAGTTAAGCGAGGAAGAAGCAAATAAGATAAATTATGCTAAGGACAACGGAAAAAGAATTATATCGGTAGGGACTACATCAACCAGAACTCTTGAAACAATCAGCGACGAGAGCGGACGTGTGAAGGCTTCGAGCGGCTGGACAGATATTTTTATATATCCGGGATATAAATTTAAGCTGATTGACGGACTTATAACAAATTTCCATTTGCCTGAATCGACATTGATTATGTTAGTCAGTGCTTTAGCAGGTAAAGAAAATACGATGAAAGCATACCAAGAAGCTGTAAATCAAGAATATAGATTTTTTAGCTTTGGAGATGCAATGCTTATTAAGTAGTAAAATTAAATTAATTGTAAATAATAAAAGAATAAGTACTAAGTCCATGAGACAATATTTCATGGCAATGTATGTATGGAGATAAAGAATGTTTAAATTTGAACTATTAAAAGAATCTGATAAATGTAAGGCAAGACTTGGGAAGATTCATACAAATCATGGAGATATTGAAACGCCGATATTTATGCCTGTAGGTACAAAGGCGACAGTAAAAGCTATGACTCCTGATGAACTAAAGGATATCGAAGCACAAATTATTTTGAGCAATACATATCATTTATATCTAAGACCCGGTCATGAGCTTGTAAAAGAGGCCGGCGGGCTTCATAAGTTTATGAACTGGGATAAGCCAATATTAACAGACAGCGGCGGATTTCAGGTGTTTAGCTTAGGAAATCTCAGAAAAATAAATGAAGAAGGCGTAGAGTTCAGATCTCATGTTGACGGCTCTAAGCACTTTATAAGCCCTGAAAAGTCAATGGAGATACAAAATTATCTCGGATCTGATATAATTATGGCGTTTGATGAATGTGTTTCTTATCCTGCAAGCTATGAGTATACTAAAGCTTCTATGGAGAGAACAACAAGATGGGCAAAAAGATGCAAGGAATATCATAAAAATACTGAGAACCAAGCACTTTTCGGTATTGTTCAAGGAGGAATGTACAAGGATTTAAGAACCGACAGTGTGAATCAATTAGTCGAGCTTGACTTTCCGGGATATGCAGTAGGAGGATTGAGTGTCGGAGAGCCTAAGGATATGATGATTGAGCTTTTAGACCATACTGTAGAACAGCTTCCTAAAAATAAGCCAAGATATCTTATGGGAGTAGGAAGTCCGGATTATTTGTTTGAAGCAGTAGAAAGCGGCATAGACATGGCTGACTGCGTAATGCCTACCAGAATGGCGAGAAATGGTGCATTCATGACAAGTACAGGACAGCTTACAATAAAAAATGCAAAGTATATACACGATTTTTCACCTATTGATAAAGAATGTAGTTGTTATACATGTAAAAACTATTCTAGGGCATATATAAGACATCTGTTTAAGGAAAATGAAATATTGGGTGCAAGGCTTGCAACAATTCATAATTTATTTTTCTTGATTAATCTTATGAAAAATATTAGAATGAGTATTAAAGGTGATTATTTCTTGGAATATAAAAAAGAATTTTATTCTAAATATGGTTATGAAAAATAGAAGGAGGAAATTATCATGAACAATCTTAATGTATTTAGCTTAGCATCAGCACCGGCAGGAGGAGCATCAGCATACTCAAGTATTATAATGATTGTTGCTATGTTTGCAATCTTTTACTTTGTGCTTATCAGACCTCAAAAGAAAAAGGACAAAGAAGTTAAGCAAATGAGAGACAGTCTTTCAATCGGTGACGAAATTATTACTATAGGAGGAATTCACGGCAAGGTCGCTAAGATCGGTGAAGATACTGTAGTTTTAGAATTGAACCATGGAAAACAAAGGATTACTTTGTCTAAATGGGCTATAGGCAGCGTAGATAGAAAATCTAAGGAAACAAAGAATGCTGCTATTGAAACCGAAGCTATTGAAGAAAATGCTCCGGAAGATACAAATAACGACGAAAAATAAGAATTATAAAAAAGCAGGAGTTTAATCCTGCTTTTATAGGGCGAAACTCGTTTCGCTCTTTTTATTTGATAGGAAAGTTTTTTTCCTATCAGATAAATGAAGAATCGGAACGATTCTTCCATAGAGTGAACCTAGTTCATTTTTTTTATTTCCATAATTCTTTTGGGTCAAATCCGTAAACCTGAACTATTTCAAGCAAAGGACTGTTTGCTATATCCATAGGTGTCACAATCATTCCGCCGTCATAATCTAAATCATATCCGAATTTCATAAATGGATACCATACCAAATGAGAGCAGTGAGTTCCGGGAGGATCAATTCCTTCCTTGTATTTAGCATTGAAAATTCCGGATGTCAGTCTATATGGTATTTTATAAAGAGTTTTAACTGCATATTCGGCTATTTCATTAAGTTCAGGCTGTTCTGTATTTTTTAATTTTAAAATCATAAAATTAGGATAGAATCTCCATTTGCTAATGTTAGAAATTTGAGAGTCTTCACCTAAAACTGCAGCTTCTAAAATATTTCCGTTATCTGCGTTAGTTATTATGGCAGCGTGACCATGTCTCCATCCAAATGAATAAGTTGCTCTGGTTACTAAAATATATCCGCTTTCATAAGGAGCAAGATCAGTTCCGAAAGCAAAATTTCCTTCATCATCTATTATGCTTTCCTGATAGGTGATTGGTGTAATTTTTTCATAAAAAACCCCGACATCTTTAAATAGATTTTCCTGAAATTTTAGTATTTTACTTTTACCATTTAGTTTGTCGGATAATAAACTATCTATAGCACTTGATCCCAATCCTGTTTGATAAAAAAGTATTTTATAATCATCATCTGAAAGATTTTTTTTATTTAAAAGTTCTGTTATAGATATTTTATCATAGCTTGGTTTGACATGAGCAAAGGGCTTAGTTAATTTTATTTTAAAATCAATAGCAAAAAATATTGCCAATAACACACAGATTATAATCAATAATATTCGTAAAGAGTGAATTGTTTTATTTTTCATAAAAGTACCCGCCTTTATATTAATTATATATTATATAACATAAATGTGCAAAAAATATTTATTAAATAATTTTTTATATTTTATTATACTATTTAATTAAAATGTGATATACTTTTCATAACTTTATGTTTACATTATAAAACAAAATTTGATATAATTAGATAAGCATAATATTTTATACATATGGAAATTTTTATTATTAAAATGATTGAGAATTACAGTTATCTTAAACTATGCTCAACGTTACAATATAATTAGATTATCGTCTTTAGTTCTAAAATTAGTATACTACATGTTTGTGAAAGAGGTAATAATATGGATAAAAAAGCAAAAAAAGCAGATAAAATTTTTAATAATATTGAAACAGATAGCAAAGAGCTCAATAAAGCATTAGTTGAGCTGGGTTTAAAAGGAATTATTAGTAGAAATAACGATGAATTAGTTTTTAATGCTTCTAATCCATTTATTAAAGAAATTTTAGATAATGTTCCGGGGGGAATCGCAATATGCGAGATTGATAATGAGATTAATCCCTTATATGTTAACGAATCAGTACTGCATATGTTTGGATACTCTAAGTTTGAAAATGGGAAAAGTAAACAGCTTAAAAGTATCAGCGCATTAGAAGATGATTTAAAAAGATTAATAAAAGATATAAATGATGCATTAATTAAAAATAATTCTATTGAGTCAATTCTTCGAATAAAAAATGAAGATGATTCTTTATCCTATATGCTTGTTAAAGGATCTAAAATTGGCAATAAAAACGGAAATCCTGTAGTTATATCGATTATAGTAGATATAACAAAGGAAATAAATATTGAAAATGATTTAAAATACAGAATAAATTACGACAGCTTAACTGATATGTACAATAAAGATGAATTCTATAAAAAAACACAGGATATGCTGTTAAATAATACAGATAAAGAATACGATATCATAAGCTTAAATATTGACAGATTTAAACTTATAAATGATTTATTCGGAATGGAAGAGGGAGATAAGCTTCTTAAGTATATTGGTGATATGTTAAAAAAAGAGGTTGATTTTGCTTATGAAACCTGCGGAAGATTATATGCTGATAATTTTGCTATTTGCAAATTAAGGGAAGATGGATATGAGGAAAAACTTGTAGAGTCTTTAAAAAAATATCTGTCTCTATATCCTCTGGATTTAAATATATCTATGTGTTTTGGTATTTATAAGGTTGACAGCAGAGATATCTCGGTTGTAAGTATGTGCGACAGAGCTAATATGGCACTGAAAAATATAAAGGGCAGCTACAAAAAAATATATGCCTACTATGAAGAAACTCATCGTAATGCCCTGCTGGAAGAGCAAGAAATAATTAATGACATGAATAATGCATTAAAAAATGAAGAATTTGAAGTTTACTTTCAACCCAAATATGTGCTGTCAAATATTAAATTGACAGGAGCAGAGGCCTTAGTTCGTTGGAGACATCCTAAAAAAGGAATGATTTCACCAACCAAATTTATTCCTGTATTCGAGAAAAGCGGATTCATTATTACTATGGATGAATATGTTTGGGAATTCACATGCAAAAAAATAAGAGAATGGCTTGATTTAGGACTATCTGTAGTTCCGATATCGGTAAATGTGTCTCGTGTTGATATTTACAATCCAAAGCTTTGTGAGAACTTGAAAGGCTTATTAGACAAATACAATATACCGATAAATTTATTAGAGCTTGAAATTACCGAAACAGCCTATACAGAAAATCCGGCGCAGCTTATAGAAGCTGTAAGCAAGTTAAAAAAGCTTGGTTTTACAGTTGAAATGGATGATTTCGGTACGGGATATTCTTCTCTTAATATGTTAAATCAAGTTCCGGTAGACGTTTTAAAGCTTGATTTAAGATTTTTAAAATCAACAAAATTTTATGGCAGAAGTGCCAATATTCTAAATTCTGTAGTGAGTATGGCTAAATGGCTTAACCTTCCCGTAGTAGCAGAGGGAATAGAAACCAAAGAACAGGTAGCATTTTTAAAAAGTATAGGCTGCAACAAGGGTCAAGGTTTTTATTTTGCTAAGCCTATGCCTTACGGGGAGTTTGAAGAATTACTGTATAATTCGGATAAATCTGATAGTTTTGCAGATAATGATTTATCAGAATCATTTGTAGATATAGAAGAGTTTTGGAATCCTAATTCGCAAGTAAACGTTTTATTCAACAGTTTTGTAGGAGGATTAGGAGTATTTGAATTAAAAGGAAGAAGTTTTGACATATTAAGAGTTAATGATAGATTTTATGAAATTATGAATTTAGATAGAGATACTATATACAATATATCCCCGAGATTAAAAGAATACATAGTAAAAGCAGACAAGTATTCATTTTTTAAAAAGCTTGAACAAGCTAAAAGTGAAAAGGGTGAAACTATAATAGAAACCAGACTTATCAACCCTAAAACTAACGAGCTGATGTATATTTTATTCCGTATGAGAGTTATATTAAATAATCCTGAAAGAACTCTGTTTTTAGGTTCTGTGGATAATTTTACAAGTCAAAAAATAGCTCAAAATAAGCTAAAGAGTAATGATGAAAGATATGAGCATGTAATGGAGCTAACGGAAGACATTATATTTGAATATGATATGATAACTATGAAAATAATATGTTCAAGTAACCTCAAGAAAAAATTCGGTAAAATACCTGTAAGAGCTTCATGGATGCAATCAGTTATAGATTCGGGAATAATACAAGATAAAGACATAGAGGAGTTCTCCAGCCTCTTTAGAAAAATTAAGTACGAAAAAGTATCATCAATAACAGCTAAATACCAAGTAAGAAATTCCAAAAACCAGTACATATGGTGCATAATCTCCGCAAAAGGAGTTTACGACAAGAAAAACAACCTGATTAAAATAGTAGGCATAATTTCAGATGTCGAGGCTATGAGGAGTAGGTTGATGGAGTGAGAAGTGAAGTAAGCTAAATAAATATTTTATAAATTAAGTTTAAAAATCAACCAATTTTAAGTTTACAGGTTGATTTTTTTATTGTCATTTTTTTCTACCTATCATCATAGGATATATAGATATATGTTTTAGAAATTATTAACTGTAACACATGAATGGTGTATTTAAATTTATGCATTATTAATATAAATAATTTAACATTAACATTTGATGTATTAGGTAATTAAATGCTAGTATGGGCTTAGGGTGTATTGATTAATAATAAAATTATATGTATTTAAACTTATTTAAAAGTCATTATGTATTATTAATATGAATATATATTATATAACTTATAAAATAAAGGAGGGTGATAATTTATGATAAAAATTATATTAATTTTTATATTGGTTTTTATCTTGTTTTACTTTTATATTTATTTTAAATATTTCTATTTAAACAATAGATCAAATGTATATCTAATTTAAGTATAGATGTACTACCTATTTTGGTAGTACATCTGTTTTAACTGCTTACGAGATAAGATTAGAGTATTAAACTAATAATTTTGTAAACCGCAACATGAGATGTATTTAAATATATGAATAAATTTTTATCTTAATATTATTTAATCTTATAATACTGCTTTTTATGTTGTTTTAACACATATTATGTGATATTATGTCATTATTAGCACTAAAGGCTAATTCTGGGGGGCAAAATTTTAAGTATAAGGGGGTGATATCATGAAATTACAGGTCTTTGAGATTAATTTAAAACTATATATTTTAAAGGATATTGAATATAAAGATGTTTATACGAAAATATCCCATTTTCTTGACAGCGCATTGGCTAAGGATTCAGAATTATTAGATTTTCATAGTGCAAATGTCTATAAAAATTATACTTTCAATACTTTTTTCCCGATTGAAAAAAATCAACTATATAAGAATAATAATATCTATGCTATCCAAATCAGAACTGTTGATAAAGGGTTAGCTGAATTTTTTAGTTCAGTTTTAAAAAATCATTTTACTGATGATTTAAAGGTACTGACTGTAGATATAAAGCTCATACCGAGAAAAACTATCAATTGTATTTATAGCTTAACTCCGGTTTTACTAAAAAACAGTGACTTTGGATATTGGAAAGATAATTTATCTTTGATTGATTTCGAAAGAAGAATTAGAGAAAATCTTATAAAAAAATATAACAATATTATGGAAACAAAGCTTGAAGAGAATTTTGAAGTTTTTACTGCGTTTGAACTTACTAATGAAAAACCTATCGGATTTCCTTACAAGAGCAAAAAAATACTTGGCGATAAAATAAAAATATATGTAAGTGATAATGAAAAGGCGCAGGAACTGGCATATATGGCTCTTGGCACAGGAATAGGAGAGATGAATGCAAGAGGTGCCGGATATGTGAACTATAGATGGGTATAAGGAGGTGAAATTTTGCTAAAGCAGGCAATTGAGATATTTAAAAGAGAATATGAAATAAAAGGCGAAAATATGATACTGGATTCATATATTCCGGCTGACGGAACATATGTTATTGTTGATATTGAGGACAACGATTTCAAACTATCTAAAACTGTAAATATAAAGTATGATAAAAAATCTAAGGACATAGACAGATTTAGTATAAGTGCCAGTGACCTTGATTTCATATGTTTTGCTGATTATAACAGCAAGCTGATTGATATGAATAAGCCTATTGATAGTAAAAAAATTATACATAGCAACAACTATATATCATTTTTTATTAAAAAAGAAAGCTTAACTAATGACAAATTGACTTTCGAGATAATTGATAATTACTACGAAACTTTAAAGAATATATCTAAAAAGTATAAGGGTAAATCGCTGGAAATATATAAGAGAGTTGAAAGTGAAATAGGAGTTGTCAATTCAGAACTAATAGAAAGAATTTCAGTTTGGATTAAAAATAATATATTTGAATGTTTTAAAGAAATCGGAGGAAAAGATTATTTAAAAATATTTTTCAGATTTGATGATGATGATTATATAAGAGAAGGAAAAAGATATCTAATTCCTAATATATACAATAATAATGACAGCAATGAGATAATCGATGAAGAAATCTATGGTTTATCTAACAATAATATGGGATTAAATGCAAAAAAACCATATTTAGAAAACAAATCAAGAAAAGTACCTGCTCCTTATCTCTTGAGCCAAGAGGAAGTGTTGATTCAAAAGAAATTCTTTGATTATCTTATGAATAAAGCTGTTTTAGGACAAGTTAATATTTACTTAGGAGATAAGATAGAAGCTTACGAGTATGGAGATTCTCCAAATAAAAAATTCAGCGGTATATATATGCGCATTGCCAAAGGCAAGGAAGTAGAAATCCATGACCACGATATTATAGCAAATTATACTCCTGATTTAATACCTGAATTTGAGTATAACAATGTGATTGGTGCTGATTATGAGAAATTAAAAGGCGTTTATGAAACTTATTATACTAAAAAGGCATTGGAAGATATATTAAATGAAGTGATGTTTAATAAGTTCTTAAAATCTAATTATTTTACCGACCCCAAGGATATAAGAATAAATAATAGTGTTTTATTTTATAATTTACTTTTAAGTAGAAATGCAATATTCGATTGGGTTTATAAAGGCTCAGATAATAATATATGGGATTTATTAAATGAGGTTTCAAAGAATATAGTCATAAATTCTATAGAAAAAGGCTTTATTACAAAGTCTAAGGATCAATTTAATTTGAGAATTTCGTTGAAAGATTATTTTGAAGGAGGAAATATGTCAGAAAAAATTAATAATGTTAAAGAAATTTTAAGGCAAAAAATTTCTTGCAAAGAATCAGGAAGTTTTGATAATGATAGCGAATATTTATTTGCGATAGGGCAATTAGTTGCGTTTTATTTAACAAAAAGTAAAAGTAAAAATTTAACGTTATCTGCAATAAATCCATTTATTAATATTCAGAATGATAAGGTTTTAAAAATGAAATTAAAAATTTTATTTAAAAAATACAACTATAGCATAAAAAATAATTATAGTAAATTTAAGAATTTGTATTATATGGTTTTGACATATCAGGCAAAAGAAAAGATAAATTCAGATATGTTAATTGCAGGTTTTGTTTGTGATAACTTATTATATGAGAAAAACTTAATTGAAAATGAAGAAAATAAGGAGGAAAATTAATTATGAATAAAAGAGTGTATGGAATATTAGGTATATCTTCAATTATGTCAAACTGGAATGCAGATTTTTCAGGATATCCAAAAACAACATCTAAGGGAGATGTGTTTGGAAGTGATAAGGCTTTGAAATACCCGATGAAAAAGATGTGGGATAATCAAGGTAAAAAAGTTCTATATATTAAATCTATGAAATTTTCTCCTGGAAAAAACGGAGAGGTGAATATAATTCCGAGATCTTTAAAAGAGAGATATGAATATATATTTGGTGTTGAAGACTTAAAAACATGCAAAGATAGTAAGGTTATACTTTCTAATTTATTTTCGGCAGTTGATGTTAAAAATTTTGGTGCCACATTTGCTGAAGAAGGCAATAATATATCTATAACCGGTGCTGTTCAGATTGGACAAGGTTTTAACTTATATTTGGACTCTATTGCTGATGAACAGCAAATATTGTCTCCGTTTAGAGATGCTACTGAAAAGCCAAATAAAAATGAACAAGACGAGGCTAAAAGTTCTACCTTAGGAACAAAAATAGTCAGTGATGAATCTCATTATTTCTATCCGTTTACAATTAATCCATTAGCATATAAGGAATTTGTTGAATTGGGGGTGACTAAAGGATATACGGATGAAGATTATAATGAATTTAAAGAAGCTGCTTTGAGTTCTGCTACGGGCTTTGCCACAAATTCAAAAATCGGTTGCGATAATGAATTTGCACTGTTTGTTGAAACAGAAGTTAATACATATTTGCCTCTTTTGACAGAGTTTATAAAATTTGAAAAAAGAGATGACAAAAATATAATAGAATTAAATTGCGGTGAATTACTAAATTCATTTAGTGATAAAATTATATCTATCCAAATATATTATAACCCGCATACAACAAAAATAGAAACAGATATAAGAGGAGTAAAGAAGTATAATATATTTACTAAACAAGAGGTGTAGCTTATGAATATTATAAAATTTACATTAGGAGGGAAGTTCGCTTTTTTTAAAAAACCTGATGTAAACTCATATTATTATTTTACATACTGCAATATTCATAAAATAGCGTTATTAGGTATATTTGGAGCTATACTTGGATACAGCGGATATAATAAAATGAGTTTTGATAGGAAATATAACGGTAAAACACAAGATTTTCCTGAATTTTATGAGAAATTAAAACATTTGGAATTATCTGTTCTTCCTCATAATATAAATATATCTAAAAAGGTGCAGATATTTAATAATTCAGTTGGATACGCTTCAAAGGAATTGGGCGGAAATTTGATTATTAAAGAGCAATGGCTTGAAAATCCTTGCTGGGATATCTATCTTGCTTTAAAATGCGAAGAATCAGAAAAGATATGTACTGCATTGCAAAAAAATGAGTATGTATATTTACCTTACCTAGGTAAAAATGATCACTTAGCAAATATTATAAATGTGCGTCTGATAACTGATGCAAAAAAACTTGATGATGCAGTAAAGATAGATAGCTTATTCAAAAAAAGCAGTGCGGAATTTTCAAATCGAATTCCTAAGGATATAAAAGTATATAAGCATGAAGAGTTTTTGCCATATTCATTTGAAATTACAACAAACAAATATGAATTTGAAAACTTTATATACAGCAATGCTTTATTAGAAATAAATGCCGATACTATTGTATATAAAGTAGAAGATAAAAATATTGTATTTTTTTAGGGGGAAATTCTCCCCCTTTTATTCTACTGATAAACGGAGGAAAGTATGTATTTCGAAGGGGTTAAAACTGTTAATATCGATGAAATTATAAATAGTGCTTATAAAATATATGCGCATATAAATGATGATGAAAATGAATATCTACAAGAACATACTAAGCTATGTCTGAAATATTTTTTAAAGATTATTAACGAAAAGGGGCTAGATAAAGCTTTTGAAAAAATAGAAAAAATTCTTTGTGACAATATGTCACCGGATCAAGCGAAGTTATTTAGAGAAATGATTATTAATACAATAGCTTTTCATGATATCGGAAAAATTAACGCATATTATCAGAAAGACAGACTTAATAACAATTTGAATATTAAAGGAATCGAAAGAACTAAATATACAGATCATTCCTTACTATCATCAATTATTTATATAGATGAATACTATAGAAAAATTGTTGATTTTGACGAAGATTCAAAGGCGAAATTGTTTAATTTTATGATTTTGAACGCTTATGCTATATCAAGACATCACGGAAATTTGAAAACTATAGATGATTTCAGAGAACAGTTTGATTTATATAGCAACTCTAATAATGGCTATAAACTTCTTAATAGCAATAAAATTCTATATTCAAACACCTTAGATAGAGAACTTATAATTACATGTGAATGTATAGATGAAATTTTTGACTATATTGATGATTATAAAAATAGTATGAATAAAGACTTAAGTATATGTTGCTATATATATGAGAGGCTTATATTGTCTTTGCTATATTCCAGCGACTATTATGCAACTTCCGAATTTATGAGTAAATTTGAGATAAGAGATATTGGAATTATTAATGAAATAGATGAATTTTATGACCTATATAAAGATACTGAAAAATATAAATCTATAAGGCAGTATGAAAAAAGCGATTATATGAAAGATAAAGATTTATTGACGGTTGATAATATAAATATATTAAGAAATGAACTTTTTTTAGATGCAGAGAAATCTCTTTTAGAAAATATTGATAAAGATATTTTTTATCTTGAAGCACCAACGGGAAGTGGAAAAAGTAATGTTGCATTTAATTTAAGTTTTAAACTTTTAGAAAGAGATTCAACAAAAAACAAAATATTTTATGTTTATCCGTTCAACAATCTTATAGAACAAAATATAAAAAGCCTGTCAGAAATATTTGATAGCAATAAGGAAATATTTAATAAAATAGCTGTCATAAATTCTATTAAACCTGTTAAGCTGGATGAGAAAATGTTTGAGGATGAAGAAAATATAAGTCTTGAGTATTATAAAAAAGCATTATTAAACAGACAGTTTTTAAATTATCCTGTTGTATTAACAACACATGTAACTTTGTTTAATTATTTATTCGGAATTTCAAAAGAAAATATATTTCCTTTTTTTCAGCTTGCTAACAGTGTGATAGTATTGGATGAAATACAAAGTTATAGAAATAAGATTTGGGGAGAAATTATAACTTTTTTAAGTTCTTACGCAAAAATATTGAATATAAAAATAATTATTATGTCTGCAACGCTTCCGGATTTAAACTTATTAAGTTTGGTAGATAGTAATACAGTAAAGCTTGTAAAAGAAAGAAATAAATATTTCAATAATCCTAAGTTTAGAGATAGAGTGAGCTTAAGCTATGAGTTACTGGATTCAGACAATATAAAGCGTGAACTATATGCGCACGTAAAAAATAAAAGCTCGGAAAAGAAGAAAATTTTAATTGAATTTATCTCTAAAGATACAGCATATGAATTTTTTGAATTATTGAAAAATGACGAAGAAATATTATCTGAAAAAGAACTCATGACCGGTGATGATAATATAGCTGAAAGAGAACGCATATTGAGGAAAATTTCTGAGAATAAATACGAGAATGGGATTATTCTGGTTGCAACCCAAGTAATTGAAGCAGGAATAGACATTGATATGGATTTGGGATATAAAGATATCTCACTTTTTGACAGTGAGGAACAGTTTTTGGGAAGAATTAACCGTTCGTGCAAAAATAAAGGGAAAGCATATTTCTTTAACCTGATTAATGCTAATATTATATATCGTGAAGATGTACGAACAAATGAGGATATAACACTTGCAGATAAAAATATCAGAAAAATGCTTCAAGATAAAAATACATATGATTATTACAAAATTGTGATGGATAGATTAAAAGCCCATACCGGAAAGTTAAATAAGAATAATATCGAGAATTTTTTTGATGCAGAAGTTAAAAACTTAGAATTTATAGAAATCGATACTCATATGAAACTTATAAATGATGATAAAAATAAAATTACTTTATATTTAAGCAGTTTGCTGGAGATAAACAGTGAGAGCTTAGATGGAAATGTAATTTGGGACGATTATAGAAGGCTTTTAGAAGATATGGATATGGATTATGCAAAAAAAAGAGTTAAATTCTCTCAAATTAGAAGCAAGATGAATTATTTTATTTATGAAATTAAATGGAGAGCAGACTTTATCTATAATGATAGAATAGGTGATATATATTATATCGAAGACGGAGATAAGTATTTTACAAATGGCAAGCTTAATAGAGAAAAATTTAAAAGCGGAATAGGGGATTTTATATAATGAATATAAACGGAACAATTATAAATTACTACTTTCATTGCAAAAGACAGTGTTATCTTCACGGCAACAGGATAAATCTTGAAGATAACAGCGAGGATGTAAAAATAGGAAAAGCTATACATGAAGAAAAAGCAGATAAAAAGGATAATAGTGAGTTAGCGATTGACAATATTAAAATTGATAAGTTGACTGATGAATATTTGGTAGAAATAAAAAAATCAGACGCAGATGTTGAGGCGTCAAAATGGCAGTTAATATATTATTTAACGGTACTCAAGAAAAAGGGTATTGAAAGAAAAGGCAAGCTTGAATTTATTGAAAAAAATAAGACTAAAAATAAGATTTTATATGTTGAGCTTGATGAAGAGTTGGAAAAACAAATACAGGGTTATATCAGCGACATAAATGATTTGTTAAGCAGCGACACTATACCTGATGTAATAAATAAGCCAAAATGTAAAAAATGTGCTTATTATGAGTATTGTTATATATAGGAGGAGATATTATGGGAAGCACAAGATACATTACATCAATTGGAGAACTGACAAGAAAAGATAATTCTCTTTGCTTTAGAAAGGATGGCAAAAATGTCTATATACCTGTTGAAAATACTAAAGAAATATATTGCTTTAATGAAGTCGGAATAAACACTAAATTACTTGATTTTCTATCATCTAACAATATAATAGTACATTTTTTCAACTATTATGAAGGTTATAGCGGAAGCTATTATCCCAGAAATCAATATAACAGCGGCAAACTTTTAGTTAAACAGGTACAAGCCTATACTGAAAGAAGATTAGAGATTGCAAAGCCTATAGTTTTAGGAATAGGAGAGAATATATTGGAAGTACTTTATCATTATTACAAGCATGACAAAAAAGAGGTAAAACAAACTATTGATTGGATTAGAAATGATTTTGCTAAAGCAGTAAATATTTCTGGGGATATAAAACAACTAATGGCTGCAGAGGGTGAACTTTGGCAAAGGTTTTACAACGATTTTAAATATATATTGCCTGAAGATTTTATTATGAATAAAAGAGTAAAGAGACCTCCGGATAATCCTATAAATGCACTAATATCTTTTGGAAACACATTACTTTACACTAAAACAATATCAATTATATATCATACACATTTAGATCAGCGAATCAGTTTTTTACACGAACCTTCAGAAGGAAGATTTTCATTAAGCTTAGATTTAAGTGAAGTTTTTAAACCTGCTATTGTCTATAAAACTATTTTTGATTTGGTAAATAATAAAAAATTGCAAGTTAGCAAACATTTTGATAAAAAAGTAAACTATTGTCTTTTAAATGAAGAAGGAAGAAATATTTTTATATCTGCCTTTGAAAATCGAATGGAATCTATACTTGTACATCCAAAATTAAAAAGGAAAATTACATATCGAACAGCAGTTAAGCTGGATTGCTATAAATTGATTAAATTCATATTAGAAGGTAAGGCATTTATTCCATTTAGTTTAAAAGAGGGTATGTAGTATGACTAAAAAATTTAACTATAACTATGCGTTTTTATTTTATGATGTAAATGAAAAAAGAGTTCAAAGAGTATTCAAATTATGTAAAAAATATCTATCTCATTATCAAAAATCAGTGTTTAGAGGAGAGATAACTCCGTCTAAGCTGATTAGTTTAAGAAAAGATTTGAAAAATATAATTGATGAAAATGAAGATTTTATATGTATAATAAAATTGATGAATGATAAAGTCTTTGAAGAAGAAATAATTGGTACACAGTTAAGCAACACAGGCGAAGACTTAATAATCTAATTTACCAAGTGAAATTTTTAATAATTACAATATATGTTAGTAATTTCAATATATTAAATGATTAAATATTACATCTTGACAGAAACTAAATTCACTTGGTAAAATATTAAGATATCAGGTAAAATCAATATGTAGAGTTAATAGCAATTTTAATAAGTGTTGATTTTACTAAGGATAAACTTTAACATGAGATGTTTTTAAATTAAAGACCCCGTTCGCATTCTTCAAGCGTGGATAGCAGATAAACTTTAACATGAGATGTTTTTAAATGAAGAGAGAAAATAGACTATAGGCAAATGGCTGAGATAAACTTTAACATGAGATGTTTTTAAATAAACATCACAAATTTTCTGATATTCTTCCTCTGACGATAAACTTTAACATGAGATGTTTTTAAATCGTCACCGATTTTTATGTTATCGCCGACCTTAACGCGATAAACTTTAACATGAGATGTTTTTAAATGCTTCACACACAGGGCATTCGTATGGTCCTGTATGGGATAAACTTTAACATGAGATGTTTTTAAATTTTTCTTTGTCTTTATAATCTCTTTCTAATGCTTGTGATAAACTTTAACATGAGATGTTTTTAAATCCTGCAGCTAATAATAAACTTGCATGAGTATGCCTGATAAACTTTAACACGAAATATTACTTACTGCTTTTGCTTTTAATCAAAACAATTTAATCATTGACAACAATCAAATTATGTGGTAATTTAAGATAAATAAATATTGCTTGAGGAAGAGTAGTTGAAAGAATACTTATTTAGCGATTCAGGGATGGTGGAAGCCTGTTTATGTATTTCAATGAAGACACCTCTTATAAGATGCAAGCTAATTAAGAGGGATTATTATAATCCAATTAGGGTGGCAACGCGGGTTTTACTCGTCCCTACAGTGATGTAGGAGACGGGTTTTTTTAATTTTATTTGGAAAATAGAAATGGAGGAAATTAGTATGGAAACAATGGGCAACTTAAGAAGAACTAATATGTGTAATGATTTGCGCATGAATGATATAGGCAAAGAAGTTACACTTATGGGATGGGTGCAAAAGAGAAGGAACTTAGGAGGACTTATTTTTGTTGATTTAAGAGATATAACAGGATTAGTTCAAATAGTTTTTGATACAGATGTAAACAAAGGAGCCTTTGAAAAGGCAGAATCTTTGAGAGGCGAGTATGTTATAGCTGTCAGAGGAGAAGTTAAAGAGAGACAATCAAAAAATCCTGATATGGAAACAGGAGATATAGAGGTTTATGCTCAAGAGTTAAGAATACTTGATACTGCGGAAACTCCGCCGATTTACATCAAAGACAATGACGATGTTCAGGAGCAAATGAGACTTAAATATAGATTTCTTGATTTAAGAAAGCCATCTATGCAAAAAAAGCTTTTAACAAGAGCTAAGATGAATAATGTTATCAGAAATTTTATGTATGAGAATGACTTTAATGAAATTGAAACACCGTTTTTAACAAAGCCAACTCCGGAAGGTGCTAGAGATTATCTTGTACCAAGCAGAGTAAATGAAGGCAAATTCTATGCTTTACCTCAGTCACCGCAGTTGTTTAAACAGCTTTTGATGGTTTCAGGATTCAATAGATATTACCAGATAGTAAGATGTTTCAGAGATGAGGATTTAAGAGCTAACAGACAGCCTGAGTTTACACAGTTAGACTGTGAAATGTCATTTGTGGATGTTGAGGATGTTATAGCTATAAATGAAAAGCTGATAGCTAAATTATTTAAAGAGATAAAGGGTATTGATATAGAGCTTCCTATTAAGCGTATGTCATATCAAACTGCTATGGACAAATACGGTTCTGATAAGCCGGATCTTCGTTTTGGATATGAAATCAATGATATATCTGATATATTTGTTAATTCAACATTTAATGCCTTTAAGTCTACCGTTGAAGACGGAGGAAAGGTGAAATGTATTAAGATTGATGGCTCTGCAGATGATTTTTCTAAAAAGGGACTTTCTAATCTGGAAAAATTCGTTAAAACCTGTGGAGCTAAAGCCCTTGCTTGGTTTAAGCTTGAAAATGGTGTAATAGAATCACCTATAGCTAAATTTTTATCAGAATCTGAATTAGAAGCATTAAAAGAAAAGATGAATCTTCAAGAAAAAGATATTATATTTGTAGTAGCGGACAAAAATAGTGTTGTAAGTACTGTTTTAGGCGCATTAAGAACTGAAATAGCACATAGTAAAAATCTGATTTTAAATGATGTATATGAATTGGTTTGGATAACAGAGTTTCCGTTATTTGAGTATGATGAAGAAGAAAACAGATATGTTGCAAAACATCACCCATTTACAGCTCCTATAGATGAAGATTTGGATAAGCTGGAAACTAGCCCTGAAACTTGTAGAGCTAAAGCTTATGATATAGTAATAAATGGTGATGAGATAGGTGGAGGAAGCATAAGAATCAATAATAGTGAGCTTCAAAACAAGATGTTCAGAGCGTTGGGACTAAGTGAGGAAGAAGCAAACGAAAAATTCGGATTCTTATTAGAGGCATTTAAATATGGAGTTCCGCCTCATGGAGGAATTGCATATGGATTGGATAGATTTACTATGGTTATGACAGAAACAGATAACATAAGAGACGTTATAGCTTTCCCTAAAACTCAAAGTGCATCATGCTTAATGACAAATGCTCCTTGTGAGGCAACTGATAAGCAGCTTGCAGAGCTTTCTATAAAAGTAAATATTCAAGAGTAAAGGAGCAAAATGTTATGATTAAATCCGTTAAGATAATTGCATGGACTTTATCATCGTTAATGTTGCTTGTTATATTTCTCTTAGTATGCTATGTAATTTATATGAGCATTAATTATTATAGAATAGATGATTTTCAAGCTATAGAAACTAATAACCAGCAGTCTGAAATCTTGAAGCTCTCAGAACAATATACAGCATTGACGTATAATATAGGTTTTGGTGCGTATAATCATGAATTTTCATTCTTTATGGACAGTGGAATGATGAATGACGGAACTGAGCTTGTCGGGACTGATTCGGTTGCTAAAAGCAAGGAAACAGTTTTGACAAATGTTAATGGAAGTATTGATATCACTAAAATTGAGAATGCAGACTTTTATTTGTTTCAAGAAGTAGACACTGAATCTACAAGAAGCTATAATGTGAATCAGCATGAGATGATTAAGAAGGCATTTTCCAAACACTCATCGGTATATGCTCTTAATTTCCATAGTTCTTATATGATGTACCCTTTTAATGCACCTCATGGGATTGCAAACAGCGGATTATTGACATTGAGCAGATTTAATATAACTGAAAATATACGAAGAACATATCCTATAGATGAAAGCTTTTTTACTAAATTTTTCGACCTTGACAGATGCTTCTTAGTTTCAAGATTACCGGTTGAAAATGGTAAAGAGCTGATTATTGTAAACTCTCACATGTCTGCATATGACAAGGGCGGCTTAATAAGGGAAAAACAATTGGAACTGCTTAATAGTTTTCTTGAAGAGGAATATAGAAGCGGTAACTATATTATAGTTGGCGGGGATTTTAATCATGATATAGCAGGAATGATTGAAGGGTTTGAATCTCAGCAAAAAGTTCCAAATTGGGTTTTTGTGCTTGAGCAAGAAAGCATAGCAAAAGGTTTTAATATAGTTAAGGCTGAGAATTATAAAGAGGTTGCAACTTGCAGAAGTTCTGATATGCCTTATGTTAAGGGTGTGAATTACACTGCTGTAATCGACGGATTTATAGTATCGGATAATATAGAGGCAATTGCTGAAAATATTGATGCGGATTATAAATATTCTGATCATAATCCTGTTAAGCTAAGTTTTAAACTAAAATAAATTTATATAAAAGGTCTTGTAGATATGGTTATTTATAAGACCTTTTATTAAAATAAACTTTAACATGAGATGTTTTTAAATTTGATAATTTCTTTAACGGTTCCTTGTACCATGTGATAAACTTTAACATGAGATGTATTTAAACTTATTTCGATTCTTTAATGCCAAAACAATATGATTGACATATACATGCAGCATAATATATTCTTTTAATAAGATATCTTGAAATAGAATTTAATATATTAGCATTCAAATAAAATCTATAAACTTGTGAGGGGTAGAATTAAAAGTGAAAAATAATAAACGCATTCTGTCATATGTGCTCATCATAATAGTTATTTTGTTTTTAATCAGCAACAGATATTCAGATTATAAAGTAAGAAAAACACTAGAAGTAATAGAAAAATTTAATAGCATCGAATTATTTTCAAATTCTCAATTAATTAAAAAATATAGTAATTTTAATTCGTATAAAAATATAGGAATTATATTTGCCGATAATAAAAGTAACAATAGAATAAATCAGATTGACAAATCATTGATTGGATATTTAAAGTTTTTGAAAGATGAGGAATTATTAGAGGAGTGCAAGATTTATTATATTAAAGAACTTACAGCCGATATTCCTTTCTTGTATGATTATAAATACGATACTATAATATTAGCTAAAATGAAGGGCAAATATTTTACTTTATCACAAGAGATATATGATGAGATAGTAAAGAATAATATGCTTGATAAATAATTTGTTTTAAGGAAAGTTTTAGTTACATAATTTAATATACATATAAGCTATAAAAAAGATGTTTTATTATAAGACATCTTTTTATTGTTATGAATCAAATTATATTGTATAATCTATTGAGATTTGCAAAATGCAGATTTTAATTTTTATAAATACAGGTGATTATTTTGAAAGATGAAAAACAAAGATTAAGATTGATATATGGTGATGAGGCTGTTGAAAATCTAAAAAGATCCAAGGTTTTAATTGCAGGACTCGGAGGGGTTGGCAGCTATGCGGCTGAAGCTATTACCAGAAGCTTTATAGATAATATTGTGTTGATTGATTTTGATGTTTATGATATAACTAACTTAAACAGACAGTTACATTCTTCGCTTACAAAAATTGGCATGAGCAAGGCTGAAAATATACGAGATAATATTTACAGTATTAATAAGGATGCAAATGTCACTGTTATAATTGAAAAATTAACGGAAGAAAATATTCATAATATTGTGACAAAGGATATTGATTTTGTTATAGATGCTATAGACGATATAAAAGCTAAAGTCGGGCTAATAGAATATTGCCTTAGTAATGGAATAAATATTATAAGCTGTATGGGAACAGGCAAGAAGACACATCCCGAAATGCTTCAAATTTCTGACATAAAAAAGACTTCAGTATGTCCTCTTGCTAAAAAGCTCAGGTATGAACTGAAAAAAAGAAACATATATAATCTTCCGGTAGTTTTTTCAAAGGAAGATATTATAAGAAGTGAGGTTTCTTCTCCCGTAGGGAGTACACCTTTTGTCCCTGCAACAGCCGGACTTATGCTTGCTTCATATGTGGTAAATAAAATAGTAAAGAAGTGATAGTGTTAAATACCTTTACACTGTAATTGATACTATTGCTAATGAGAGGTTAAAATGAATCAAAACGGTACGGTAAAAAATATAGAGGGCAAGACTGCAATAATTTCTGTAAGAAGAAAATCTATGTGCGGTGATAACTGTAAAGGCTGCAGTGCAATTTGCAATGTTCCGACTATGGATGTAAAGGCTGATATTATACCGGATATAGCAGTCGGGGATGAGGTTGAAATTTTTTCTGAGGATGTAAGTGTTCTAAAATACTCGTTTATATTATATGGCTTGCCTCTTGCTATCATGGTAGCTGTCATGTTTTTAGTGAATTTCTTAATTAAGGGAGAACAAGGGCAAATATATGCGGCTTTGCTTGGACTTTTATCCTTAATTTTATCGTTTTTTATTTTGAAAAAATATGATAAAATAGAATCATCTAAAAAGAGCTTTAAATATATAATTTTAAGAAAAATAGAATAGTAAGGGTAATCTTATGAATATATTTGAAATGCAGTATGACCAAGCAATTAAAAGCTTAGGACCTTTAGCCGAGAGAATGAGACCTGACAGTTTGGACTATTTTGTAGGACAAGGGCATATAGTCGGACAAGGGAAAATTTTAAACCGTGCAATTCAGGCAGATAAGCTGACCTCAGCGATTTTTTACGGTCCTCCCGGAACGGGAAAAACCACGCTTGCTAAAATAATTGCAAAAACAACCGATAATAATTTTACAACACTTAATGCGGTTACAAGCGGAATAAAGGACATAAAAGAAAAAATTGATAATGCAATCAACAGCCTTTCCATGTATAATAAGCGTACTATATTGTTTGTTGATGAGATTCATAGATTTAATAAAGCACAGCAGGACGCGCTTTTGCCTTATGTTGAAAACGGTACGATAATTTTAATAGGCGCAACTACTGAAAATCCGTATTTTGAAGTAAATTCGGCTCTTATATCAAGGTCTCTTGTTTTCGAATTTAAAAAGATAACTGATGATGATATAAAAGAGGTTTTATTAAAGGCTATATCCGATAAGGAAAGAGGCTATGGAAATTTAATTATTAAAATTGAAGACGGAAGCCTTGAACATATTATAAATAATTCAAACGGTGATGTCAGAAAAGCTCTTAGTGCACTTGAGCTTGGCATAACTACCACAGATCCTGATGAGAAAAATGTGATAAATTTTACCGTAAAAGATGCTGAAGAGTGTATACAAAGCAAAAAGGTAACATATGATAAAAAAGGCGATGAGCATTATGATACTATATCGGCATTTATCAAAAGCATGAGAGGCTCAGACCCTGACGCTGCTATATTTTGGCTGGCAAAGATGATTAAGGGCGGAGAGGATCCGAAATTTATAGCCAGAAGAATTATAATAGCTGCTTCGGAGGATGTAGGCAATGCTGACCCTAGGGCCTTGGAAGTGGCATTAAATGCTTTTAGAGCTATTGAGGTTATAGGTATGCCGGAGGGCAGAATTATACTGGCTCAAGCTGTCGTTTATATCGCATGTGCACCAAAGAGCAATTCTTCATATGCGGCATTAGATAAGGCTTTGGCGGCAATAGAAAAATGCTCAAATGAAGTTCCCAATCATCTGAAAGATGCAAGCTACAAAGGTGCGGACAGATTAAAGCATGGCATAGGATATAAGTATCCTCATGATTATAATAAATTTTATGTTAAACAGCAGTATTTACCGGATGGAGTAGAGGGCAAATTTTATGAGCCTAAGGATTCAGGATATGAAGCAAGAATGAAAAAATTCATGGAGTATCTAAACTCGTAGAGAATTGAAATTTTTCGCACTATACTATAAGAAAGGGTGTGAGTTATAATGAAATATAATTTAAAAAACACAAGAATTACAGATAATGACATAGCTGAAAAAATATCCGGCTTGATTGACATAGCAGAATATGACTTGAAAAAAGAATACGATATAGACATAGACTTTTATAACGAAGACCTTGATAAGGATAAGTTAAATACAGACGTATCGTTTGAGATAAAAAAGCATCATTATGAATTTATAAGATATATAAGAAACTATTTTGAAAAGCACAATATAAAAATTAATGAAGTTAATTTAATAGGAGCTGTCACTAATATAAATATAGGTGAAATAGATATTGAGGTTTATAAATCAAAATATCAGGATTTCAGAAGAAATGACATAGTGCCTTGCAGGGAGATATATTTATATGAAGACGGCAAAAAGACTTTGGATATAATGCTGAAAACTAAGCAAATAAGCGAAGAAGAATACGAAAACAACATAGAAATTTTGCAGGAAGAATTAAGCATTGCGGAAATTGAAGATGAAAACGGATATATTAACTAGATATTAATAGCATACAGATATAAGCTATATAAATTATAGCAGTCTGTATGCTATTAATTTTATTTTATTAATTCATAATAAGGAAGAGTGATTGTTTCTTCAAACCCCAAACTTTTTGCTAACAAATACGATCCCGTGTTTTCTAATCTGCATGCCCATATAGGAGTATAATTGTTTTTCTGACAATATGAAATTAATTCGATGCAAGCATATTTTGCAAAACCCATATTTCTGTATTTTTCTGATGTTTCTACGCCTATTTCAAGTAAATTATCAAATATGCAGGATGAGAAAGCTATAGAGATTACATCATTTTCATTCATCAGCGCGTATCCTGCTCCTTCTGATAAAAAATGCTCCTTTGATTTCCAAAAAAACTTTGGAATTACACTTCCTTCTATTCTATCGTAAATTTCCGAATCTATTAATTCTATTTTATATGTTGACTTAGAAAATGTTGCGTTATTGATACCTTTATAAACAAAATTGACTCTGTTCCATTGAATTATATTATCTTTTTTATACTTTTCTATAAAAATATCTGCTTCAGATTTTGAACAGTTACTTGTTAATTTAGAATAATCAATTATCTTATAACTTAATATTTCTTTTAATTTATCGTTCCATTTTTCCGGATATACTTGCAGGAACTCATATTTAACTCTATCCTTATACTAATTTAACAGATATTTCTTAAGATTTAAATTAAATTTTGCATTTTCAGTGTCTCCAAACAAAAGAGACATGCCGTAATCATGAGCTATAAAAATAGAATTGGGATTGTTGATATCATCAACAAATACCTTTCCCAAAGCTTTTGATTCCAATACTGCTCTTGCAAATAGCGTATTGAAAGGAAGAGCCTTTAAAAGTATTGATATTTTTTCATATTGATTTTCACTTACTGACATCATTCTGTCTTTCATTGTATTGACCTCCGTTAATTCATAAAATTTATATTGTTTTATTTGTATTTTAGTTTATACTAAAATGTATAATAGTACAAATGTGTAAAAATCAATCTGTACTATTACAGAGTCTTGTAAACAGAGGATGATAATTGAAATGACTAAAATGCAAATGATTAAAAAATATATTTTAGAAGAAGCAAGTGCAGGCAGAATAAAAAAGGGGCAAAGACTTCCGAGCTGCAGAGAAGTGGCGGATTTGCTTCATGTAAATAAGATTACGGTTAATAAAGCTTATGCACAGCTGGAAGAAGAGCATATTGTTTACAGTATTCCTCGAGGGGGTTTTTATTTTGTTGATTACATGGATAAATCATCGACTATAAAAAAACAAATTGATTTTTCGGCTGTGAAACCTGATGAAAAATTAATTCCGTACAGGGAATTTACGCATGTTATCAATAAAGCTGTCGATATGTATAAAAACAATTTATTTAATTATGAACAGAGTTTTGAATCATCAAATTTAAAAGAAACCTTAAAATTATATCTGGAGAAGGATGGAGTTTATACAATCCCTGAGAATATTATTATAACTAACGGAGCGCAACAAGGAATTGCTTTGGTGCTTGAGACCGTTTTTCATAACAATAAGAGAAAGCTGCTTGTTGAAGTACCAACATATAATCTTGTTTTGAAATTAGCAAAATATTTAGGGATTGAAATGCTGGGAGTTGAAAGAAAAATTGATGGATATGATTTTAGGAAAATGGAAGAAATATTAAGAAACGAGGATATTGCAGCATTTTATATTATGCCCGGACATCATAATCCAACAGGATATTCTTTGACTGAAAGTGAAAAGAAAAAAACAGTTGAGCTGTGCAATAAATATAATGTACTTATTATTGAAGATGATTATCTTTCTGAATTAGGAGATAAAAAAGCTGCAATGCCGATATACTATTATGATATAAGCCGATATACCGTATATGTCAAAAGTTTTTCAAAGACGTTTATGCCCGGAATCAGAATAGGTGCTGTTATATTGCCAAGGCATTTGGTCAGTGAAATAGCAATGCTTAAGTATCTTAACGACTTAAATACTTCAAAACTTCCGCAAATGGCACTTGACTTGTTTATAAAGTCCGGTATGTATGAAAAACATATAAAAAAAGTCAGAAAATCTTATGAAGATAAGCTAAAGAGGGCAAGAGAAATATTTTTATCACTTAGTCCTGCGGATCTTTTATGGCATGTTCCTAAGTATGGGATATTTATCTGGCTTGTATTGCCTGAGTATGTTAAGCTTTCTGCATTGGAACAGGAGCTTAAAAACAAAGGTATTATTATAGATTCTGATAATCAATTTTTTCTGAATAATATAATCAAAAAAGAAAATTATCCAAATTCATATAACTGTGTAAGGCTATGTGTATCTGGTATAGAATCTGAAGATATCAAAGCTATAGAGATTATTATCTTAACAATAAAAGACTTTAAAATTAAATGAAAAACGCTGAAACAGCATTTATATTTTTGCTGTTTCAGCATTTTTTATTTTGGTATATTTGCATTCTATACGATTTTAATTATTTAAACTGTAGTGGCGGCTAAAATAAGCCTCATGTTATCATCATAAATGTTAGGAAACTGTGTTATAGGAAGAGGATTTCTTCCTCTACCTGCTTCAACTGTGTAACCAGGTTTTCTAAAATCTTGTATAAACCAGTCTTTGTATCCGGCATATGAAGCAACACCTGTTGCTGTATCTAAATAATATCCGCTGGCCTCAGCCAGAACTTCTCCTATTTCTCTGTCTCTTTGTGTAGCAAGGTTCATGAAATTCCAATATATTACTTCTCCCTGCGTATGATAAGCCAAAGCTAAATAAAAATCTTCACTTTGTGTTAAATTTCTCATAGCCTGTGTTTCAGGTTCTGAGAATGGAGATTCTCCCGAATATCTTGTAGGACCCGGGCCTGTTATACCGAGTGCTCTTTCGGCGTCCTTGGATTCTTTCCAACCCGCATCATAATTATGATTTAAATCAACCCCCCGTATATTTGCCTGCCAAACCTCACTAAACGGTCTACCTGTTTTATTCCATCTTATTAAATCACTATAATACGGATTATCCGGCTGCAGGCCTTGGGTTACCAGATCAACTCCGTCAGGATTTACCATTGGAACTACATAAAATGTATGAGTATTAAATATTTCTCTTATATTATATCCCTCAATATTTTCGTTATTTACGTGTGCTTCAGACATGCTTTCAATAAATTTCATTACAAATACACTGGTTATCCATTCAAGTGCATGGTGAGATGCATTAATATGTATTTTTTTCGGACCGTTTCCGAATTTAATTAAAAACAAATCATTTCCCAATACACTTCTTCCGATAATATCTGACTCTAAAAACGGATATCTTTGTAAAAGGGCCATAATATTATACCACATGATGTTATAGGTATAATTCACGTCGTCTGCTACAACATCATAATTAAAAGGTACTATTATTACAGTTCCCGGAGTTAAATTGTCTGGATCAAGATCGGGATTTGCAGATAGTATCAGATTGACTGTAGAGTGATATCTGTCAGCTATGCCGTATATGGTATCGCCCTGTTCAATTCTGTAGTATGTATATCCTAATATATATTTTTCCAGAGCTTTGGATGTAGCGGGGCCTACGATACCATCCTCTATAAGTCCATTTTGACTTTGAAAATTTCTAACTGCTTCTGACATTTCAAAGCTATATGTACCGGTAATTTCTCCGTCATAGTAGCCCAGTTTCTTTAAAATTGATTGAATTATCATAACTTGAGCGATATTTGTGTCTTCTTGTAAAAAAAATATCATATTTCACCTCTTAATAATTGTAACAAATTGTTACATTTTTAATAATTTAGAGTAAAGGAGGAATACTATGGAGCACTATATTATAACCTTTAGATTTGGTAACTACACCATGGCTGCTTATAGCAGACTTCAAAACTTAAATATCAAAAACATTAAATTAGCCTCTGTACCATTTGCGATAAAAGCGGAATGTGATCTTTGTATTATCGCATATGATTATGATACATTAATCAGCGTTGTGGAAGAATCCTATCAATACCCGATAGATAGTATTTATGAGGTATCAAGAGTCAATGGCTCTTATGTTTATAGACTTATGCAAATATAGCATTAATACTTATCTCAATTTTTATTTGAGATAAGTATTAATTGCTTTGTTTTTTAATTTATATGTGACAAATGGTGAAATATTAAAAAAATAAAAATTATTTTTGGAATGAATGTTGACAAAATTAGTCGGGTATTATATAATAAACCCGACTAATAAAGTTGGGATTAAATTTTTTAGAAAAAGGAGGCTGTTTGATGATTTTATCAACAAAAGGAAGATATGGACTGAAGGCTATATTTGAATTAGCTTTATCATATGGAGAAGGTCCAGTTTCGTTAAAAAAGATATGCGACAAATATCAAATATCGGAAAATTATTTAGAGCAGCTTTTTGGAAAGCTTAAAAGAGCCGGGCATATAGAATCGACAAGAGGAGCTCAAGGCGGATATAGCTTGGCGAGAAATCCCAAGGATATAACGGTAGGTATGATATTAAGAACTCTTGAGGGAGAAATTACTGCCTCGGATTGCATAAATAAGGAGATTTGTTCAAGGGAATCTATTTGCGCAACCAGAACAATTTGGGAGAAAATTGAAACAAGTATAAACAACGTTATAGATAATATATCATTATTTGATATGATAGAGGAACACAAAAAAATTACAATGGAGGAAAAGTAATTATATGAGTAAAAAGATTTATTTTGATAATGCTGCGACAACTAAAGTCAGAAAAGAAGTTGTTGACGAGATGATGAAATATTTTACAGAGTACTACGGTAACCCTTCAAGCGGAATATATGAGATAGGAAGAAGCTCGAAGGAAGCTATTGATAAAGCAAGAAATATAATAGCGTCATTTATAAATGCAAATGAAAGTGAGCTGTTTTTTACTTCGGGCGGAACGGAATCGGATAACTGGGCTATTAAAGGTGTGGCTTTCGCAAATCAAGATAAAGGAAAGCATATTATTACAACAAAGATAGAACATCATGCGGTACTTCATACATGTGAATATCTTAAAAAATTTGGCTTTGAAACTACATATCTTAATGTTGATAAGTACGGAATGGTAGATTTAGAGGAATTAAAAAACAGCATAAGACCTGATACGATTTTAATTTCAATTATGTATGCAAATAATGAAATCGGAACTGTTCAGCCTATTGAAGAAATAGGAAAGATAGCTAAGGAGCATAAAATTATATTCCATACGGATGCAGTTCAGGCACTTGGCGGAGTAAAAATAGATGTAAAAAAAGAGAATATAGATTTAATGTCAATGTCTGCACACAAAGTTCACGGACCTAAGGGCATAGGAGCATTGTATATCAGAAAAGGTGTAAAACTTGATAATTTTATGCACGGAGGAGCTCAAGAAAGAAGAAAAAGAGCGGGAACCGAAAGTGTTCAAAATATAGTTGGTTTTGGCAAGGCCGTTGAACTTATGAGCTTAGAATTTGACGAAAAAATAACAAAGCTAAAAAGTCTTAGGGACAGGCTTATAGAGGGTATAAAGAACAATATAGAGGATGTATTGTTAAACGGACATCCTGAAAAGAGATTGCCTAATAATGTTAACTTCTCGTACGAATATATAGAAGGAGAATCAATACTATTGTGGCTTGATATGAATGGAATCAGTGCATCGAGCGGCTCTGCATGCACATCCGGTTCATTAGACCCGTCTCATGTTTTACTGGCTACGGGACTTGATCACGGAACAGCTCACGGTTCTATCAGATTTACTATAGGTGATGAAACTACAGAAGAGGAAATAGATTTTGTAGTTGAACAAATGAAAGAAATAGTACAAAAGTTAAGAAATATGTCACCGCTTTATAAAAAACATTAACAGGGTGCCAAAGCACAAGGAGGAAATATTATGTTATATACAGAAAAAGTTATGGATCATTTCAGAAATCCCAGAAACGTAGGTGAAATAGAAAATGCAGATGGTATAGGCGAAGTAGGTAATGCAAAATGCGGAGATATAATGAAAATTTACCTGAAAATTAATGCTGAACATATAATAGAAGATGTAAAATTCCAAACCTTTGGATGCGGCTCTGCGATAGCTTCATCAAGTATGGCAACCGAGCTTATTATGGGTAAAAGTGTTAATGAGGCGGTTGAGTTGACTAATAAAGCTGTTATAGAAGCTCTTGGAGGACTTCCTCCGGTAAAAGTTCACTGCTCTGTATTGGCAGAACAGGCAATAAAAGCTGCACTTTATGACTATGGTAAAAAGAAAAACATAGAGATTAAAGGCTTGGAAAACTTTGACCCTAATGCGGATGAAGACTTACACGATCACGTACACGGTGAAGAATAATCAGTAAAAATCGACCACAAAGAGACTTAGTATTATTATCCTTTGTGGTCTTATTTTTTTATATTTTAATACCTTAATATTTACTTGGAATCATAGTAACAAAATAATTGACAATCCTTGGATAAATGAGCTATAATCAAATGATACTTAGCGATTTGTTTAATATGTGCACGGAGGAGATATAAAGATATGGATCATAAATATTCAATAAATAATATCAGGAAACAATACTTAGACTTTTATGAGTCAAAACAGCATTTAGTGAGACAAAGTGCTTCACTTATACCTAAAAATGATAAAACTTTGTTATTAATAGCAGCGGGTATGGCTCCGCTGAAAAAATATTTTACAGGCGCGGAAACTCCTCCAAGCAAAAGAATGGCATCTTGTCAAAAATGTGTCAGAACTAATGATATAGAAAATGTAGGGATAACTGCACGTCACCTTACCTTTTTTGAAATGCTCGGAAATTTCTCTTTTGGAGACTATTTTAAAAAAGAAGCTATAACTTGGGCTTGGGAGTTTTTGACGGATGTAATGGAGATACCGGCAGAAAAACTTTGGGTGAGCGTATATCAGGATGATGATGAGGCAGCAGAACTTTGGACTACACTTACCGGCATTCCGCAAGAAAGAATAGTCAGACTCGGAAAAGAAGATAACTTCTGGGAACTTGAAGTTGGACCAAGCGGACCTTGCTCTGAAATACACTATGACAACGGACCTGAATTCAGCTGCGACGACCCTGATTGCAAACCCGGATGTGACTGCGACAGATATACTGAAATCTGGAATCTTGTATTTACACAGTATGATAAGGATGAAAATGGAGTATATCATCCATTAGAACATCCTAACATAGATACGGGAATGGGACTTGAAAGAGCTGCAATGACACTTCAAGGAAAGAAAACTGTATTTGATGTTGAGCCTATTTACAGTATAGTTAAAAAGGCTGAAGAAATCAGTGGAGTCAAATATAAATCCTCTGATAAATCAGATACATCTTTAAAGATTATAGCTGACCATTCAAGAGCTGTTGCATTTATGATATCTGACGGAGTTATACCTTCTAATGAAGGAAGAGGATATGTTTTAAGAAGACTTATAAGAAGAGCTTTAAGACAAGGCAAATTGCTGGGAATAGACAGAGATTTCTTAATTGAAACAGTACAGGTAGTTATAGATAATTGGAAGCAGGCATATCCTGAATTATCTGAAAAAGAGGCTTATATACTGAAAGTAGTTAAAATAGAGGAAGAAAAATTCAGAAATACTATAGATCAAGGCTTAGAAATTCTTCAAAAAGAAATATCTAAGGCAAAAGAAAACGGCAAAGATATGCTTGATGGTCAAATATTGTTCAGACTTTACGATACCTTTGGTTTTCCGTTTGAATTAACCGAAGAAATTTTGATTGAAAATAATTTTAAGCTTAACGAACAGGAGTTTCTTGACATAATGGAACAAAACAGAGTTATGGCAAGAGAGGCAAGAGAAAAGACAGGAAGTTCAGGCTGGAAAGACGGACTAATCAATGTAGAAGGTATAGAAACAGAATTTGTTGGATATAATGAAAACTCATATGAATCAAAGATATTAAAAATATTTGTTGATGATGTTGAGAAAAATGAAATTTCGGCAGACGAAAAGGGCATAATAGTTCTTGATAAAACACCGTTCTATGCTGAGGGCGGCGGACAAAGCGGAGACAGCGGAAGATTGAGCAATGACAATTTTGATGCTACAGTAATAAATACAAAGAAACTTAACAATGTTATAATCCATGAAATAATTGTAAATGACGGTACTGTAAGCACTGATGACAAGGTTTTGTCTGAAATTAATCTTGATAAAAGAAAAAATACAGCTAAAAATCATACGGCAACTCATTTGCTTCACAAGGTTTTAAAAGAAGTTTTAGGAGAACATGTTAATCAAGCGGGCTCTTTAGTTGCTGAAGACAGATTAAGATTTGACTATACTCATTTTGAGCTTGTAGACGAGAAAACTTTAAGAGAGATTGAAAAAAGAGTAAATGAAGCTATCCTGTCAGATTATCCTGTTGCGACTATGAATGTAAGCTTGGATGAGGCAAGAAACCAGGGAGCTATGGCATTGTTTGATGAAAAATACGGTGATGTAGTCAGACTCGTTAAGGTAGGAGATTTCAGCAAAGAGCTATGCGGCGGAACTCATATTGACGAGACAGCTAAGATTGGTATGTTTAAAATAATCTCCGAAGGCGGAATTGCTTCAGGGGTCAGAAGAATAGAGGCTGTAACCGGAAGAGCTGCAATCGAATATTTAAATAATGTCGATTCTATTGTAAGTGAGCTTATGCAATCTGTAAAATCAACAAAAGAAGAACTTGTCGGAAAAGTGTCGGGTCTTAAAAAGGATATCAAAGACAAAGAAAAAGAGATAGCAAAGCTTAATAATGAAATATTAAAGTCAAATATGGATGATATACTGAATAAATATGAAGAAATAAACGGAAGCAAGGTTTTCATAATTAAGCTTAAGGATACAGATGCAAATGCTCTTAGAGATATAGCCGACAGAATTAAGGATAAAAATCCTAGCTGTGTAGTTATATTGGCTTCAGAATATGACGGAAAGGTTTTATTTGTGGCATCTGTTACAAAAGACTTAAATCAAAAAGGAATTCAGGCAGGAAACATAGTAAAACAAGCAGCTGTAATCGCAGGCGGAGGCGGAGGCGGACGACCGGACTTTGCTCAGGCAGGCGGAAAAGATGCTTCCAAAATAGATGAAGCATTAAATGCTGCAAGAGAGAGCCTGTCAAATCAACTTTAGTAAAAAAGCTTTAAGTAAAGCTAAACTAATTGTTTGATTTTAATTCAGTTATATAGTATAATATATATGATGAGGTGCTAAGAGCGGAAGAAACTTTAAGTAACAATAAAAAACATCCCGACTTCATGTGTAAATGTTTTTGAAACATTTGTGTAAATGAGTCGCATGGAGGTAATTATGGTGAATAATATAAACAGTAACACAGCAAAATTTGAATATAATACCGAATCTATGAATAAGGCAAGGGAAATCTTATCTCAAGTATATCGGTCTTTACAAGAGAAAGGATATAATCCTAACACCCAGTTGATAGGATATTTGCTTTCGGGAGACCCTACATATATTACAAACTATAATAACGCAAGGAGTCTTATAAGAAAGATAGAAAGAGACGAGCTTTTAGAAGAAATACTGAATGCTTACTTAGATATTTTGAAGTTATAGCGGTATATGGATTCATATACCGCTTTTTTGCTTGTCACGAGCATATCTTAAACTGTTCATGACTGCGGGGTATAAAAAATAAAAATGAAATATATAGATTTTGATGATATGAAAAATATTTCTAAGCTTTGCTTTGGAACATTAGCTCTTAGCAATTTGCAAAATAAGGATGATTTTGCAAACAAGGTCAATGTATTAAACTATGCTTATGAAAACGGAATTAACTTTTATGATACGGCTGAACTTTATGATAATTATGATATTTTAGGAGAGTTTTTAAAAAATAAAAAAAGAGACAGCTTATACATAGCAACAAAGAGCTATGCATATAATAAAGAAACTGCGAGATACAGTATAGAAAAGGCTTTAAACGAATTAAATACTGATTATATAGATATATTTATGCTTCACGAGCAAGATAACGGAAATAACTTTCTGGGTCATTATGAAGCTGTAGAAGAATTTATGAGATATAAACAAGAGGGCATAATAAAAAAATTCGGTATATCTACGCATACAATTCAAGCTGTTACAGACAGCGTACAATTTAAAGAAATTGATATAGTGTTTACTATTGTAAATAAAACAGGTATTGGAATAAATGACGGTACAAATATGCAGATGATAGATGCTGTTAAAAATGCCAAATCAAAGGGCAAATTTATCATGGCAATGAAGCCTTACGGCGGCGGACATTTATTATCCGATACTAAAATAGCATTTGATTTTGTCAATGATATTAAAGAGGTAGATACGATAGCAATAGGCATGAGAAATAAGCAGGAGATTGATTTAAATATCTGCTATCTTGAGGGCAGGGAAGCTTCGGAGGATACTAAGCTTTCTGTTAATAATATGAATCGTGAGCTTAACATAGCCTATTGGTGTATAGGCTGCGGTAAATGTGTAAAAAAATGTAAACAGCAGGCACTTAGTATAATTGATAATAAGTGTTGTGTTAATATGGAGAAATGTGTTTTGTGCAGCTATTGCGCGAGTGAATGTGATAGCTTTTGTATAAAAATAGTGTGAGGATATAGGTTTAAAGAAGCGATGCAGATAAAAAAAATAAGCACCGAGTCCATGCACAAATTTTTCATGGCACTTTGTGCAAAGGAGGCATGGACATAATGATGGATAGATTAATGGGATTAGATGTAGGAGACAGAACAATCGGAGTTGCGGTAAGTGATTTACTTATGATAACAGCGCAGGGACTTACTACTATAAAAAGAACTAATTTAAAGGCAGACATGCAGGAATTAATAAAAATTATTGATGAATACAAAGTTACAAAAATTATAGTCGGAATACCTAAAATGATGGACGGAACAATTGGAATTCAAGGTGAAAAAGTAATTGCTTTCACAGAAAAAATGAAACAAAAAATTGATTTACCGATGGATTTTCAAGATGAGCGTCTGACAACCGCTTTATCAGAGAAAATACTTATAAGCGCTGATGTAAAACGAAATAAAAGAAAACAAGTTATAGATAAACTTGCAGCCGTTCAAATCTTGACAACATATATGGAAAGAATGAAAAGGTCTGTATTGTAATCCTTAATCTAATAAAATATCAATTAAATTTATCCCTATTTCGAATGAATTGAAAAATTTTAAACTATGTTTAAGCTTAAGGAGGCAAGTATGAATAATAATCCTGATAAGAAAAATAATAAGGATAATGAAGAATTAGAATTAATCGATGATGAGGAATACGAAGAACAAATTGTTGAGTTAATCAATGATGAGGGAAAAATCGAAAGGCTTGTTATAGAAGCAAGCTTTCATTTGGATGATGTACAATATGCTGTATTAAGAGAAGAAAACTCTGACGAGGGTATGATTTACAGCGTTGATGAAACGGAAAACGGAGAAATGATATTTAATATCATTGAAGATGAAGAAGAATTAAAAGAAGTAATAGAAATATACGAAGCTATGGCAGATGATCTGATATAGCGAGTTTAAAATGTAAGATGAGGAGATGAAGACTTGGCACAGACCAAAAAAAATAAATTAAAAATTATCCCGCTCGGAGGCTTGGGGGAAATTGGGAAAAATATTACAGCTATAGAATATAATAAGGATATAATAGTTGTGGATTGCGGAATGGCATTTCCTGAGGATGAAATGCTTGGAATAGATATAGTAATACCGGATGTTACTTATTTGATAAAAAATAAGGATAAGGTAAGAGGCTTATTCCTGACACACGGACACGAAGATCATATCGGAGCAATTCCATATGTTCTGAAGAAATTAAACATACCTGTTTATGCTACAAAATTGACTATAGGCTTAGTAGGCAACAAAATACTTGAACACAAATTGGATGATGTAAGCCTTAACGTAGTTAATCCTGGCGAAAATATAAAGACAGGCTGCTTTAAGGTTAACTTTATAGGCACTAATCACAGTATACCTGATTCTGTCGGATTTGCAATAGAAACACCTGTAGGTACGGTTATTCATACGGGAGACTTCAAAATAGATTACACTCCTATAAACGGAGATGTAATTGATTTGAACGCCTTTGCGGAGTATGGAAGAAAAGGCGTATTGGTAGCTATGTCTGACAGTACAAATGTTGAGAGACCGGGATATACGCAGTCGGAAAGAGTAGTAGGCAGTAAATTCATGGATGTTTTCAAAAATTGCAAGCAAAGGATAATTGTAGCGACATTTGCATCTAATATACATAGGGTTCAGCAGATAGTGAATGCTGCGGTTGCCTATGACAGAAAAGTTGCGGTTTCCGGAAGAAGCATGGTAAATGTCATAAAAGTTGCACAGGAATTGGGATATCTCGATGTTCCCGAAGGAACATTTATCAATATTAACGATTTGAAAAAATATAAGGATGAAGAAATAGCACTTATAACAACCGGAAGTCAGGGAGAGCCTATGTCTGCTCTTACCAGAATGGCAAACAGCGATCATAAAAAACTTGAGATAAAAGCAGGAGATATGGTTATCATATCTGCGAATCCTATACCGGGCAACGAAAAAACAGTTGCAAGAGTTATAAATATGCTTTATCAAAAAGGTGCGGATGTTTTATATGACGCATTGGAAGAAATCCACGTTTCAGGTCACGCAAGACAGGAAGAGCTTAAGCTTATGCTTACTTTGTTAAAGCCTAAATTTTTCATGCCTGTTCACGGAGAATACAGACACTTGAAGCATCATGCTAAATTAGCAATGCAGCTTGGCATAAAAGAAGAAAATATAATAATTGCCGAAACCGGAGATGTTATCGAATTTAACAGCAAGTCGGCTCAAATAAACGGTACTGTTACATCAGGAAACATACTTGTTGACGGTCTTGGTGTCGGAGATGTAGGAAATATAGTTCTGAGAGACAGAAAGCATTTGTCGGAAAACGGACTTATAATAGCAGTTATAACAATAGATAAAAGCACAGGAGATATAATATCAGGTCCTGATATTGTATCAAGAGGCTTTATATATGTCAGAGAAAATATAGATTTGATAGATGAGTCCAAGAAAGTTGTAAATGCAGCACTTAATAAATGTAAGGATTCCAGCATCAAGGACTGGAGCTCTATAAAAAATATGATTAAAGATGACTTGAACAGCTTTATTTATGAGAAAATAAAGAGAAGTCCTATGATTTTACCAATCATAATGGAGGTAAACATAAAACAATGAATCCGTATGATGCAGCCAGAAATCTTGCAGACTCAATAAAAGCAAGTGACGAGTATAAAAATTTTAAAACTGCAAAAGAAAAAGTTTACAGCATACCAGAATCTAAAAAGATGCTTGATAATTTACAAGAAAAAGTTATGGAACTGCAAATGATGTCAATGCAGGGTGAAGAAGTCTCTGACGAACAGATAAACAGCGTTCAAAAATTACAGGATATTGCTGTATTAGATGAAAATATAAAAAAATATTTTGATTCAGAAATGAAGCTTGAACAGTTAATGAACGAGGTTTCCAGGATAATATCGGAAGTTGTAGAAGTGTAGAGATACAAATATCGCCGCAGGGAATATAATTTATATTCCCTGTGGCTTATTATTTTATTGATAAAATCATATTTGAGTTGTATAATATAATTGGTCAAAATTTAAGGATAAAATATATTTAATCTCTTTTCTTGTGCAGATAATTGCATAAGTATAAATATAAATCTTAAACATATGAGGAGAATACATGAAAAAGTTTATAATATTTATAGTTGTTGTTTTAATTATTTCCTTAGGGGGATATGCTGTTGTAACCGGATACATTAATAAGTCATTGACTGCTGTGGATTCAGCCGATTCCTCGCAAATTGAAATAGAAATACCTCAGGGCAGCTCTACAAATGCCTTTTGCAGTTTTAAAATTTTT
>DGYI01000050.1 GCA_002396645.1 Firmicutes bacterium UBA5010
AACCGGAGGAGAGCTTTATATATGAAATCGATAATAATACCCTGTTTATAAATGAGAAAAAATATGAAATTGAAGAAGAAAAAGCAGCAATTTTCTCAAACTTTATTTTTAATCTGCCATTTACCCTATCACCCAAAGATACCTACGACACTATAGAAAAAGTATCTAAAAGAATGGTAAAAGAATATTTTGAAAATGATATTGAGAAAAAAATAAATATCAAAAAAGAAATAGCAGATTCCTTTAATTCAAAAGGAACTGTAGATTTAAACAAAATAACAGATACCGTATTTGAGTCGGATTCGATTGTAAAGGAAAGATACAACGAAGAACTTAAAAGCTCGGGCATTAAAGAAAACACAGTTAAGCTGGATTATAAGCTTGATAAAAAAATAAATAAAAAGCAGCGAATAAAAACCGAAGAAGGTATAGAGATACTCATACCGGTAGAATATTTAGATGATACAGACAAAATATCCTTTAATACAAACGAGGATGGAACTGTCAATATTATTATGAAATCACTGAATAATGTTGTATAGAGAAATCCATAATATCTATTTGAGTATTTTACATAAATTAATGTTAATAATGAGCAATTCTTTATAATATTTAATAATACGGAGGTAAAAAAATTGAGTACAATTCAAAGAGCAAAAGAATTAAGTAATGAAATGATTGAAAACAGGAGATACATACATAGATTTCCCGAGATAAACGATGATTTGCCAAGAACAACAAAATTTGTTATAGATAAATTGACAGAAATGGGTTATGAGCCTGAAGAAATATGTAAAAGTGCTGTTGTTGCAATAGCAGGACATGGAGGAAAAACTATTATGCTGCGTGCAGATATGGATGCTTTACCTATGAAAGAAGAAAGCGGATTGCCGTTTAGCTCTGAAAATGATTATGCTCATACATGCGGACATGATATTCATACAGCAATGCTTTTGGGAGCAGCAAAGATTTTGAAAGAAAAAGAAAATGATTTAAAAGGCACCGTAAAGTTCATGTTCCAACCGGCAGAAGAGCCTGTAACAGGCGCAAAAGCTATGATAGATGCAGGATTAATGGAAAATCCAAAGGTTGATGCGGCTATGGCAATGCACATAAATGCCGCTGATTTGCCGACAGGAGTAATCGGCTATACTATCGGAGAAACCTTTGCTTCAGCTGACAGATTCAGGATTACGGTAAAAGGATTAGGGAGTCACGGTGCACAGCCGCATAATTCCGCTGATCCTATAAATTCCGCAGTTCATATACATCTGGCATTACAAGAAATACTTTCAAGAGAGATATCTCCTCTTGAAAATGCTGTCGTTACAATAGGCATGTTCCAAGCAGGCACAGCAGGCAATGCAATCCCTGAAACGGCGGTAATGGAAGGCACAGTCAGAACATATAAAAAAGATATAAGAGAATTTATTGTGAAGCGCATAGAAGAGATAAGCACCCTGACAGCTAAGGCATTCAGAACTGAATGCGAAGTAGATTTTTATACCGGGGTACCCGCAATAATAAGCGACGAAAATATAACTGATGAATTTGTTGGATACATTAAAGAATTAATAGGAGATAAGGTAGTACCTTATAAAAAGCAAATGCTTTCCGAAGATTTTTCCTATATTTCGGATTTAGTTCCGAGCACATACTTGGCATTAGGGGCAGGAAGCAAGGAAGAGGGCTATAAATACGGTCTTCATAATCCTCAAATATTGTTTAACGAAGATGCAATACATGTAGGTGCGGCAGTTTTTGCGGAATGTGCTATCAAATATTTAGAAAACAATCAATAACAAAATACTATTACTTAAACAGATACGGGGAGGTAGTTTTGAGGAGAAATATAATTAATTTTTTATTTTATATAACAGGAACATTTTTCATAATCTATTACTTTGCCCTTACCTCGGTTATGGGAGCTATAACCTTTAGCAAATATCTTTTGCTCGGGGGAGTTTTTTTATGTATATTCGGATTTATAAACCAAAAGTTATACAAAAATCAAGTATACAATAAAATAATCAGAATTATAAAACCTTTATTCATAATAGGTCTTTCGGTTTTTATATTGACAGAAATAGCTATACTGTTTTTTTCGTTTCAAAAGAATATGGATGAATCAGATTACACTATAGTTTTAGGAGCCGGAATCCGCGGAGAAACTATGACTCTCACCTTAAAACAAAGGGTAGATATAGCCATAGACTATGCAATCTCCAATTACAATTACGGACATATTGTAGTAACAGGAGGACAAGGCCAGGGTGAGGACATAACAGAAGCGGAGGCAATGAAAAGATATCTCAATAAAAACAAAGTAGAAAATGTCATAAAAGAAGAGCATTCTACAGATACCTATGAGAATTTAGAGTTTTCTAAACAAATCATAGAAAAGCACAGCGGTAAATCAATAGACGAGTTAAACATAAAGATAATCACAAGCGGTTTTCATCTGCTAAGATCCAAAATGCTATGTGCCGAGCTTGGATATAAAAATGTAACATACTGCGCAAGCCCAATTCATCCAATATTTATACCAAACTACTATATAAGAGAATTTATAGGATTTTATAAAATGCTTGTATTTGATATATTATTAAAATAATTCTTTGTATAGTCAGGATAACAATTTTTCAATCTTCACACAAAGTATTGACAAAATATCTGTTTATGGAGCATCAATATTCAGCTTTTATGTAATAGATATACAGGAGGAATAATACCTATGCAAGAAAAAATGCAGCAGGCTAAAGTACAATGGAATTTGAAAAATGTCACGGCAATATATGATAATAATAACAAAGCAGTATATAGCTCAGATTCAGATGAGTGGGGCAATGTTATTTTGAAGGTAAATAAAAATAAGGATGAACTTTCTAAAGAGTATGCAATGCTCAAAGAGATGAATGGAAAAAGCAGCTGTAGGGTGTTTGCATATGATGCAGAGCATGGTCTGTTGATTGAAGAACGAATTATTCCGGGCGTGGTACTTAGAAAAGAACAGAATGCAACAGAGCGTGTTAACAACTTCATAATGATGTTTAGAGATATCCATAAAACAGTTGATAATGCTCAAGGTTTTGAAACATACATAGATTGGTTAAATAAAGCAGATGTATTCTGTAGTAGTAATAATGTAGATATGTTAATAGCAAAGAACATGCATATGGCACATAAGATTGGAGAAGAATTGTTTTGCAAATATGATGACAGAGTGTTGCTGCATGGCGACTTACATCATGACAATATGCTTTTGAACGATAAAGGAACATACTGCATGATAGATCCCAAAGGTGTAATAGGTCCGGAGATATTTGATTTGCCAAGATATATTTTGAATGAGATGGATTATGCCACTGATGATAAATGCAAACAACATATATCGAATATCATTGAAATGATTAGTAAAAAGCTAAATTATCCATTTCAGGATATTATGAAATTATTTTTTATGGAAGTAGTGTTAGCGAATGTTTGGTGCATAGAAGATGGTGAAAAGCCTAATTTGCATCAAATATTAGTGGCAACAGAGTTGTTAAATGAGTAGATTCTCAATTTTATTTATGCTGTAGTTTCCCAAAATAGTGAGTATGACTTAAACATATTTGAATGCTATTGCTTCTTATACTGATAAGAAGTTTCAGTCTTTAAATATTATTACATAACAAATAGAAAATTTGCTTTTGGGACTTTTTAATACACAACTTGATTTATTAAAAATATTTTGTTATTATGGTATAAATTGGTGAAATTTGCAATATAGTGATAAATTTAAAAATAAGGAGTATATATTTATGAAAAAATACAAAGTTTTAACTCAAAAAGACAAATGGTTTTCAGGCAAATTTGATCCTCAAAATCTTGAAAATGCACTGAATGCATATGCGGAACAAGGCTGGAGAGTAATTGGTTGCGCAACTGCAGATGTTCCTGGTTTTGGAACAAACAGACAGGAGTTTATCACAATATTGGAGCGTGATGAATAGTGCCTTATACAGTTGTTCATAATGGTATTATTTTTGTTGAGGGGGATATGCAAGGTGCTCAAAGAGGAGAAGCGATTGAGTGTGATTTGAGTTTTGTATTTGGTGCACAGTTAAAATCTTTACGAGATGTTAAAGATAATTTTGCGGCTCAGGCAAAGCAAAAACGATATAATGCAATCCTTGATTTTACATATGGACAGAAGAGCAGGTGGCTTGCAATAGACAATGTTGCCTTTTGGGGCAAAGGATGTCTGGCTAATATACCTCATGATGAATATATACAAATTTGCAACAGATTAAGCAGTATATAATAAAGATAATAAAAAACCATAATAAAAGCACCTAATTTCTATATTGTAAATTAAGTGCTTTTATTTAACCGAAATTTCCAAATTACTTGTTACTCTTATCCAACCTTAAAAATTTAAGTATCTTTTGGACTCAATCCTTTCTGCAAATTTTATTTTAATAAATTTAAAATATTGTTTAATAAGTATAAAACATTTCTAAAATAAATATTTGATTTTGTTAATTTAGTATTTTGGTGGACTCATCTCCTTTTCTTTTTTTATTTGTTTGTATTTATATAATACCCCGTGAAAACGTATCTAAACATTTTTATACAAAAATTTTATGCTAAAAAATACTGCTTATTATATTAAATTATATTTTTCACGACTATAGAGTTTATTCATATAATAATCTTAAGAATTATTAAGGAGGGCTATATGGCAACGAAAGTATTAATATATAATAATGACAGTGATGAAATGGAAGCATATTACTTAGATGAAAACGAAACAATGCCTTATGCGACAGAAGGAAGTCTGACAGTAGGAGAGTTCAGAGGCAGCTCCAATTCTCCGACTATATGGTCAAATAAAGCAGTAATGGACTGCTGGAACGTTTTGAGAGAGAGATGGGGAAGACCTATAGAAGTAAGATACGCTTTCAAAAGATTATGGGAAGGAGGACATGGCGCGCAAAGCCAACATTACGCAGGAACCGCTATGGATATGGCGCAAAGCTTTCCAAATGAAGAAAGAAACCAACTTAGAGTGTTGGCAGAAGAGATAGGATGTTGGGTATACGTTGAGCCCGCATATCTAACCCCGACTTGGGTACATGTAGATAAGAGAATGACTCCGCCTGCATGTGCAGCGGGATATATAGCTGTGAGTGAAGGCAGCATCAATACTTATGTACTCATATTGCAAGATGCTTTAAATACACTCGGCTTCACGGGAGCAGGGCTGGACGGAATATTTGGAATAGGGACTAAAAATGCAGTTATAGATTATCAAGAATCAAGAGGATTGACTCCCGACGGCTTTGTAGGATGTGAAACATGGACTTATATTGTAAGTGAGGTTAGAGGAACCGGAAGCACAGATAGTACGATATTATAAACAAAAATGCTTAGTATAAATATAATACTAGGCATTTTTATTTATGTTTATTGTAACAATTTTGCTATTATTCTATAAAATGAATAGTGAGCCAAGCATATCTATAACTTGTTTATTTTTCATAGAATGGATTAGAGTTATTGGCTTGATAAAGTAATTAAAATAAAAACCGGGAGGACAAAAACAATGAAAATTACCGATTATTTTTTATTAATTATAGCTTTGGGAGCATTGATATATGTAGCATATAAATTTTTTAAAAAACCGAATAAGCAACAAATTGAAACTGTGAAACAATGGCTTATTTATGCATGTATTGAAGCGGAAAAACTACTGGGAAGCAAGACAGGAATTTTAAAGTTACGGTATGTATATGATTTATTCGTCACAAAGTTTCCTTGGCTGGCGCAAATCATAAGCTTTGAATATTTCAGCAGGCTTGTTGACGAAGCCTTAGAAACTGTACGAAGACAATTAGAAAACAATGAAGCCATCAAGAATATTGTTGTAGGAAGTAGTGTTAATAATGAATCTGAAGAAATTACTGCTAACAAATAATGAGTGCTATAAAATAGCTAAAAAACATGTCGTAAAAGGAATAATGATACACTCAACAGGTGCCAATAACCCTAATTTAGGAAGATACGTAGGACCTGATGACGGATATCTTAATTCCGGAAATAATCATTGGAATGTTTTTAGACCTGATGGCAGACAAGTGTGCGTACACGCTTTTATAGGAAAACTAAAAGATGGAACCATAGCTGCATACCAAACCCTGCCGTGGGATATGATAGGATGGCATAGTGGAAGCGGAGCTAAAGGCAGTGCTAACTTTATGGGTTATATAGGCTTTGAAATTTGCGAAGATAATCTGACTGATAGAATATATTTTGATAAAGTATACAAAGAAGCTGTAGAACTGTGTGTGTATTTATGCGAACAATATAAACTTAATCCAATAACGGATATAATTTGTCACAGTGAAGGATATACAAGAGGTATAGCTTCTAATCATGCAGATGTTATGCATTGGTTTCCCAAACACGGAAAAAACATGGATGAATTTCGACAAGATGTAAAAAGAGAATTAAATAAGAATAATAGCCGAGAGGATGAGGATATGTCTGAGAAAATATATAATACAGTTAATGACTTGCCTGAGTGGGCGAAAACTACAATTGAAAAACTTATAAATAAAGGTATCCTAAACGGCACGGGACAGGGCTTGAATATTAATGAAACAATGCTGAGAATACTTGTTATAAATGATAGAGCAGGATTGTATAAATAACAAATGAATATAAAAATCTAAAGATAAATTAAAAATATACAACTTCATTAATAAAGTAATAAAACATTGTGTATAAAAATGCTTGGTATTATGCTAATATCGAGCATTTTTACTTAATAGGCAATTTCTGGATGTGATAAATTATAATAATTTTGGAGATTTTATAGTATATTTTTGTAGATAATATATTTATTTTGTTATATAATATTAAGAAAAAAGATGAAAGATTTAGATATTAAATATTTATTTATGTTGGATTTTGTAAATTTATTATAACTATTAATGATATTGAGCAATACTGTTAAATAAATAGATGAATAGAGAGAGTATTATGATTAAAGAGAACGTTTTAGTAATTGATGATAGTATATTCATATGCAATATTGTCGAAAAGAAGTTAGCTAGCGAAAATATAAATATATTGAGAGCCTACGACGGCAAATCGGCATTGGATATGGTTAAAGAAACTAAACCAAATCTTATACTATTAGATTTAATGCTGCCTGATATGGACGGATACGATGTATGCAAAAAAATAAAAGAAATTCCTGCAAATGATGATATACCGATAATTTTTCTTACGTCCAGAGGAGATGAGGATAGTATAGTAAAAGCATTTAAGGTAGGTGCTATTGATTATATATCAAAGCCGTTCAGCACGATTGAATTAGATGCAAGAGTTAAAGCTCATTTAGAAAATAAAAGGATAAAAGATGCTTTAAGACAAATAAATATTGAATTAGAGAATGCTTTGGCAGAAAATAAAAGATTGGCATATACTGATAAACTTACAGGTTTGTACAACAGACATTATTTTCTCGAAAATATAGAAAAATTCAGAGAAAATTCTAAACTGAACAATACGAATTTATGGATTGCTTTGTTTGATATAGACGATTTCAAAAAAATAAATGATACATACGGGCATCATCACGGAGATTTTGTTTTAGCAAATGTAGCTTTAATTATAGACAAGCACTGTTCGCAAACAGGGATGTCGTGCAGATGGGGGGGAGAAGAGTTTATATCCGCGGTTTATGACGTAAGCGATGAAGAGCTGGAGAGAAAAATACAATCCATATGCAAGGANNGCAAGGAAATATATAATTATAACTTCAAATGCGGCGATATTGATGTGCATTGTACCTTGTCGGTAGGAATTTCTAAATTTGATTTTTCTTTGAGTGTTGATGAAAATATAATACTTTCCGATAAAGCAATGTATTACAAAAAACGCAACGGCAAAAACGGATATTATTTTAGCAGAATCAGTAATTAAACGTTTACAATTTGCAAAAAATAGTATAAAATGAAAGTATTATTTTATAAACATTATAAAATAACTCGAATTGTATAATAAGATAGGAATGGAGAGAGTAATTTATGTTTAGAA
>DGYI01000062.1 GCA_002396645.1 Firmicutes bacterium UBA5010
TCATAAAGCTCCACCACATCGGACATGGACAGGGAGTGTCCATCGTAGCCGAGTGGGTGATTCGTATTGCACCTTGTGTAGATGGCTTCGAGGTCGTTGGTGTCCAGCTGGCCGTCATAGGCGACACGGTAATGCTCCGGGGACGGCTCCCCGAACTGCCGCACCGTTTCTTCATAGGAGATAAATTTCATATACACATCCGTATCCGGTTTCAGCTGCCAGATGCGGACATTTTTGAGCGGTGCGGCGCCTTCAGCCATGCCGCCCATCCGTTCCCCTGCGGCAAGGCGCTCCATTACGCCGTCCGTCCACTGCGGGGTCAGGCTGCGGCTTTTCAGCCATTCGGTCAGCTCGTCATTTCGGAAGATGCTGTCCACCACGGCTTTTTCTTTTTCTGTATATCCGGCCGGGTTTCCGTAGTAGGAAATGAGGCCGTTTTTCAGGGTGATTCCCGGCATATGCTCACCTCCCGAATGTGTGTTGGGAATCCAAGCCCGATTATTTGCCGTAGATGATTTCCTCCAGCATAATCAGCTCATCCAGCTCCGCGAGGCACACACCACTTTGGGCCAGCATCGTAAGAATACCGGGCGGCACATCGGTAATGTCCTGCTGGATATCCGCCTCCACCACCGTGATTTCGCCGCTGTCCTCGTCCGTATAGGCTTCCAGCTTGGCGTCCGCAGGGATGCCCGATTCCTCCAGCAGATAGCCGGGGATGCGGATGCTTTGGCTTTCATCCAGCAGATCATGGCAGAGAGAGCACCCGGCCACCCATTCGGCGGGGCAACCATCCTCACAGCCCTCACCGCAGTTGCTGCAAAGACCGCAGGCCGAGGCGAGGACGACGGTCAAATCCGAGGCGAGGGCGCTGAGACTCTGAATGGCGTTAGCAACCTCCAAGGCCGTCATTTTGCCCTTCAGAAATACAAGGGCGTTCTGTCCGGCATGAAGCTCCAGCGTATCCTTGTCGGTAAAGCCGGACTGTTCGCAGGCGTCGGCGGGGAGACCGATTTGAGGCAGTTGATTCTTTTTCATAAACAGGGTTCCTCCAATCAAATATTAATTTTGCTATTTACGTAAAGGTGTGCCAAATGGCGTTTTTGCTACTCCATAAAACCTCCTTCTCCAAACAGATTCAGCTGTGACGGAGCGTTTTTCTCACGCTCATGCAGATCGTAATTGGCAATGAGGATTTCAGGGAACTGCGCTCCGTTGTCATACCGCTGCTTGATGTTATTGATGCGAGTAAAGGCTTCCATTTGGATGCCCGGTGCATCATAGAGGCTGCGGATGAATTCACAGTCGTTGTAGGACAGCAGAAATTTGCCGTCAATCCGCAGCAGGGCATCCCGCAGACGGATATGGTCTTTTTCCGTAAAGCCGTCCTCGCCCACATTTTTGTAATAGCTTTCGGTTTCAAAATATGGCGGATCACAGTAGAAAAAGCTGACGGGGCGGTCATACTGTCCGATGAGCTTCTCGAAATCCTTGTTTTCGATGACCACCTTGGCAAGCCGCCGGTGGGCCTGCTCTATGAGGGGAAAGTTACTGCGGATGTCGTGGGGCTGGCTGCCGTAGCTGGTCAGCCCCGACGCATAGCTGTAACGGATGAGCTGGTAAAACCACGCCGCCCTTTGCACATCCGATGCGGGGCTGTCACGGGCGAGGGCATTTTTAATAAGCTCAAAATCCGCGCGGGAGTTGAGACAGTAGGCAAGAGCTGCCATCAGCTCCTGCGGTTTTTCCCTCACGCAGCGGTAGAGGTTGACCAGCAGACCGTTGAAGTCGTTGTAGACCTCAAAATCGTTGCCGGGCAGCTTGTGAAACAGCACCCAGCCGCCTCCGCCGAACACCTCGATGTACCGCTCGTAATAGAGGGGAAACAGGGTGACAATCAGCTCCCGCAGGGATTTCTTGCCGCCGATCCAGGACATGAAGCTGTTCAGGGTTCATCACCGCCTTTCTCCAGCGGCAGGCGCAGCTGCGTATCGTCAAAGGCCGCAAGGGAGCGCCGCAGACCGGTAATGGCGGCGCTGATTCCGCTGATGCGGTTTCTCATATGCCGAATGGTCAGGCGTACCTCGGCTTCGGTTTTTGCATAAAAGTACCCGTTCTGGTCGCTGGCAATGGGAACACTCTCCCGGCGCAGGGCGTTGACCTGATCCCGCAGCTCCTTGCCCGAAACGCCGAAGCTGCGTTCCAGCTCTTTGCTTAAGACGGCGTGCTGCGCACCGTGGTGATACCGGCGCAGATGCTCTGCAAGCTGTTCTTTCTGCATGGGTCCTCCTTTCCGGCCGTTTCCCCGGAAAGAAAGGCAAAAAGGGCGCAAAGAGAACAGGGCCGCCTCCTGTATGGGGAAACGGCCCTGTTTTGATGTTGGGTCTAAAAAAGCGCAGGCATCTTTGCCTGCGCTACTTGATTATGCCAAGCTCTCTTAACACTGCCACGCAGTCCTTGGCGCCCTGAATGTACAGATGCTTCTGGAACTTCACCTCCATATCGGAATTTTCGGTCAGGTAATCGTTGATCCTGTCCTTTGTGTGCTGCGTAATCTCAGCGCTGTTCTGAATGCTCGCGCTGAGTTCGAGCAGTTCCCGTGCCAGTTCTTCCGACTGAGGGTCTGATTCCCTCATGGCGGAATACGCAAGCTGAAAGCGCTCCGCCAGAGCCATATCCAGCAAGTCCATGAGCTTCTCATCCATTTCACCGCCTCCTTTCAGCACAACACAATGCCACAGCTTTATGAGAATAGCTATACCAAAACTCAACAAAGATTTGCTATTTCATTTCCATACCGAAGCTCTGGCCGGGACGGTTCAGGCATTGCTCCACCGTCATGCCGTTCTGCGGCTCCAGCAGTCCGTATTCGGTTTCGGCAGCGCCGCGCTGCTCCAAAAGATACCGCCCGTAGTTATCCAGATTACAGAACAGGATCAGTCCGTTATCGTCTGACAAAGACAGCATCCGCTGAATTTCCTTTTTCGCATACTCTGCGGGAGAAACCGAATCAGACAAAAGCTTGAATTCCTCTGTCATGGATGCAAGGTCAAGGGCTTCCTCCAGAGAAAGATCGCCTGGTGCTTCCTCCAGCATCGCCTTGTAGGTCGGCAGGCGGTTTTCCGTTTCAAGCTGCCGGAGCTGTTCCGCCAGCTCATTGACCAGACCGTAGCAGCCGCCCTCCGAGGCATACAGGGCATCATTTATTTTTTCAGTCAAAAAGGGCGCCATGCAGTCCTCCGCCGAAAATGCACATTCCTCCGGGGAGGCGGCTCCGACAGCATCCATCGCGTTTATAAGCGCTGCATCCGTGGCAGGGAGTTTCAGATAAACAGCCGGTTCACTGTCCTGTGCAGGGCCGCTGAAATATCCTTTGGTGACTCGGAGAAGCACGGCATAATCCGGCTTTTCAAGGGAAACCGCATCGCCGCTGTGGTAGTCCGCTGCAATTTCGCCGTTCTGCACCACATAGCCATGGGACATAAATACACCACCCTCGCCCTCACGCATCTCCTTGCCGATTTTACCGAAGTCCAGATATGCGTAGACTTCATCTGACACCTTTTCCAGCGCCGGTACAAAGTCATTATCCGCGTAAAATTTACCGAGGGACGGATCGTCGTAGGCTTCGTAGGCAATCTGGCATTGGTCAGTGCTGTGTGTCATGTTGATGAGCCGTTCCGCCGGAATGGGAGCGTATTGGGTCTGGACGGCATCCATCATCACCGTTCCCTCGAAGCAGTCTAAATCCCATTCGCTCAGGGAAGACAGCCGCTGGGCGAGGTGGTTCAGTTCATGAAGATTGATATCGGGCTGGATAAATTGCGGCAGATAGTCCATCTGGCTGCTTAGAACCTCAACAGAATAAACGGTGTCCCCGGTGATTCCCGCTCTTTCCAACGTATCCGCCAGCTCATAGGGGGTGGCGGGGAGTGTGATCCCTGCCAAGGGGTTTGCACCCGAAGGATTCCAGCGGCTGAGCTCTATTTCAAAGATTTTTTCTTTATCCAAGCGTCATTCCTCCTGTTCATTTTTTTGATTCGTTAAAATGCTGAATATGAAACGGCTACACAAAGGCCGCTCCGTCGCACCATTTTTTCATAGCGTTATACAGCAGCAGTACCTTGGTTTGATCGGATACCTCCTGCCATTCAGCCGGTTTGAATTGCCGGAGCCCGTATTGGCGTTCTCCCTCAAAATATGTGAGGATGCCAATGTGGTTGGGGATATCCCCGGCGATTCTGGCGGCAAGGGCTTTCGGCACGCAGTAGTAATTTTCGTTTCCATGAAAGTTATGGCCGTTCCTGCTTTTGAAATCCTGATAGGTGATTTTGACCTCGAAACAGGTGACCATCATGCCGATGCGCCAGTTATGGCACCGCAGGACACAGCCGTGGCATTTCTGATTATTCTTCTCCGTGCCGCCATCCCGAAAACACCTTCCGGGTTCGTGCATCTGCGCCGTCAGGCAGTTGTCCTTTTCGGAAAACCGTTCCGCATCCAGAAGCCTGCAGAGATATTCCTCATCCTCGCAATAATCCTCAAAGCGGAAGCTGTCCACGATCCCTGAGGGTGTCCACACCTCATCCGCCCACCGGACGGTTCGCTTTTCGGTATGCAGCTTTGGACGGTAATGATGGGTCAGCGCCTTGATTCGCTTTGTCAAATTTGTTTCCATGTTTCACCTCGTTCTTTGCAACAGCTTTTCGACGATTCGCAATTATTTGCATATCCGTTCTGAGGCAATCGCCCTCAGAGCTATAGCAGATGAAACCGTGGGACGGGTATGGGCAGTTGCCGCAGCTTTTGAACGGACCGTGAGGCCGTTCGTCCGGTGGTATTCTGCCTACGGTGATGAGACTGTTTGAATCGTAACAGGCAGTTTGCTTATTTCTCTTATAGCGTACCAGCATGACTTTTCCTTTCCGGAAAACAAAAAAAGCCGGAGAATGAAAGTGCATTCCTGCACTCCGCTTCTCCGGCTTTCCAATGCTTTCAACTTTAATTTAATTTTGGTATATATAAAAAGGGCGCTAACTTTATCGGCTTTCAATCAGCCTTAAAAATCAGCGCCCTTTTTAGTTTCAGCTTGTTCATTTGATTGTATTTTGAGTAGCGCCCTTTTTCATTTCGCTCTGTACTAAAAAGGGCGCTACTCATGAATGTTTTTACTTGTAGGTTTGAGTCCTGTCTGAGTGAAGCTTTTACCCTAATAAATCTACGAGAAAAGGGCTTCCACTTTTCTTCGTGGAAGCCCTCGAAAGGCTTGGATTTACTGGCTTTGTAAGCAATAAATCTTTTTTGCCTTTTGTTTTTGGTGCGCGAAGCGGGACTCGAACCCGCACGTCCTTGCGAACACTAGAACCTGAATCTAGCGAGTCTGCCAATTCCACCACTCGCGCATGGTGTATGAGATTATATATTATATTCTAATACTTCTCGATATTTATCTTATCATACTATTAATAAAATTTCTATAGAATTTTTTATAAATACAAAATTAAATTAGTGTTGAAACTTACTGATATTTCGTCCTCTTAGCTATTACAGAACTTATTACTAATTTAACATTTCAGCAATCATATCAATTTCTTGTATTTTATTTACGAACTGTTTGATATCATAAGTTATAATGTCTAAATTTTCTTTGAATTTATACCACTCTGCCATTTGTTTTGTGTCTTCATGTATGACCGGTGCAATAAATATGGAAAAGGTATTTTCAATATTCTTTTTCTCTTCCAATAAGTGACGTCTGATCGGAATCATTTCGTTATTTACCTGATCCTGTCTGCCGCACATCAAGGTTACCTCTACAAGACTTTGATAATATCTGTCCTGGCATGTAATATCTGCCTTTCCACCGGATGCGGTATTTGTAGGAAGTCCTTCATCATCTATAGAATAATTTGGTGTTACATCCAAGCCATCAAGGTTTTGTAAAATTGCAATACTTGTAAGAAATTCTAATCTAACCGGTCCGGGAAGTAATTTAAGCATATAATCAGAGCTGGGAAGCTTATTACATACCTTGTGCAGCTCCATAAAAATGCTTTCTTTTGAATATTCTTCGGCATATTTCTTCAATGCTGATTTTCTAAGATCTGTTGTGTCACTTGGTGTAGCGCTAATCATACTGATTACATTAGTATCTACTGCTCCCATATAATCAAAGTATTCATCCTTTGAATTAAAGGTCTTATACCTTGAATAATTTGATAGGATATATTTAATTTTTTCAAGTTCCCAAGCATTGTAATCAATAAAGCGGCCGTTTCCTCTTAAAGAAATTATCCCTGTTGTACGCATTTTACGTATGTATTCATCAACAGCCTCACCGCAGATTTGAGATAATTTAAACCTGTTACGATGTTCGTCAGTTGCACCCAGTAATTTTAGGCAGATTTCATATATATACTCATCACTATATGAATAGGCAACTGTTTTGCGCAGCTCTTTTATTCTGTCATATAACGCCTTTGCATTATTATCCGGCCAACAAATAAAAAGACTTAATTCCTGTCTGAATACGCCACATCCATTTTCTTCTTTATCCTCTTTTAGCATTTGTAACACTTGCAGCAAAAGAATTAATGGTACATTTGAATTTGCATTTTTTCTGTATGGGTTATCGCTCTGATATTTCATCATAGAATTAAGAAAAACCATTTGAATTTTTCCTTCATTTGGCTCTTCCTCATTTATGGCATCTATAAGCATATGCCCTGTTGTTGATATCTTTATTGGTTCACCCATAGCATATCTTACAAAACCAAATTCCATTGGAAGCTTAAATATAGTATCAAATCTGGAATCCCAGCCATAATCAAAGCCTGCTTCCTTATGCTTTTGCGGACTTTGCTCGATAATAAATTCAATCTGCTTATCTGTAAACTTTTCATCTTCACTTTTATATACACACAAAAGGCCGAAATCGCGCCTGACAACAATTGGAGTATATAACTTTTCTTTAATAGCCTTATGTATAACCTTCATTATTATTTCATGGCTAAGTATCTGATTCTCATATGGCAAAAGACATTTTAGAAAGCTTACAATTCTATTTGGATTTCGCATTGTAGTTGAAAAAGACAATGGCTTTCTTTCTGCTTTTCTATCTCTCATAATTTGTTACAAACACCTCCTGAGAATCAGTCTTTATCGTATTATCGTTAAAACTGATATAATTACTCTTAATATCATACACAGTATATTTTTTTGCCCATTCCGAAAATGTTCTATTAATTTTACCTTTGTGCATAATAAGATTGGTAATACCAAACTTAACACCTTTATCATTAAGCCCGTCAAGATATTCACATAGCTCTTTTTCCCTATCTTCATTCCATAGTTTGTTATACTCACTCATAGAAATCAAATATGGCGGGTCTAAGAATACATAAGAATTTTTTTCAAATTTTACTCTTTCCAAGAAAGAAATATAGTCCATGTTGAAAAATTCAATTTCATGTTGGTTAACAAATTCTAAATAATTATTCAACGCTTGATAAACATTGTTATTAAAATCTACATTGCCAACAGGTAAATTAAACTCTCCTTTTCCGTTAAATCTAATCATGTGATTGAACCCATATATCAACAGCAAATATAACCTTAAGAGATCGGATTTATCGGCATTAAAATCCTTTCTCATGCGCAAATACGCATCTTTATTGTATTTGGAATAATATGTTTTTACATATTTCTTTTTCAACTCATCCGGTACATACATTCCTCTATATGAACATGATAGGCCATAATAATCTGCCAATTCAAATAATCGATTAAACAATTCTTCCGGTTTGCCGGCATATTGTCCAATTTCCCGGTGCAAATCAACAACATATGTATTGACATCATTTAGTATATAAGAGCTGCTTTTTAAGTTTAAAAACGAACTGCCGCCCCCTACAAAGGGTTCAATATATTGATTTATATTTTGCGGCATTAATTTTTTCAATTGTGGCATTAGTTTATATTTATCACCAACATAAAAAAATGGCGATCTGATTGTTTCACTCTTTTCCACCTTTTACACCAACCTTTGTAATAAATACAAGCTCCTTATGATCATCAAACTCTGTTTTTCCTGCATTAAAACATTGATGTTTTTTTTCATACACCATTGTTTCACCTTTACTGGATAAAATATTTTTTATTTCCTCAAGTGTTATTTTGTTTTGAGATGAACTGCTTTTAGAATTAAATGTATTGTTATATGTAACAATAATATATTTAACATCTAAATTATCTATTAAATCTCCAAAAACCTCCGGCGCGTTTTTTCTGCAATAATCACTCATATTTTCTGCTTTAGGCTTTAATGCAGTTCCTTCAAGTTTTGGTTTTTTCCATAGCGTTACATTTTCCAACACATGATAAAATCTGCTGTATTGTCGGCTATTATATGGGGGATCCACAAAAGCTATATCTGCATGTATTTTCCTAGCTAATGTGTTTGAATCTTCTCGATAAATTTCAAATTTTTCACCGCAATTTTCAGGTTTTATTAACTCATACTTAAATCTATCATTTATACTGTCAATTTTTCTATAAGCATCATAATGTCCTACTGTATTAGCAACCTTATCCATAGAATATAGTAAGGATGCCAATAAAATAAAATATTCTCTGTCCGATAAAAGCTTTTTATTTCTTTTAATATCTTCTCTTATATATCCAATGATTTTTGCATCATACTCGGAAAAGTATTTAGCTCCGAAATTTTCAGAAAAATAATTCTTATTTAGTTTCTTTGCATGCAAGCTCTGATATTTTTGTTCGTGCTGTTTAATTGTATCAGGATTATATTGCCCTGTTCCAAAGAATGCATTATATATAATTTCATTGGAATACAAAAAATCATTCATAATAATATGTGAAAAGTGCTTTTTCATTCTATCACTTACAACACCTGTTCCGGCAAAAACATCAAAAAAAGTCTCGCCTTCACAATTTTCTGTAATTAACTCCTCTATCCAATCAAGCAGCTTATATTTACTTCCGGTATATCTTCTGTTGCTTATGCTAAACATACGTATACATCCTCTTCTTCTATTTAATTTTTCTTCTATTAATACGCTTTTTTGAGGATAAAAGAATCAAGCATATCATACTTTTTTAATATATATTATTATATTAATTTATCTGAATAATTGCAAGTATTATTTATGAACATCTGTTCGATTTTCCTTTTAAGAACTTCTACAATATACCTTTAACTTATCGGCTTTTATTGGTATAATATTGTTAAGAATTTACTATCTTGAGGACAAAAATTATGAAAAACATTATTTTTATTGAAGGTGTATCAGGCGTTGGCAAATCAACCACTGTGTGTGCATTGAACAAAAAATTATGTAATCTTGGTTATACTGTGAGATATCATATCGAGGGCGATTCTGACAGTCCGCTTGATTTATGCTGGACTGCCTATCTGACTATAGCTGAGTATGAAAATCTTTTGCTTTCATATCCTATGTTTGCACCTGAATTTTCTAAAAATATCATCTTTCAAGGAGATTATATTCTTCTTAGATATCAGGTCGGGCGAACGGGAATATATTCACAAGAAATTAATGAAAAATTGCATAACCGTGAGCTGTGTTACAATCCAACCAATGCAGAACCGTTGTCAAAGTTTACTGAGGTTTTTTTTAATCTCTGGCAGAGGTTCGGAGAAAGTGATAATAATTTTGATTTTGAAATTTTTGATGCTTCTCTTGTAAGTCATATGACAAATGATTTAATTCGCAATTATAATGCATCTAAAGATGAAATAGCAAGACATTTGAATGCTTTATTACAAACTGTAGAGCATTTTAATCCGATTATATTTTATTTATCTACGGATAATGTTCTTGAACGTTTAATCAAAGCACGTCAAAGTCGCGGGCAAACTCCTCTTACTGATAAACAAATTGAATTTTGGAAAAAACGAAAAAATATTGACTTGTCTGTCTTGCCAAGACTTTCAATTAAACCACATATTATAGACATCTCTAAAGAAAATTGGGATTCTGCCATTAACGAGATAGTATTAAAAACAACAAAATATAATATATAAAATAGAAATTCAGCATTACTTTATTAGCGATTTAATATGTTTAAAATCAAAGCTAAAGGTATAGGAGATGTTCCTATACCTTATTTTACATTCTTAAAATCAATCCTTGTCATATGCCATTCTCATAAAATTCTTTGCACTCATGAATTTTACTTCAATAGATTCTTCACTCTGATTATTATAAATCACTGTTTACATTTAATTTCTTCTGCCAATATTTTATTCATTTCTTTCCTGCTTTTTATATGTAAAAATTCTTTTTCAGGATATTTCTCATGTAAGTCTAAAATTGTTTTTCGCCCTTTTTTAGGAAAAATCCATATCCACTTATAAAAATCCAATGTGCCTTTGCTGAACAATTTTGGCTCATTAAGATACTCAGGCAAATCTGAACGTTTTTTCCCCATTCTCATAAGTGCGCTTAAAATACAGATATAACGATTAATATCAAGAAAGACTATTAAGTCGGAAGCGGTAAATCTCAATTCTAATGTACCGTTATAGTTGCCATCAATAATCCATTGCTTTTCTTCTATTAATTCCTTTTGTCTTATTATCCATTCATCTCTTGGCGTTTGGACCCAATCAGGCTTCCAAAATTCATTGTCGAGATGTATAAGCTTATATCCTGTTTTCTCAGCCAGTTTTTTTGAAAACCAGCTTTTTCCGCTGCCAGAACATCCAACCACAATTATTTTGTTATATTTATAAAATTTCATATCAAACCTCGCAAAATTAAATTCGAGCAGGCTTAGATTCAGAGTTCTTCATCTATAATCCAAATATATTTTCTGCTGACTTCATATTTTCTATAATTGCCACATCAAATGGACATCTGGTTTCACAGGCACCACATTGTATACATTCTCCCGCATGATGCTTAAGCACCATATAATGCTCTCTGACTGTTTCAGGAAGCTCTCTTTGTGCCTTTGTCAGATTCAGAAATTTAGTGACAGATGCTATATCTATATGCTTTGGACAAGGTGCACAGTGACTGCAATACATACAGTGTCCCTTCCAGCTGATATTCGGAAAAGAAGCAAACGCCAAGGCATAGTCCTTTTCTTCATCGGAAGCATCTTCATAAGAGATGCTCGTTTTTAACTCATCTTCCGTATGTGCTCCAACCAAAACAGTGGCTACAGCCGGGCGGGTGAGGGCATAGTGAAGACATTGATTCGATGTAAGTGCTTTTCCTGCCGGAGATAATGTTTCATCAAGCAAATCACCGCCTCCAAATGCTTTCATAACTGTAATTCCTACACCCAGACGCTGACAAGTTTCATACAGCTCCTGACGTTCAGGATTCATATTCACTAATGGTTCTTTATAGTTTTCATCCTTCCACAATTCTTCTATATCTTCGCTTGCAGGCTGCAAATCATAGCAAGGGTTTACACTGAACATTAAGACCTCAATATAACCGCTTTTTACAGCTTCCATAGCTACATGAGGATTGTGGCTGCTCAATCCAATATGGCGGATACTTCCGTTCTTCTTCAATTCCAATGCATACTGCAATACAGGTCCTTTTAATATATCTTCCCAATCCTGCATAGAATCCACATAGTGAATCATACCCACATCTATATATTCTGTCTGCAGAAGCGAAAGCATTTCCTGAAAGCCTTCTTTCACCTCTTTTATATCCCGAGTACGTTTGTACTGACCATTTTTCCAGATAGAACAGATATGTGACTGAATGATAAATTTTTCTCTTCGTCCTAATAATGCGTTTCCAACACTGGATCGTATCTCGGGATTAGATGTATAAAGGTCAAAATAGTTAATGCCGTTTTCTTCTGCCATATCTAAAAGCATCTTCGTATTCTGACAATGATTCCCGGAAAATCCTTCACATCCTATGCTAATCTCACTTACCAGTAATCCTGTGTTCCCTAAATATCGGTAATTCATAAATTTCTTCTCCCCTTATGATTCTTCCTTTTATATACCTTATTTAATTTCTATTCCGCCCCACTCAATAACTGTGAATCCATTTCTTTCAAATGCAGATAATATAGGCTCTTCTATTTCTACAAATTCATCTAAAGCTTTGTATACCATGAAAATTCTTAAAATGCTGTCGGGTTTTGGACTTATGCTTAGTTTAGCACTATTTTCATATTCATCTGTCTGGAATGTGATTAAATTGTATTTGTTATTTTGCATATGAGGAAGCCAATAAACAATAAATTCATTTAATTCTTTCGGAGTCAATCCCAGATACTCTAATTTCTCTTGTAAGAATCGTATAGTATCTGTTCCTTTTACTACAAAGCCTTTTGACATATCCCAAGAGTTATCTCCTATGCCTTCCCAATATAGGTATGAGTATTCTCTGCCATCATCCTTGTTAATCAATGTTCCATCTGTTCTTGCGGTTACTTCCCAGCCGTTTTTATATGTTGGATATGTACATGTTAAGGCACCATCCAGATCTAAGCTAACAGAGACTTCTGTTTCTTTTTCAGGATACAGGTATATAACAGGCTTTGCAAAGCCTCCCAGGAATTCAAAATAGTATTTATATGTTTCAGGGCTGTATTCACCCAGATAGTATGCATCAACCAGATACGCCAGCTCATGATGTATCATTCTCTCATTTATTTCTTTTTGCGATATTTTCTCATAATCGGCTAAATTTACAATCCAATCAGAGAATAGATTGAAAGCTGTGTCTTTCATATCCTCACAATAATCCTGCTTTAAATACCCAAAGAAAGCCCATGTTCCATACGGATATGTTATACCGTTCCATGTATAGTATGTCATGGTATCTCCTCTTTCTTCAAAATATTCTGTGCTTTCTTCAAACTCCATTAGCTCGCCGAAATAATAATAGTTTGTAATTGTTTTCTCGGCATCATTAGGGTCTTTGACAATTTCTGCTCTGAAAGCTTCGGTAAATATCAATTTGTCCCCTTCTAATTTAAACAGATAGTCTGTATCTTCAACTTTGTTATTTTGTCTGTTTTTATATGACATATTAAACCATGCTTTTGAGCCATCGTCTGATTTCTTTATTGCTATTATGTTGCTTAAATTGTCTACAACTCTATGATAATTATATATGGTATCAATATATTTCAAATTATTATCATTAATTCTGTATACTTCTACGTCTACAGCATTCTCAGCTCTGCCGTAAAAATCAGTATAAGCGGATTTTCTGGAAACTAACAGCTCCGGGAACGTGTCAAAATCTAAATCGAGCAATACAATTCCCACAGTTTTTTCATTTATTATAATATCTAAATTAGCTATTAATGCATCATATACTATTTTCATATTTGGATCCTTGCTTTTATCTCCAAAGTCTAAATCTATAGATTTTGTCAAAATATCAGCCGTATCCTTGCTTATAGGAGTACATTTTGTTAATACTCCCGTATTTGTATACTCTGCCTTATCTGCATCTACTTTATATTTTACTAATAAACTATCGGCCTCTATTGTAGCATAGACATAATCAGGTCCTATATCATTGAAGCTGTTAATATTTTCTTTTGTATTTTGTCCTGTCATATCTATATCAATTTCACAATTAAATTCCAGAGTATCAGCCTTTATATTCAGACCATTAATATTGAACTTGCACAAATCATCTTTTTCATGGTAAACAGGTATCCCGTACATATAAGCGGGGTCGATTATAACATTAAATGTTTTGCCGTCATCATTTTCCTTTATAAATGCATTGAAAGTAACCTGCCACATATCATATCCAAAGTTAAAATCCTCAACCTTTATCATTTGAGATTTTTCGCTGTAGCCGTTAAACCTTGCATATGGCGAAAGTTGTCTGATAGTAATCGGAGTTTCATAGTTTTGAATACTATCATAGCTTTCTTCTTTTATGCTCTGCTGAATCTGGTCAGTTTTATATTTATCGTCATGGCCTTCACAGTACAGTATTTTTGTAGAATTTCTTACAAAACTATAATAATCATTAAAATAAGCAGTATTGGACGAAATTTGTGCATCCGCTAAATTAAAGCTGATTACGTGTTTGTTCATAACTTTATTGATATTGATAAAGCTTAGTTTCTCAGGCTCTACTTCTTCTAATGGTATAAAATCGTTATTATTTTTCCCAGCCTCTGAGGAATCATCTTTTTCTTGTGACGTTTTATCATCTTCTTCTACATTAGAATCCGAGCTTACATTTATGTCATCCGCATTGCCCGGAGTAACTTTTTTACAGCTAATAAAGCTAACTGCTACTAATAAAAAAATACATGCAGCATAAATATACTTTTTCATTATAAATAACCTCTTTTCTGATTTAATAGAAAATATTTATATATGTTAATTTATAGTGTCAATTGATGTTTAATACAAGTGTAATATAGGTTCTGAGTTAAACAAATCGTATCATTATTTTAAAAATATTTATTAACTTTAATATAACACAATCATAGTTAATTTTCCACCCGGTTTTATTTAATAAATAATATAAGCATCAATATAAACTTATTATATATCTTCTAACAATGCAATATATGTTATCATTTGAATAATTGACAGACCCAATGTAAATAATATATCATAGTTTAAACTATGTTTAAGACATTTCAATTAAGATATAATATAAATAAAGAAAAGAGGTGTGCTATGTCGGAAATTTATCTTGCCGGCGGTTGTTTTTGGGGAACTGAGAAATATCTTTCATCGATTAATGGTGTTTTGTCCACACAGGTCGGTTATGCCAACGGAAGGACGAAAAACCCAACATATGAGGAGGTGTGCCATCAGAATACAGGACATGCTGAAGTAGTGCGAGTTATCTATGATTCGGAAATAATTCCTCTGGCATTTTTGCTGGAACTATATTATGAATCTATTGATCCTGTTTACATAAATCAGCAGGGCAATGATTGCGGTACACAGTACCGAACCGGTATCTATTATATTAATGACAAGGATTTAAAAGTTATTAAACTCTCCATTGAACAACTGCAAGAACGATACGATGAAGCTATTGCAATTGAGGTAGAGCCGCTGCACAATTTCAGTCCTGCTGAGGAATATCATCAAAAGTATCTGGATAAACACCCGGAAGGCTATTGTCATATTTCACAAGCCAAGTTTGAAAAAGCAGCAAAAGCAGTTGTAAATTCACCTGTTTATAAATCACCCGACGACGATACACTACGCAAAACACTGACTAAGGCGCAATACGAGGTAACGCAAAACAATGCTACCGAACCCCCGTTTCAAAATGAATTTTGGGATACCTTTCAACCCGGGATTTATGTGGATATCACAAGCGGTGAGCCACTATTTGCCTCAACTGACAAATTTGAATCAGGTTGCGGATGGCCTAGCTTTTCAAAACCTATTGATCCGAATGTAATTCACGAAAAATATGATAAGTCCTATGGAATGCACAGAACGGAAGTCCGTAGTCGTGCGGGAAATGCCCATTTAGGCCATGTATTTAATGATGGTCCAAAGAAAACAGGAGGATTACGGTACTGCATTAACAGTGCATCTTTGCGTTTTATTCCAAAAGAAGAGATGGAGCAGGAAGGATATGGATATCTTTTGGACTTGATTAAATGAATGATTTAAAGCAAATACAGATATATCTTATTAGATTTTTTATATAAAAAGAGCACTTACTTAATAGATAATTTATTTACCTGAAATCAGTGCCCTATTTTCTTATGCATTATTGTTTATATATCAATCTCTTAATCTATTCTCTTTGATTATAATGCATCTATATATTTATCATATAAAATTAAAGAAGCTAACCGCAACTGCATTTGGCTTATTTAATCAAAAAATTATGTAAGGATTATTAAAAGATTTTTATTGAAATTTTACAAGCAAGGCTTATGCTCGTAAATTTACTTATGCTTGCTCTATAATATTATTCAGTTCCGTAATGTATGCCCCGACATCTTCCGGACAATGAGCGTCAGATGCTGTTATAATATTCACATTATGCCTCTTCATGCATTTCAGCATATTTTTATTCATACCAAGTTCAGCAGTATTTGGGCATCTTCGAAATATGCCACTGTTTTGTTCTGCATACATATTATTTTCCGATAGTGCCTGTGCTAATTTTTCATAATATTCATCAATCAAAAATGATGGAGTGTGCCCAAACAGTTTTATGCAATCAGGATGTGCAATTCCTTTATATATACCACAGTTAACAAGGTCAAGAGATGTTTCAAAATAACGTTGATACATTTTATCCACATCCACACCATTCCAATGTTCTGCTTTATGGTCAAACGCAAAATCATCGATAAAATGGACACTGCCTAAAATAAAGTCCAAATTCTTATCTTTAACAATATCCCGGACAAACTCTTCAAATCTCTTAAAGTAACATACTTCCAACCCGAATTTTATACTAATTGAATATTGATTTTTTCTGACCAATTCTACAAGTTTTAAATAATCAGCAAGTTTTAATACTCCGGCTTTCCTATGAAACCATTTGTCTATATAATCACTGTAAGCACAAATAGAATAATACATTGGTACAAACTCCTTAAACCGATAGCAGTGCTCAAGAAGCCAAATTTCATCGATATTATTTTCCATTGCTTTATTAACAAATTTATTTATCCATTCGAGAGAATATTCTCCCTGTTCAATATGAATGTGACCGTCTATCATAAGCATATCCTCCCATATTTATATTGTAAATTTATACATGATTATATAAAAACTTATATTTATTATACCATAGTCTCAATTACATCGAGCCATTAAAAATATCCTGCGGATATTATACCATGCTTTTGTATATAAAAAAACACATAACTTTTCTGTAAAAGTTTATGTATTTACTTGTCATTAATTCAAAATAGGTGAACAACATTTTACAATGAAATAGTAGTTTATCATACTCGCGCTTAGAATTATGCATATCCGGTATCTGAATCCATTCATAATTTAGCTTTATTTGAGAGAATAAAGATTCACTAATAATTATTTGACACTCTTTAAATGCAATGCTAATATATAAATATGTTATACGACTGGCAGAAGTGGAATTAACCACAGAGAGTATAGCACTTAGGAAGCCGACTATCTGGGCATAATGCCTGGGTTGGTGCGTCTTTTTATTTTCTGGATACTGTTATTGTCATTCAGATATCAAGTAATAAATCATGAGCAGAGTAGAATTTTGTGCGTAAATCATTGATTTACAGTGCCTTCTGAACGGGGAGTTGTCAGAGGGACGAAAAGCCTTTACAGGCTTACGGTACAAAGTTCGCATCCCGCTGCTACATAAAGAGAAGCCGTGTAATAATTATGCCTCTTGTTATGTAGCTGTGCTGCATAACAGGAGGTGTTTTTTGTGATTAAAACTTAATATCTCAATTTAGCTGTAAACTTTTAACAATAAATATATTTAAAATAAGAAGGGAGAAGTTAAATTGAAAAAATCATTTTTATACATGCGCCGCATTACAATCTCTGCGGTATTTCTTAGTATTTCACTCGTTTTAAAAACAATATTTTCTTTTTATATACCCATGTTTGGTCAGAATGGTATGAGTATTGGAATTTCCGGCATCTTCTCTATCATGCCATCTATTTTATTCGGACCTGTATATGGCGCTGTTGTATCGGGACTTTCTGACTTTTTAGGCTATATATTAAAGCCTGTGGGAACCTATCTACCCCTTATGACATTGATTGTAGCGATGGGCGGATTTATTAGAGGTGCATTATGGTTTGCCTTACGCAGCAAAGACAGCAAGAAAATGAGAATTGTAGTTGCTGTATTCTCCGCACTTTTATTGTTAATAGGTATTTGTAATATTGTGTTTTTATCTATTGATGGGATTAATAGTGAATTTTACAATCATGTACAAAAAGAAAATATTAATACAGACAATATGCATCTCGTAAGCAAAATGCTTATTGAAAGGACAATTAACACGAAAGATCCTTCGGAGAATTTGGTAACCTACATTACTTTCGTTACTTCGGGAATTATTGGCAGTGCTACTTTGGGTCTTTTTTTATTAACTGCAGACCTGTTTATATCAAAAAAGTTTCACCATGACACAAGTAAAGGACAAATTACTCAGTTGCTTATTGCTATGATTGGTCCCGGTTTATTTGTAACTACTCTTAACACAGTTTTATTGCGTGAAACAATCTTTACAGCATGGAAGCTTCTGCCGTTTGCAGTAGTATGGATTCCTCGTGTAATTGAAGAAATTCTAGGCAATACGGTTAAAGCATATTTTGTTGCCGTGCTGCTGAGTATTTGTAAAAAGCATCCTAGTTTAAAAGAACTAATAAACGAACCATTTAACAAATATAAAAGCAGCTCAAAGTCTTAGTATAATTGAAAAGATTAATATGAAGCCATACATAATTTTGAAAGAAAATAGCAAACCAATAGATAGAGTAGTAAATATATAAGTATAAAAATAAAAAAATTGCAAAACTTTCATTACCTGAAAAAATTGGCTTTCCGAAGGTATACGACCTTCTTAAAACCGGTGGAACATTAGCTATGTTTATGACTCGAACTGATGAAAAAACATCAAATATGGCATTGTATGATGAAATGCAGAAAGTTTATGATGAATATTTTCATATTGAGCAAGAGTCCACTTGTAGATTGAATTGTGATAATGTTGTTAAATATGGATTTGTTGATTATAATTATCGTGACTGGAAAAAGACAAGAGTTCTTAATGCTGATGAATACGTTAATTATATATGAACGAGTTGTGGACATATTACATTACAAGAACCATATAAATCAAACTTTTATAACGGAATTCGAAAAGCAATTATAAATGTAGGAAATAAAATAGTCCTTAATGACACAATTGCTCTCTATTTGGCAAAAAAACTTTAATGAGCATAAATTCTTCTAAAACTCACTTTTTACATTTTCTCTTCATACCCTTTGTCCTATAAATTATTATGTCATTATCAACTTTATAAATAAAAAAAGACTTATAACCAATTTTTCCGTGTACTTATAAGTCTTCATCTGTTATAATTAACGTATTGTAAATACCTTGAATAAATGTTAATTAAAGGAGATGCTTATGAAGTATAGAAATTTTTATGAATTTGAAGAATACTATTCAATCCTTTTCTCTGAAAAAAAATACGATGAAGTTTTAAATCTACTTCATCATGCAAATGAACTTTTACCAAAGGATGAATATGAGAAAAGTCTATTTGAACTTATGATTGATGAAGCTAGGATATATACTCAAACCAACGATATTGATGGCTGTCTTAATGTTATAAAAAAATCACTTGAAAAGGGTTATTCATTTCCTTTAAACTTTGCAAGATTTAATTTTTTAAGAGAACACCCTGAATATGAAGCTATTAGTAATTTAAATGAAAAGCTTCTCCGACAGCTTAAAGAAAACTCTGAGTTTAAATATGAAGTTCATCTTCCAAAATCTTATGATTCAACAAAAAAATATCCATTATTTTTTTGTTTACATGGTGATGGAATTGGCTGCAACATGAAAGATACCAGCTATTATTGGAGCCCTGATGTGCTTTTAGAAAAAGGATACATAGTTGTATACCCTCAGTCATCACAGGTCTATTGCCATAATTGCTTTGGCTGGCTCAGTGACCCTGCCTTGTCAAGAAAAGAGCTGAAAGCTTGCTATGAACAATTATTATCAGACTATTCCATTGATGAAACTTATGTATTAATCGGTGGGTTCTCCGGTGGCGCAACTACTTCTATTGATATAGCTTTTCATAATACGATTCCAATAAAAGGAGCTATTGCATTATGTCCCGGTGATTACTTAGATAGCCTAGAACTTGAAGACGCAAAGAAATTAGCAGAAAGAAAAGTAAAAATAGTTATCCTTGAAGGCGAAAAAGACACTGATTCGGTTGTTCAGCACCTTTTAAAGATGTTTAAAGAAAGCGGGCTTGTTCATGAATACCATATTAATAAAGGAATTGGCCATAGCTATCCTAAAGATTTAGCTGAAAAAACTTTGAAGGCTATAGAGTTTATAGTTAATAACTAATTGCGGTGAAGTCCATGCCCTACGACATTAATTATATTTTTATATTCAAAAGTGACTTCCGGCATTTATGTATGTGTTTCATAAAATATATTTCAAATAAACACATTAATATATATTGAAAAGGAGCTTGTTTTCTATCACAAGCTCCTTTTCTCTTATTTATTTTTTTATTATAGCATCATGCCGGTAAACTTCATAAACTAGGAAGATACTGTTTCGGCGGTTTGCTTTTGGTCATTCAATATTTCTTTAAATACATCACCTAACTCATTAACATGAGGATAATTCCATATTGTTTCATGATTTCCTGATATCTCTGTTAATACAATCTTAGCATTCACAATTTTTTCCCAATCTTTCAAAGCGAAGCGATGCGGTCTTGTTTGTTCAGCCTTTATTACATATGTCGGTGTCTTAATTAATCTTTTAGGTATATAAACCTTGCTGCCAATTTCAGTATTTTTCTCTTTAATTGCTTTCTTATCTGCTATATAATGTTTAGATTCAGATAAATCAATATCCTTCTTGTTATAAAACATATCTTCTTCACTTTTCAAATAAATATCTTTCTTTTTATAAATAGCATTTTTAATGATATTAAAAGGTTTTATAAACCGTTCTTTAATATTTACTGCATTTGCGACTCTGGGATCTATAAACGCACGCTCATCAACCATTATGCATTTTTCTATAATATCATTATTATCCTCTAACATTCTGACTATTTCATATCCAATCATACATCCGATACAATAAGCTGCAATAATATATGGCCCTTCTTTTTGAATCATCTTTATCTCATTTATATAATATTTAATCATATCTTTAGTAGACACTGTCAAATCACATTCTTTTTTAATTCCTCTTGATTGAATACCGTAAACATTGCATTCAGCTTCTAATAATCTTGCTAAATCCTTATAATAGTATACATCACCATCTTCTCCGTGAATTATAAATATATTTTTTTTACTTCTGCTCTTATTGAGTTTTACAACACATTCTAACTTCCTAAAAATTGTTTCTTTATGAATACTATCTGCCAAATCGCTTATTGTCTGATTTAATAATATTTCTCCTATAGATATGTTTACATTAAACTCTTTATTTATTTCATTAGCTATTTTTAAAATATTTATTGAATTTCCGCCTAAGTCAAAAAAATTATGATTAATACCAATTTTTTCTTTATCTATTTCTAGAATTTTATGCCAGATATTAAGCACCTTTTTTTCTATCTCATTTCGTGGCTTAACATATTCTGTTTCCAGAAGTATATCTCTTGTAGGTTCCGGTAATAAGTTCCTGTCTACCTTGCCGTTTGGGTTAATAGGTATCTTATCCAATTGTATGAAAAAAGAAGGAATCATATACTCAGGCAGATATTTAAGCAAATATTCTTTTAGCTGTGCAGAATCTAATTTTGTATCTGCTACATAATATACACAAGAGTATTTGTTTTTTTCGTTATCTTCTTTTACAACTACAGTAGTCTCACTTATGTTATCATGTTTTAACAAATGACTTTCTATTTCGCCTAGCTCAATTCTATATCCTCTTATTTTTATCTGAAAGTCTGCCCTTCCTAAAAATTCAATATCTCCATTAGGCAACCATTTAGCCATATCTCCGGTTTTGTATAATATTTCATTGCTATCTAAGGGATTAGGAATAAATTTACTCGAAGTTAAATCATGGTTATTTAAATACCCGTTGGCTATACCTGCCCCACCTATATAAATTTCCCCTATTACTCCTATCGGCACTATATCTAAATTAGTGTCCAAAATATAGACCTTATTATTGCCCAATGGTCTTCCAATAGGCACATTTTCACTATCATTCAAGCCGCATTTATAATAAGTTGTGCATACAGTCGCCTCAGATGGACCATACATGTTATATACATTTGCCTGTTTAATTAGCTCTGAATAATATTCTTTTCTTAAAATGTCACTACTGCTCAAAAAAGTTCGTACCGATTTCATATTGGGTAATTTATTAAATTCATTTAATATTAAAGGTGAACAGCTTAATATTGTTACCTTATTTTCATTAATTATTTTTGCCAATTTTTTTGCATCTTTTATATCATTTCTGTTTGGAACTACAATTTTGCCGCCTTTGAAAATAACTGTGTATACTTCCTCTACCAAGCCATCAAATGTAAAAGAAGATTGCTGCAATGTAACATCATTATAATTTATATTAAATAGTTTATTAAAAACAAAAACATATGAAACTACATTGCTGTGTTTTGTTAATATTGCTTTCGGTTTTCCGGTAGTGCCTGATGTATAAATAATATATGCTAAATCCTTAGATGTTGAACAAGCATCTAGATTCAAACTGCTTCCGGTATAATTGTTTTTATAATCTAAATTGATTATTAATCCATCAAATTCTATTCTATTTTCTAAATTACCATTGACCAGTAGTGCCTTTGCTTTGCTGTCCTCAATCATAAAATTTATTCTATTGTTTGGATAAACAGGATCTATAGGCAAATATGCCGCTCCTGATTTCAAAATTGCTAATATACCTATAAACATTTCCAATGAACGTTCTGATAATATGGCTACTATTTCATCTTTTCCTATTCCTTTGCTTCTTAGCAGTCTGGCAATTTGATTGGATTTTTCATTTAAATCTTTGTATGTTATTTTTCTATTGTCATATATTATAGCTATATTATCAGGAGTCTTTTCAGCTTGTTCTTCGAACAGTTCATGCAGTGTTTTATTATCAGGATACTCTATTTTACTATTAAACTCCTCTACTATTTTATTCCTCTCATTCTCTGAAAGTAAATTCAATTGAGAAAGTAATTTAGTAGGATTTTCAATCATGTCATTTACTATATTAACAAGGTGAGATAGCATAGCCTCTATTGTTTCTCTCTTAAAAAGCTTTGTGCTATATTCTAAACTAATATTTAATTTATTATTATGCTCAGATACATAAAAAGTCATATCATATTCAGATCTTCTATTTCCGGATAGATATGGTTTTATATTAAGTTTTGATGTTTCTATATCTTTAATATCCTTGTCGAAATTCTGCAAAATAATCATAACATCAAACAATCTGCCTCTGCCCATATCATTTTTTACATTTAATTTACTTATAAGTTCGTCTATCGGATAATTTTGACACTCATACCCTTTCAATACTTTACTTCTTAAAATATTTAAATATTCTGCCACACCCAGTTCTTTTATTGGTTCACATCTAAAAGCAAGGTTATTTAAAAATAGTCCGATAACATTTTCTATATCTGAATGTGTTCTTCCTGCAGTGACTGTACCGATAATAATATCTTCTTGTCCTGAATATTTAGAAAGCAATATACTAACTGCTTCTAAAATAACCATAAATAATGTTGCATTATTTTTAATTGCGAAATCTTTTAGTTTTTTAGTTAAATCTTCTTCTAAATATTTATTGTATACATCTCCGTCATATTGTTTTATTGCAGGTCTGCTATAATCCGTAGGTAAATTTAATACCGGCAGTTCCCCTTTAAACTCTTCTAACAAATATTCTTCATTTTGTTTATTTGAATTATCTTCCAAAAATTTATTTTGCCATACGGCATAGTCCTTATATTGAATACTTATGTCAGGCAATTCTTCACCATCATATAATTTGATTAATTCATTAATCAGTATTTTCCGTGAAGTTCCGTCTGAAACTATATGATGCATATCATACATTAATATGTGTTTATCACTGCTTAATTTTAATACCGTTGCTCTAAATAACGGGGCTTTTTTTAAATCAAACGGTTTAATAAAATGATCAATTATCTCTTTCACCTCAGTTTCAGAGGCGTTAATATTTTCTAAATATTCAACATTAAAACAAACATCTCTTTGTATTTTTTGTACTATTTCACCATCTATTACTTCAAAGTATGTCCTGAATGATTCTTGTCTGTTTATAAGTTCTTTAAAAGCATTTTCTAAGCTATCTTTATCAATATCACCTGTAATTTCAAGCATACTAGGCATATTGTAATTAATACCTTCACCCTCAAATTCAGTTAAAAAATACATCCTCTTTTGAGCTGATGAAACAGGATAATACTCCCTTTCCTCTACAGGCTCTATAGCTACATACATATTCTTTTCCACGCTTCCTATGTGTATCGCCATTTCTTTTATTGTAGGCAGCTTGAAAACTTTTTCTAATGAAATCTGTACATCAAATTCCTTATGAATCTTTGATACCAGTGAAGTCGCTTTTAAAGAATGTCCTCCTAAATCAAAAAAGTTATTATTAATTCCTATTTTATCTATCCCTAAAATTTCTGACCATATTTTAACTAATTTTTCTTCCGCTTCATTTCTCGGTTCTTCATATTCTATACTCGAAAGCAAGATTCCTTCTTCCTCTATTAATGCCTCCCTGTCAATTTTCTTATTTGGAGTTAATGGCATTTTCCCCAGCTGTACAAATTTTGAAGGTATCATATACTCCGGTAATTGTATTGAAAGATGTTCTCTTAATTCCTCTACAGTTAATGATCTATCTGATACAATATATGCAGCTAGATAATCCTCATCATTTGCATTCTTTCTTCCTAAAACTACCGCTTCTTTTATCTCTTCATGGTTTAATAATTGCGTCTCTACTTCCCCTAATTCTATTCTATAACCTCTTATTTTAACCTGCGATCCTTTTCTTCCCACAAATTTAATGCTTCCATCTTCTAATAAGCGCCCTAGATCTCCGGTCCAATACAATTTACCTGATTCTTCACTATATTGAAAGACTTCTTTTGTCTTCTCCTCATCCTTCCAATACCCCAAAGCTATATAATCACTTAATACAACTATTTCGCCTACTTTTAAATGTGATACTTCCTCTCGATTTTCGTCTATAACTAAAATTTCTGTATCCTCAACAGCTTCGCCTAAAGTTATTTTTTCAACTTCACTGTTTGCTGAAAATATTTGTGATGAATTATAAGAAGATTCTGTTTGACCATAAAGATTTACTAACTTAGTGCTTGTACCGATAAATATCTTTTTAAACATCGATACATCATGCTCTATAACCCCTTCTCCTCCAAGCACAATAAATCTCAGTTTTTCAAATTTTCTTTTTTCTTTTTCTGTCAAAGTATTTATAAAATGCCTATATACGGTTGGTACCGAGTGATAAATTGTTATCTCTTCATTTTGTAACCAGCTTGAAAGCTCGTTAATACCTATTTTATCTTTAATATTCAGCGGATAAAGTGTTGCTCCATTTAACAACGCTCCATAAATATCCATAATTGCAGCATCGTGGCTGAATGCAGAAAAAAGAGTCATTTTATCTTGTCTTGTTATACCTAATGTATTTGTGTAACTTTTTATAAAATGTAAAATGTTCTTATGTGTTTGAATTACTCCCTTTGGTTTACCTGTGGAACCAGATGTATATAAAATATATGCAATTTCATTATCACAAACTTTCCTATCTATATTTTCTATAGACGTAGAGTATTCCTTTTCATCAATATTAAAAATTCTTATTGAAGCTTTTGTCTCACTTACTAATCTTAATGCTAATTCCATATTTCTGTTATTAGTAATTATTAAATCAGCCTCAGAATTTTCAAGCATATAAGCCAATCTCTTCATCGGATAACTTGGATCAAATGGGACATATGTTTTATTTGCCTTTAAGGCAGCTATTGTTCCGATAATCATGTCAATACCATGTTCAAATAAGAGAGCCACAGTTCTATTTTTTTTATTTTCTAAGTGCTCTGTATATTTATTAATTACTTCATAAGCTATGTCATTTGCATAACTATTTAACATCTGATAGGATACTTCCCTATCAACTGTTTTTATAGCAATACACTCAGGATACATTTTTACCTGTTCCTCAAATCTGTTAACTATCATATTATTCCCTCCCTTGGATTTTAAATTCTCCTCTTTTTAGCAACTTCTTCTTTAAGCTCCTTTAATGACTTATTTGGATTTTGTAAAATTTTATCCAGCATTTTCACATATCCCCCCATAATTGATTCGATTCTTGAAGCTTCGAATAGTTCTAATAGATAATTGCACAGAATTTCAATACCATTAGCATATTCAGTAACATACCATACTATATCAAATTTTACATCCTGAACCTTCTCAATAGCATACGTCCCGAAATCTTCAATATATTCGCTATTACTTTCACCCATGTTTAACATATTAAAAAACGCTGATATTTTAGGATAGCTAATCTTTAATTCATCTATAATTAATTCAATTGGGTAATGCTGATATTCTAAAGCATTCAATACATTAGCATTTATCTGTTTTAATATATCGACAAAGGATTCTTCTGTGCTTATTTCATTTCTAAGTATTGTAGTATTGATAAAATATCCTATAACATTTTTTAAATCTTCATGATTTCTACCAAAACCTGCCGTGCCTATTAATATATCCTTTTGACCTGTTAAATCTGCTAAAAAGAACTTAAAGGTTGTAAGCAGCACTACAAAAAGACTTGTATTGTTATCTCTAGCCAGTTCTTTTAATTTATTCTTATGGTCTTCCTTAATAATAACTCTATAACCGGCGCTATTATTATTTTTTAGATTACCAGACTCATAACTAAAAGGCAAATTTAAGGCTTTTACTTTACCACTTAATTGACTAAGCCAGAACTCCTTTGCTGCCTTACTGTTAGCTTCATCTTGTATCAGTTTATTTTGCCATGCAGCAAAGTCCTTATATTGTATCTTTAAAGGTTCTAGATTAATTTCTTTACCTTGTTTATAGGAATCATACATCAGGGCAAATTCTCTTTTAAGTATTTCCATTGATGAGCCATCAGAAATTATATGATGTATTGTAAAAATCATATCATACTCTTCCTCTTTAATTTTTACTAGCTTTACATAAACAAGCGGACTTATTTCCAAATTAAAAATTTTATTGGCTTGCTCTGCATAAATTTGTTCTCTTCTCTCAATTTGTTTAACATTATTAAGCTGGCTTAAATCAACAGTCTCAATATTTAAATCAATTTCATTATTAATAATCTGTACAGGGTCACCATCTATTTCTTTAAACATTGTTCTAAACGCCTCATGTCTGGCAGCAAGATTATCAAACACTTTTTTTATAATGTTTTTATCTACCTTTTCAAACAAAGTAATACGACTGGGCATATTATAGGCTATACTGTCAGGTTTTAATTGGTTAATTATCCATAACCTTTTTTGTGCATAAGAAAGTTCATAGTAATCTTGCTGTTGTAATTTTTCAATCTCACAATAGCCGGAAACTGTGCTGTTATTAATTAATTCACTTAGCTCTGCAATAGTCGGTGAGTTAAATAAATTCGACAGACTTATCTGAATATTAAATTCTTTGTGAATTTTAGAAACCAATATCATTGCCTTAAGTGAATGTCCTCCAAGTTCAAAGAAGTTATTATTTATACCTACTTTCTCTACTCCAAGCACCTCACTCCATATCGCTGATAATTTCCATTCAATCTCATTTCTTGCTTCCTCATACTCTGTTTCCGGCACTATGCTTTTATTTGGTTCCGGAAGTGACTTTCTGTCTATTTTTCCATTTGGCGTTAATGGAATTTTATCTATTTGTACAAAATATGATGGTATCATATATTCCGGAAGTTTTTTTGATAAGTGCTGTGTTAATTTGCCTACCTTTATTTCTTGTTCTGATACCAAGTATGCACATAGATAATTATTGCCGTATTCATCTTTTCTATCTATTATCACTGCTTCTCGGACATCTTCATGAGTTAAAAGATTACTCTCTATCTCTCCAAGTTCTATTCTAAAACCCCTTATCTTAACCTGATGATCTATCCTTCCCAAGAATTCTATATTTCCATCAGGTAACCATCTTGTCAAATCTCCTGTTTTATACATTCTTTCCTTGGGATCAAATGGATTTAGTACGAATTTCTCATTTGTTAATTCTGCTCTATTTAAGTATCCTCTTGCCAGACCCTCTCCCGATATACATAATTCCCCTTCTACTCCTATTGGTAAAAGCTCGTTATTATCACCTAAAATGTAACATTTAACATTGTTTATCGGCTTGCCTATTAACATGTCAATATTATCTTTATCTATTTTATAGATAGAGGTGCAGACGCTGTTTTCAGTAGGTCCATACTCATTATAGAGCTGAACATCTTTTAGTTTTTCATAGTGTTCAATTGCCAGTTCCCTGCCAAGGCTCTCTCCGGCTACAGTAATTCCTTTCATACTTAACAGTGAATCTCCTATTTCCTTTAACATTGCTTTATAAAAACTTGGCACTAAAAGCATATAACCTACATTATTATTTTTAATACAAGTTTTAATATACTGTAAATCCAACTTATTATCTTGGCGTATTAAAATAAGTTTTGAGCCTGAAAGCAACGGCGTAAATATGTCCTCAACAGAACTATCAAACGAGAATGATGGAATCTGTAATGATGCATCCTCGCTGCTGAGTTTATAATACTTTACCCGCCAGAAAAGAGTATTAATAATTGTTTTATGTTCAATCATAACTCCTTTCGGCATTCCGGTTGAACCCGATGTATATATCAGATAAGATAAATCGCTTGAAGTATTTATTTTTTCTAAGTTTTCTCCACTATGATCGTATGTTTTTTCATCTTCTAAATCTATAGTGTCTCCATCGAAATCTGTTTTTTCAATAAACTTTCTTTGTACCAGAAGTATATTAGCCGCACTATCGCATAGTATATAATCTATTCTATCTTTCGGATATTCCGGATCTATTGGTAAATATGCAGCTCCGGCTTTTAGAATCGCCGTTATTCCTACTATCATTTCAACGGAACGCTCTACCATTATTGCTACTATGCAGTTAGGTTCTACCCCTTTTTCCCTTAAATTTCTTGCCAATTTATTTGCTCTCTCGTTTAGTTCTTTATAGCTTAGTTTTTTATCTTCAAATACAACTGCTATATTATCCGGAGTTTTTTTAACCTGCTCTTCAAATAACTCTTGTATTGTTTTATCTCTTGGATAGTCTGCATAAGTATCATTAAAGTCATACAAAAGTTTGTGTTTTTCTACTTCTGTCAGCATATCTATTTCACTTAATTTAATCTTTATATCCCCAGTTACTGCCTTAATAATGTTTACAAAATGCTCTGCCATACTTTCCATTTTTTCTCTTTTATATAGCTTTGTACTATACTGTAACTGAATTATAATTTCTTCTTTTATCTCATTTGCCAAGAATGTTAAATCAAATTTTGCTATCTTAGTTTCTTGCTTATATCTTTTAAATACTAAATCTTTTAACTCAATGTCCTTTGAATCCATATTCTGCATTGTAAACATTACATCAAATAATGGATTTCTGCTTATATCTCTAGGTATGCTTAACTTGTCCACTAAATCGTCAAACTGATAGTCTTGGTTTTCATAAGCCTTTAATGAATTTTCTTTTACTTCTTTTAGAAAATTTTCATATGTCTTACTTCCATACGGATAATTCCTCATAGCAAGAGTATTTACAAACATTCCTATGATTCTTTCAAGGTCTCCGTGTGGTCTTCCTGCTATTGGACTTCCTATTATAATGTCTTCTTGTCCGCTATACTTTGAAAGCAGGATATATACCCCTGATAAAAGCACCATATACATTGTACTACCTGTTTCTTTTGATATTCTCTTTAAATTTTTCGTAAGTTCCTTATCAAATTTAAAGTCTATATTTTCTCCTTCAAAGCTTTGTATTGGTGGCCTTTGAAAATCTGTCGGCATATTTAGTACCGGTATTTCATCTTTGAATCTATTTATCCAATATTCTCTTTGTTCTTGCATTATATCTGATTTTAAAAGACTATTTTGCCATTCTGAAAAATCCTTATATTGAATTCTAAGCTGCTCTAATTCATCGCCTTCATAAATTTTTGAAAATTCATTTATTAATATTTCCATAGATACGCCATCCGATATAATATGGTGCATATCGAACATTAATATATGTTTATCTTCTTCTAATTTTATAAGTCCCAATCTTATTAACGGTGCCTTATTTAAATCAAATACTTTTACAAAATCCTTTACTATACTTTCTATCGCTTCTTCTTGATTTTCTATAATACCGACCTCAAAACAATCTAATTTTGAATCCACACTTTCATGTACTCTTTGTACTACCTTATCTTCTATTGTTTCAAATGATGTTCTTAAGGTTTCATGCCTTCTTATCAGCTCAGCAAATGATATTTTTAATCTTTCTTCCTCAAGCTTTCCTTCTATCATCATTACTCCAGGTATATTATATACTGTGCTTTTTGCGTCAAACTGTTGTAGTAAGTACATCCTCTTTTGTGCTGATGATGCTTCATAGTATTCTTTCTCTTCTACTATTTCTATTGATGAATATATGCTCTTTTCTATACTTTTTATATATTCGCCTATTCCTTTTATATTTGGAAATTTAAACATTTCTCTAATTGGCACTTC
>DGYI01000065.1:0-12544 GCA_002396645.1 Firmicutes bacterium UBA5010
AGACGGCGTACAAGCTCCTACAATCACTTTTAATGGCACTACTTATACAACGCTAAAAGAGTTCGCAGACGCTCATAAAATCAATTATAGCAGTCTACGCAACGCAATCAGCAAGGCACGCAAGGACAACAAAGATAGTTTCAAGTACAAATACTACAATTTTTATTTGGACGAATCAGACAACATAATAATATCTAAATAAAAATAGCCTTTAAACCCGTATTTATCGGGCTTAAAGGCTATTTTACATCTATCTTTGCATATACTTACAATTTTACCCGCCTTTTTTGCCTCATTAACCCCGACCCCATAGAGGTTAAACCCTAAAATATTACACAAGGTGACACGCCTTATATAATAAGTAAGTGATATAAGTTTCCGGAGTTTAAAATTTCATTCCACTTTTCCACCCAAAAATATTACAAAGCCGTAGCTCCCTTAAAGACTTTTCCAACGCCTGTTATTTACAGGCGTCTACTCCCTCCTTCCTCCTTAACCCCTCTCCCATATAGCCTCGCACAGAAGTTCACTATTGACGGCACTCCCTACCGAGTGGCATAATCTTACTATAGCGACACACGCAAGGTTCGCTATACTATAATCCTTAGGGAGGAGGAACAAAACCTTATGGCAAAACCAAAGAAACGAGTTGTTGCCTGCTATGCGAGAGTTTCAACGGCGTCTAAAGAGCAGGCAAGCAGTTTTGAAAACCAACAATCTTTTTTCCAAGATTACATAAAAAGGTCCAACAACTACAAACTGCATAAGATTTACGCCGACCCCGGCATATCAGGAACACTATTCAAAAGAGAGAAGTTCGAGGAAATGCTCTACGACGCAGGTCTTGACTTAACCATCAACAAACATGAAGCCGTAATAACTAAGCAACTTAACGATTTATCCGACCAAGCCGAAGGCAAACCGTCAACAGTCCACTATATCAATTACACGGTACTTTTATCCGACCGTGAGCCTAAGTTCGACGAAATATTAGTCCGTAATACCAGTCGTTTTGCCCGTAATATCGAAGTAGATGTAATCCTTAAAAGGCTTCGTCTTAAAGGCGTTTATGTGCGTTTCTTGGATATAGACAAAACCACAGAAAAAGAAGAAGATATATCAATAATCCAGCTATTCCAGACCTTCGACGAACTATTTGTCCGAGATTTAAGCCGTAAAGTCCTAGCAGGCAACGAACGCTCCGTAGCCAACAAGATATTACGCTCACACCCAAAGCTCTACGGCTACAAGTACATACAACGCCCTAACTTGCAGGAAAACAACAAACTAGAACCCATACCTCATGAAGCCGAGGTCGTTCAAAAGATATTTCGCCTCTATAATGGCTGCCTGACAGTAAATACTCTAAATACAGAGGGTTTTATTGGTTGCGACTTCGCCTGCAAGACCTGCACCCTTCCACGCACTAAGGGTCTAGGTATACGCAGGATTATTAACTATTTAACAGCCGAGGGCATAAAAACACGTGCCAAAAAGAACTTCGGTAGTACAACCCTGAAAAACATATTGTCTAATGAAAAGTATGCAGGCTATATCAACACGGGCAAGTACACATCAGGCACAATCTTTAATAAATTGACGACCCCAACTGTCAAGGACGACTACCTTTTAGAACTTGACCCAGTAAACATTGAACCCATAATCTCCCCAGAGCTGTTTTATCAGTGCGAAGCAATCAGGGAGAGCCGTATAACCAAAATTCACGCTAAGGGTAAATCCCCAGCACGCAGTACATACGGTGGTGGTTTCCTTGTCTGCGGCAAGTGTGGCTCTAATTATCAGCACAATGTCGACCGTGGCAACCCGTTTTATTTGTGTGGGCTAAAAAAGTCTAAGGGTAGTTCAAAGTGCAACTCAGCGAATGTATCAGAGGCATATGTAACTCAATACCTCAATGACCTATTAGCAGGAGGACTAACCCCTTATTTTTATCGAGAGTATCAAGCAGTCTTAGTATCTACCCTAAACGCAATCAATCGACGCTTAGAGTTCATCCGACGCAATCGTGACGAAGCCGTCCAAGAGGCTCTTAAAACTGAAATAGACACTTTAAACAAGCGACTTGACAACCTTTACGACCAGTTCGGCGATAACATAAGCGACAGTCTAAAGAACTCAATAGCCAGAAACGAGGCAGTTTTATCTGAGAAGAAGGAAGAACTCCTTAAATACACTGTAAAACCACTTAAATTCTTAGAGGAGGTATCCACTGACTTACTACCTAAAGCCGAAGCTATACTAGAAGTGCTTGACAATCTGTATCAAAACTTACAGCAAGAGTACACGCAAGCAGACTTAGCAGCAGTCGACCACTTAGTAGTCCACGGTACAAGCAACCAGTTAGGGGGCAAACCGTCACCCGTTGCCTTGACCCCTGTACTTGCTAAGGACCAAGAACTTGAAGCTCTTTTATCGGCAAGCGAACCTGACCTTAAAACATATAAACCATTGAAATTCAAGACAGAAGCTCGCCGACATATACACATAGATATGGATGGTTCTGCAACAGTAAAAACCATAACAAAAAAAGAAGCCGACGCACTACGCACCGACCCCACATTTGTACAACTTTTATCACTAACTGCTCTTAAAGACACCTTGACGGATTTATCCGAAACTCTGAAAGCCTTGCAGGAGCTGTATTAACAGCTCCTTGCGTTTGTACCCCAACATTAGAAGGTTATGCCCTCCGGCAGCAGCAATTTCTACTGCTCTTTTAAGGGCTGCCTGTCCTTTAATTTCAGAAAAGTCTTCTTCATATTTAAAATCAGAAAAAGAATCTTCATATACTGATTTATAAGAAGATATTTCAATTTCTGAATTTAAGTAATCTACAAGTTCAGTTAATGTTTTGACCGGTACTATATCTATGTTATCTATAACTCCGCATTCCTCTTTATTTTCTTCGGGAATTATGACCTTTTTTATATTATTGTTTCTAAGACTGATAACTAAGGGTAAAGCTCCCTGTATTTTTGTTATTTTGCCATCTAAGGACAGCTCACCTATAAAGCATATATCATTAATTTTATTTTTAATTATTTTTCCGGCAGAAAGTATACCTACTGCAATAGGTAAGTCCATTTGACTTCCCTCTTTTTTTAAATTTGCCGGAGCCAAGTTTATTGTAATCTTACTTACCGGAAACTTATATCCGCTGTTCTTTATAGATGCCCTTACTCTTTCTTTTGCCTCTTTAATTGCGGTATCTGCTAATCCTACAATATTAAAACCCGGTAATCCGTTTGACAAATCTGTTTCAACTTCAATTATACAGCCCTCAAGACCTTGTAATATACACGCTTTAACTTTTGACAACATTATTGTTTTCCCCCCAAATATTTATGTGCTAACAGTTATATATCTAAACTTCAAACGCATTTTCAATATAATTTATTTCTTTTTTATCAATTATTATTTCTATTACATCAAATCTGCATTTAACATCATCATAATTTTTCTTCATTAAATAATACTTAGCAGTGCTTATAATTTTTTTTATTTTGACCGGAGTTACATATTCACTCGGATAACCGAAATCTACATTTTTTCTTCCCTTTACTTCGATAAAGATAAGAACACCATCCTTTAGTGCAATAATATCTATTTCTCCGAATTTACACAAAAAATTGGTATCTAAAATAATATATTTATTATTCAACAAATATCTTTTTGCAATTTCTTCAAAATAAAACCCCTTGTTACCCCTATACATACTAACTCCCTCATTAAAACATTGCCATTTGCTCGTTTATATCCAGTATCTTTTTTAAAAAACTAAATCTATGTATATCCGTTGGTCCATATTTTAACAATGCATCAATATGGTCCTTAGTACCATAACCCTTATTGCTCTTAAAGTTGTACTCCGGATAGATTGTGTCAAGCTCCATCATCGTCCTGTCTCTTGTAACCTTTGCTATAATTGAGGCAGCAGCTATTCCATGACAGTTAGCATCACCCTTTATAATATTAGACTGCGGAATATCTGTATTAAGTTTTTCCGCATCAATAAGTAAATAATCAGGCAAGATTGCTTGTCCCTCTTTTGTTTTTAAGTTTGAGACAGCTTGAAGCATTGCCATTTTTGTCGCATTCTTTATGTTTATTTCATCAATTGTTTTGCAATCTATTTCTCCGATACCTATTGCAATTGATTTTTGGACTATCTCATCGAATAATTTATCTCTTTTCTTGGGAGTTAATTTTTTTGAATCATTTACTCCTTCAATTAAAAGATTTCTTGGCATTATTATAGCACATGTTACAACGCTTCCTGCCAAACAGCCTCTGCCGACCTCATCAATACAGGCTATATAATTATAACCTTTTTCATATATTTCATTTTCGATTTTAAGCATCTTTATCACCCTCTAAATCTTCAATTCTTTCAAGAGTAATTCTTCCAAGCTTTCCATCCTGAAAATCACTTAAAATCATTCTGCTGACACGTTCATAATTGATTTCGTTTTTATTTAAGATACATCCTCTTTTTATTGCAATATTGTCAATATTCTCTATTGTCTTATCTGAAAGCTCTATACCGTATCTGCCCGGCAATGCATTTTTATCTATCTTTACTAATTTTTCAACAAAGCTGTATGCAATTTCTTCAATCTGCAAAACTTCTTCCTTTATAGCTCCTGTAAATGCCAGATTCAAAGCACCCTGTTCGCTGATAAACTTAGGCCACAAAATTCCCGGTGTATCCAATAAATCAATATTTTTAGGAAGTCGTATCCACTGCTTTCCTTTAGTTACACCCGGCATATTTCCTGTTTTGGCACTTTTACGCTTTGCGATAGAATTTATAAGCGTTGATTTACCAACATTGGGTATTCCGACAATCATTGCTTTTATAACCTTATTCATTATGCCCTTGTTGCGATATCTTTCAGCAAGATCGGCAGTTGCCTCTTCAATCACGGCTTCAACCTTTTTTAACTCTTTATTGTCTGTTGAATTGTATAAAACCGTATAATAGCCTAAATTTTTATAATAATTTTCCCAAGCCTTATTCAAATTTGGGTTTGCTAAATCGTATTTATTTATAATCAAAACTCTTCTTTTATTAACAAATAACTCATCAAAATCAGGATTTTTACTGCTTATAGGAATTCTTGCATCAACCAGCTCTATAACTAAATCAACAAGTTTTATATTTTCTTTTAATAAATCCTTGGTCTTTTTCATATGACCCGGATACCAATTTATATTCATGTTTAAACCTCTATTCTTTTGATTGTTTTGTCGAAAAAAAAATCCCTATAGGGACAAAACGATTATGAAACAGTATTTTGTATAAAATTACCATATAATAATTGTTTTGTCAACGTTTAATTTAACCATATAAATTATATACGGCGTATAGAGTGTATACCTTGTATACACTCCATACATTATTTATGCCATATATAATATTAATTATTCAAGTATCAAATAAAGGAAATATACCCTTCCTTTGCTCCTTTGAATTCTTTTTCGTATAATGAATCATAATCGACTGATAAATCCTTTTTAAGAACTAATAAACGTCTGCCATTAGGAATTTCGGGAAGCTCTTTTAATTCGTTTTCTATTTTATATACCGAATTTATCTTCTTATCTTGGTGGAAGCCTTGTTTATTGTAAATTGGAAGTGATTCTGTATCACGATATAGGTATGATGAAGCATGACAATATTCTATGTCATCATGTATCTCAAAACAAAGTGTTACAAGGTCTCTGCTTGCATTGCTTGGTGTATTTACAAAGCCTGTAGCCTTATTGTCATCTATAGGTGCTACCGAAGCTTCAAAAACGCCATATACATCAGCATCCGGTAGACCAGAAAAGCAAGAAATTAAAACGCCTTCAACGCCTTCAAGCTTTTCAAGCTTAAATCCTGTCATTAATTCATAAATAACCAAATCATACGGAGTTGAAGAAATACAAATATATTCTTTCTTTATCCTATTTTCCCAAGCTTGAGATATAGGCTTTCTATTTTTAGCTTTTTGAGCCAATGGTATATTTTTGCCTCTGAAATTTGTCATCAGATATATTTCATCGTTATATTCTTCAAAATAGAACGTTTGATTATTTTCACCCTCAAACACAGTTCCGTTAAATTTCAGATTTTTATATACTCCCCTGCTTTCTTTGCGTGTTGTATCTTGAGTTATATTCATAATTGCTCCGTACATATGAGCATTTAAAATACCACTTGGAATTATATATTTTCCAGCATATTTATCTATCATTTCCTGCGGGATTTGACTATGTTTGGTGTAAATATTTATTCCTTCTTCAAGCATTGCAGTAGCAAATAAACGCAATATAGTTTCATTTACGTCTATTTTACAATCGTGTGTTTCAGAAATTGCTAAAACAGCATTGTATTTTGGTATGACAAAAAATTGCGTTGTAAACTGAAAGCTGTTTCCTCCCTTTAACAAAACGCCCTCTCCCAAGTCATAGTCAATATCTGTGAAATTAACATTATCCCATCCTAAACCATAATTGCAGGTTCTGTCATCCGATGGAATAAATGATTTGCCGTGAGGCTTTGCCATCTCAACAATGCTTTCTTTATTAAATATAGCTTTTGGATCTAATATCATATTTCCTATTTTACAAAGGTCAATCATGCTTGTTGTATATCCTGCTCCGCCTTGTATATACAAAAGCTCATAGGGTTTATTTTTTTCTTTTGTCAGAATATTTTCTCCGTTTAATAAATCCGATGTTTGAGTAGTCTTTGCTCCTACGGGTTCGGTTATGTACTTTTCACAAAACTTAGAATATTTCATACCGCTGATTTGTGCAATAAGCATTTCAGCTAAAGTGAATCCGTCATTGCAATAAACTGCATACTCACCGGGTTCAGCCTTCAGATAATTATGTTCCATATATTCATAAACAACGTCATAATAATTATCCTCTGTTACATCAGTTACCGAAAATCCTTTCCACTGTGTTCCCGGCAAGCCGCTTGTGTGGCTCAGGCATTGACGAGTGGTAATTTTTTTATATCTTTCGTCGAGCATTTTAAATCTCGGAAGATATTTATACACGGGCTCATCTAAATCCAGCTTTCCTTGCTCGACAAGCTTCATTGCCGCAAGTGCACATATAACTTTAGAGACAGATGCTACATTATATGTATCATTAATAGTAGATGCTGCATTATCGCGGCTTCCGTTTGTTCCTATAGCATCTGCCGCAATTAATTTTTTGTCTTTCATAATTGCATATGACACAGAAGTGAAGTCTTTTGCCAAATTCATGCGCAATATTTTTGAAAGTTTTTTTGTAAGTTCGTTCATACCTTTTATATCCTCCTTATATATATATAATATTTATAAACATATTTTTAAAAAAAATCGAGAGCGGACGCCCTCGATATTCTCTCATTAATATGATCTCTTTTCTTTAACCTTAGCTGCTTTACCTGTTCTCTCTCTAAGATAGAACAACTTAGCACGTCTAACTTTACCTCTTCTGGTTACTTCAATTTTCTCAATTCTAGGTGAATGAACTGGGAATGTTCTTTCAACTCCTACACCGTAAGCGATTTTTCTTACTGTGAATGTCTCTCTGCTGCTTCCACCTTGTCTTTTAGTAACGATTCCTTCGAAAATCTGAACTCTTTCTCTGTTACCTTCTTTGATTCTGTAGTGTACTTTTACAGTATCACCAACGTTGAATGATTCAACCTCAGATTTTAATTGTTCTTGTTCGATTGATCTGATTAAATCCATTTATGTATACCTCCCTTCATTTTTAGCGTTCATGTAAATCTAGTCACAGAGGACCGCCGTATACTCCTTTAAGAGTATAGCACAAGCAATATGCTAATGCAAGGGTTTTTTTAATAAATTTCGACTTTTAGCTTTATTTAAAATTACAAAAGATATAAAAGCCAAAAAATACAAGAGTTATTATAATTAGAGGAACTGTATATATAAAGGAATACTTTGTTTTATTCTTTTCTTTATTGAAGCCTGAAGACAATAATGACATTACAAGACAATACCCCATTATTGCACCCAATACATTATTAAAAATATCATCTAAGTCAAATGCACCTATTTTAATTATCAGCTGAACGGTCTCTATACTAAGAGTAAATAAAAAACTCAAGATTACTGTAAAATATGGTTTATAAAAAAATTTACTGAGCAATGGCAATAAAAAACCGAAAGGAACAAACATAAATATATTTAAAGTAATATCTCGCCAAGCAGAGCTTGAAAGCCTAAAAAGTGCTTTTTTATATGAATTAAAAAGCTCTAAATTAATCCCTCCTGTTATACCGCTAAAACGAGCAAACATTGTTGCATATAATACAAGAAAAATATATACAGTAAAGATATTTATAATTAAAGCTTTTCTTAGATTTAAAGCCTTTTTTCCGTGTAATAATTTTTTATAAACAAAGAAATATACAATTAAATATAAAAGGTATAATGCAGAACTTATTATCAGACCAACGATTATATATTCACTTATTGTATCTATCATCCCTGTTAACATTAATTATCCCCTTTGTCTATATTTAAATAATCTATATATTTGTTTCCAAAATCCTCAATCTGATTGAGTATCGGTACAAATTCTTTTCCTATTTCAGTTAATGAATATTCAACCTTTGGCGGCACTTCAGCATATACGTGTCTTTTTATTAATCCATAATCCTCTAATATTCTTAATTGCTTAGTTAATGTCGCCTGAGTGACTCCGAATATTCTCTTTTGAAGCTCATTGAATCTTAATGTTTTTTCGCATAAATTATAAATGATTAATATAGTCCATTTGCCGGAAAAGATTTTTTGTGCTGTGACATATGGACATTTACCAAATAAATTGTCATCTGATTCTTTTATATTCATTATTCGTCTATACCCTTTCCCAGTGTAAAAATTTATACTTAATCGTCTTATAGTATCTTAAAAGATACTAACTATAATTAAAAATCGTACTTGTTAAAATATCTATAACAGATATAATTTTAATACAGAGTAATTATATCATATATATGTCATTATTCAATATTAAAAATAATAAAAAGAGAGATTGCATGGAGGTAATCATGAACAAAATAACAGAATTTTTAAATCAAAGCGGTATATTTTATTTATCGACAGTAGAAAATGATAAGCCAAGAGTAAGACCATTTGGCGCAGTAGCTGAATTTGACGGAAAAATATACATATGCACAAATAATCAAAAAAATGTCTTCAAGCAAATACTGGCAAATCCAAACGTTGAAATTTCATCTATGACAGGTGACAAATGGATACGCTTAGAGGGAAAACTTTCAGCAGATGAAAGAATAGAAGCTAAAGAGGCTATGCTTGAAGCAAATCCATCTCTTAAGAGTATGTACAGCATAAATGACGAAATATTTGAAGTGCTGTATTTCACAGAAGCAACCGCAAAAATCTGCTCCTTTGGTACAGAGCCGGAAATAATCAAATTATAAGGGTATATAAGGGCGAAATAAATTTCGCCCTATAATATTTTTTTCATAAATTCTTTTATTTTGCTTAAACATTCATTATTATTAACTAATCTATCATTGATTGAGCTTACTCCATATTCACATGAAGATAAAATAAGTGTATGGTTTTTAATACTGTATTCATCAAATATTAAATTCAATTCGTCCTTAAATAAATTAGAATTACTTATATTGCCTATTCCTATCAAGAAAGTTTTTTCTAAAAATGCCTTATAGCTTTCGTCATCCTTCCAAATATCCTGTCCGCGTTCGTTGAATGCAAAATATTTAGAACATAAATGATTTCCGTACACAGGAATGCAGATAATTATCAAATCGGAATCAATTAATTTTTTATATAGCATTTGTATATCATCACTTTTGCTGCATTTACTATTAAAACAGCTGTAATCACAATCACCGCATGATTCAATTGATAAATTCAATATATCTATTAACTCAAATTTTATGTTATTACTCAGGAATTCATTTTTTATGTATGATAAAAGGGTTGAACAATTGCCGTTCTTTCTTCCGCCAAAGGACACTAAAATACATTCTTTCATTTTTTTAATATAAGCTCCCTATCACCTTTTTTAGTTATGTTAAAATATACTTGTTCCTTTCCGATTGTAAGTTCTTTTATATCATCTTCCGAATAATGTTTAAACAATAATCCTTTTCTGGTTTCATCACTATATAAAAACGAACCATCCTCCAGCACTTCATGGGCCATATTTATATCATCCTCCTCTATACCATCAAAGGAAATATAAATAAGACCATCTTTTCTTGTGATTCTGAATATCTCATCTAACGCCCTTTTAGCATCCTCAGATGACAAATGATCAATTACAGCATGAGCGACAACAGCATCAAAGCTTTCATCGTCAAAATCAATATTTGTTATGCTGCAAACTTTGTAGTTATCACTATTACAACCAAAATACTTCAAAATATCCTTAGTTAAATTCACAGAATGCTCGGATATATCAAAGCCCGCGGTTTTATATCCGCTATTATTTAACATTACGCTGTATGCTCCAAATCCGCAAGCGGCGTCACAAACATAGATTATATCATGCTTTTTCAAAATATCAAAAAATTTAGGATTTCCATTAGGATTAATATATTTTTCATACTCGGATATTTTAGCATTTTTCCATTCCTTATCCCAATATTTGTTCATTGCACATCTCCTGTTTAAACTGCGTGAAAACAGTTATTTTATCATTAAGAACATACGATTATATTGCTCATGCTCAGGGAAGTATACATCTATATATTCACATTCTTTAAAATATTTATTAAGCAAAGCTCTCCATTCATCTGTAGTCTGATTCCAAAGCATTAATCCATCATCAAGCAAGTTTCCTTCTATTACCTTTATATTCCAGTCTATGATTTGTTCATTTGATATATGAGGATTAAGCTTAATTAATATTTTTCCGTTTTCTTTAAGTATTCTTTTTGCTTCTTCTAAAAGCATTACAGCGTCATTGGGCTTTATATTGTCAATTACATTTGATAATATAACCGCATCCATAGAGTCATTGTCAAATCTGCCCAAAACTTCAACACTTCCGTGTATGAACTCATATTTTCCGCAGCTCATAAGCTCTGCTCTTTTATTACAAAGCTTAATTGCCTCATCAGATAAATCTAGACCGGTAAGATAATTTACACCGCGAAGCGCACAAAAAAACAACATGCTGCCGGTTCCACACCCAAAATCCAGTACCTTATCAGCTCCCTCACAAAGCCAGTCAAAGCCATTGTCTAAAGCTTCATTGCGCATACTTTTGCTGCTTGGAGCAAATACATCTGTTATGGCTGAATATATCTCATTTTCTTTTTTTATGAATTTATCATAGCTAATATCCATTAATTTTCTCCTGTAGTTTTAAGTTTTTATCTTAATTTGTTTCTTTGCTGAAAAATTCTTAAGACCATAAATTAAACAAATAACACCTAATGATATATAACCGAAAAAAATATTTTTATCTGCAAAGAAACTAAATATCAGCCCAACAGCTATTGAAAAAAATCTCATAATTAATGACAAAAAAGATTCAACAGTAGCCCTTACACTGCTATCAGTATTATGATGAATACATCCTTTTAAAATCGGTTCTAAAATACCCTTCCATATACCTAAAAAAGTCATAGGTATAAATGTCCAGTAACTTTTTGATATCCCTATAAGAATAAATCCCAGAGCATATACAAAAGGTGAAAGCATAAAAAACTTCTCGTATGATATTAAATTCTTAATTTTATCAGCAAATAAATTTCCGGGTATAGAAAAAACAGAATACCCTATCGACACGGCTCCGAATAAAAATACAGGCACATTTATTTCAAGCGCCAACAGCTGCCAGAATTCATCTACATAGTTCCAGCAAGCGCTCAAAATACATCCAATCATACAATAATTTAAAATGATCTTGCTATTTTTAAAAAATTTGCTTCCTTCTATCAGATAATCTTTTAATTTTATCCGGTCATTTTCTGTTTTAATTGCTTTATAACCTGGCTCTTTAATAAAAAATAAAAGTACAAAAACCATTGCTTTGCTAAATATCGATATAATATAATTAATTTCAAGTCCTATGAAATGTGCCAAAACTCCGCCGCTTAAGGCTGCAATTGAGGCAGCAGCTGTATCAAGAGCATTTACTCTGCCGTAAACTCCTTCAAAGCCTTGTTCTTTTTTAGATTCTTTCAGAGAATCATAAATTAAGGCTTCCATAGATCCGCTTGCACATGCATTTTTTATCCCGGCTAGAAAAACCGCAAGCCCGAATGCAAAAAAATTATGGGCATAAAAAATAATTATCATTTCAGCTAAAGAAAAAAATGCACCTATAATCAATAATTTCTTTCTTCCTAGTTTATCAGCCAATATGCCCGATGGAACTTCCAAAATAATTGTAGTTACAGCATAGATTATCTCGGCAGAAACAACCAGCGCAACGGTCATTCCTCTTTGTGCCCAAAATAAACGTTCAATAACATATGCCAATATAAATCCATCAA
>DGYI01000065.1:12552-15492 GCA_002396645.1 Firmicutes bacterium UBA5010
CCTCCACTTGTAGTTGTTTAGTATTTTAATAATAAAATTAAAATAAAAATCAAGGCGGAGGACGTGCCAGCCTATGGGCGTAGTTTTAACGGGGAGGTCTTAAAGTTTTCATAATATTTTCTCCTTTCCTGCATATTAAAATGCCTGTTTAAATTTGANNCTTATTTTATAGTCAAATTTCATCTCATTATTATCTATATATTCTGTGAAATGATATGACACAAGCTTATTTTTTAATATGTGACAAAGCTCAATGTCATGAGTTGCCGCAAGGCAAATTACATTTTTTATTGCAAGACTTGAGAGTATCTCGCTTGAAGCGGCTATTCTCTCTACCGTATTGGTTCCTCTCAAAACCTCATCAATTGCACAAAGTATTCTGTCATTATTTTCAGAACTGTTAAGTATTCGTTTAAGTGACTTAATTTCGGCTATATAATAGCTTTCTTCCGCAAATATATTATCTCGTATAGCCATAGATGAATATATCTTAAATGATGTTGATTTATACTCACTTGTAAAACATGTACAAATACTTTGAGCGAGCAAGGCATTAATAAAAACAGCTTTTAGAAATGTTGATTTTCCTGTTGCATTTGAGCCTGTTATCAATATACTTTTATCTGTTTCCAAATCATTTGCGACACAGTTGTTTACCAAGGGATGTATTATATCCCTGGCAAATATATAGGCCTTTGTGTTTTTATCAAAATCTATTTGAGGTACAGAATAATTTATTTGTTTTCTAAACGAAGCGATATCAATGGCTGCATTCAGTTTTCCCGAAGCTTCGTAAATTACAAAAACATCTTCACTATGTTTTTTAATTTTATGTTTTATTAATTCATAAAAGATTAAATCTATAAATGTAAGACTGCAAAGCATTTGATATAGTGCATCCGCATCGCTGTTAAATAAATATTTGATTTTTAAAACAGACTTTATTTTGTCATATGAATCATATGTATTTGAAAAATACTTATCTATAATCGGATCCTTAAGATTTTTAACTTTTTTAAAAAAATTAATTATATTTACAGCATAGTTTATAGTAAATAAATCAGGTGCAATTTTATTTTTGATTTTTTGATGTACAGTGCTGTTTACAGCAAATATGATTATTGAAACTAAAAAAAGCTCATTGTTAAAAAAAGCCAATATTAAACTGGAAATGAAGCATAAAAGCATAAAAATGTATTTAAAAATTGTAAGATTAGTCTTTTTTTCAGAAACAAACAATTGCTTTATATCAACAAATCTGCATCTTCCCAGGACTGCAAAATATTTCTGCAATTTATTTCTCAAGGAAGAATTATTATCCATATCATCAATCAGGCTTTTTCTTTCATTAAATATATCAGATGATACCGCGGGACTTCTGAGCTGATAATATAAATACTGTTCTCCGGCAGTTGAAAGACCCCGATTAATCATTTTATACACTTCGTCCATATTTAAGTCATTCCATGTGATATCATCAACTAAAAAATCAGTATTCTTATATTGATTTACAAATTCGTAATAATTTTTTATTAATCTGATATCACCGTCAAAATAACTTACATCAGGCTTTTTCCCAAAACTTTCAACTGCATATTTTTTTAATTTTTTATTAGACACATCTGCCTCCGAGTTGTTGAAATTTATATATCACTTTTTATTTATGATTTTATTCAGTTTCTCACATCTTTTATCTATCTCAGATTTCTCTGTATCGTTTAGCTTGTCTTGTCTTCTTGCCAAGGTCAATTCTATAGATTTTAACTCTCTCCATGCTTTAATCTTTTGATGATTTCCTGATATAATTATATCGGGAACTCTAAGACCCATAAATTCCTCGGGCCTTGTATACTGGGGATATTCAAGCAAATTCGAGCTGTGAGATTCCTCTATTATGGATTCTTCCGAGCCAAGAACTCCGGGAATCAATCTTCCGATAGCATCTGCCATAATAAGTGCAGGCAACTCTCCGCTTGTAAGCACGTAGTCGCCTATAGAAACTTCCTCATCTACGAACATATCTATTATGCGCTGATCGATTCCCTCATAATGACCTACTATAAATATAATATGCTCATATGCAGTATATTCTGCCGCTTTTTGCTGAGTAAAAAGATTTCCCTTAGGAGAAAGATAAATTACATAACTATTGTCTTTTTTTACGTGCTTAAGAGCATTATAAAGGGGTTCAGGTTTTAAAAGCATCCCCGGACCTCCTCCGTACGGATAATCATCAACTTTTTTATGCTTATCTTCTGAAAACTCTCTTAAGTTGACATAATTTATATTAAGTAAATTATTCTCTGCTGCTCTGCCTATTATTCCGTTACTTGCATATGTCTTAACAAGCTCGGGAAAAAGTGTGATTATATCTATTTTCATTCTAAAAGTCCTTCTATTACGTTAATTATAATTTTTTTGTCTTCTATACTTACTTCTTTAACTACATTCTTTATAGCAGGTATATAGTAGCTTTTTGATTCATTTACTACCTCATATACATCGTTTGCTCCTGTTTGAAAGACCTCTTTAAGCTTCCCTATATATTCTCCCTCTGTAGAATAAACCTCAAGACCTTCAAGCTCAAATATATAATAAGTATCCTCAGGAAGTTCCTTTAGCTGTGATTCTTCGATAGATATAAAGGATTCTTTCATCTTTATTGCATCATCCATATTATTGATGCCCTCAAGCTCTAAGTACACCATTCCCTTTCTGTACCAGATATCTTTTATTTTTCTTTTTTTATCATCTATCTCAGTATACACATAGTCTAATTCCTCAAGTCTTTCCAGCTCGTCTGTAAGCGATAAAACCTTCATACAGCCTTTGATTCCATGTGTATTGACAATTTTTCCGACTCTAATATATTCTTTCATATATACCTCATTTGTATTAATTTTATAAATTATTAAATAATAAACTATTAACAAAATTAAT
>DGYI01000052.1:0-47558 GCA_002396645.1 Firmicutes bacterium UBA5010
ATAGGTTTGTCATTGGTCTGAGGTGCAAAAAACAAATTTTTGCACCTTTTTTTATAAAAAAATAGCAACCCTGACATTCGTGTTATATAGAAAAAATTTAAATTATATAAAAGATAAAAAACTATTTTATAGGCACTTAGAAACTTTCTATTTATGCAAGTAGTAAATTAGAAAAACTAAAATTTATAAAAATACAAATCTGTTTTTTACATAAAAAAAGCTGTTGCTTCTGTTTTTGCAACAGCTTTTGAAATTAATTATGATTATGAAAATGAGATGCGACTTGATTGGCGGCTGATTTACCCGTTTGCAGTGCTCCTTGCATCCAGGCATGTTTTGTGGATACATGATCGCCTGCAAAGTATACCCTCGAATTAAACTCAGGTTTCAGCATCTCATAGGCAAATAATTTCTTCTGTCCCGCAAGTGCCTGTGCAAAAGCACCTCTGGCATTTGGTTCATTATTCCATACAACCGTCTTATGGTCTTCTACAATAGAATCTAAAAATCCTTTCGGCAATCCGTGAACTTCCTCCACAGATTTCTTTATAAATTCATATCTGAATGCTTCTTCCATATTTCCGACTCTCGTTGCATTCAGATGGAAATTATATGAGGCTACCAATACTCCGGGATCGTTAGGAGTACAGGATGTGCCCTCCGGACAACTCATATGCTCTCTTGGATAAAAAATATACTGAATAGGTAAATCCGTCGAGGAAAAGCCCCCATCTATCCGTCCATAATCAGTGTCTTGTTCCCAAAAACGATTATTGCACATAAAAAGAGTTTTTTGTGAATCAACATAATTAAACTCTGCAATTGCCTGCATCTTAATGTTACTGAAATAGGGTTTGATTTCTACTTCTCTTAGGGTGGAGTATGGGATTGCACATACAACATAATCAAAAACATCTGTTTTTTCACTGGAATCTGCCGCATCATGATATCTCAGCATAACTTTGTTTCTATATTGCGACTGAAAAATGCCGGTAACAGTTTGACCAAAATTATAAGTAACAGTACCAATCTGTGAAGACGGAATGTTTTTATATTGGACAGGATACTCGTCTAAAAATGATTGAATAAAAGCATATGGCAAGTTCACAACCCCGCCTTCGATTGTATATATATTGCGATAATCGAGAGTATATTCCTCATGTATGATTTCATCATAACTGATGTTAAGTAATGCCCCTGTACCTGAATCAACACTCGCGATTAAACTGATAGCTCCTTGAGTTAATCCGAGATTTTCAAGGGTTTGTCGTACAGAATGACTTGCAAGAGTTAGGTATTCCACAGAATATTCAGGTAAAATTTGTATTATTTCCGACCTGACTCTCGGCGGAAGCTGCTTTACCAGATGAATAAAGGCATATTTATTAAGCTCTCCCCACGGTGTGTTTCTTTCCAGAATACTTAATTCATATAAGGGATAAAGTATCTGCTCTATTGAATCCGTCGTTCTCAAGCGAGTATTATGTGCATAAATAAAGTTATTGCGCCTTGGTACTGAAAGAGGATAGGTGTTAAGCCCAAACAAATTGATGTAATGCCAGGTAGTCTCATGGCTTACAGGAATTCTGTGCGCACCAAATTCATTGTAATACCTGCCATCCTGGCCAAAATAGTATGTATAAACCTTCCCCCCGACTCTGTCCTTGTTTGCATCCATAATTGTAACATCTGCCCCAAGTTTACGAAGCTCAAATGCAGCGGATAAGCCTCCCAATCCACCTCCGATTACACCAACCTTTACCCCCTGCATAGTTCCCGGTGATTCATAGTTTGTAATATCTAAAGGAGGACCCAATAACCTGATAATATATTCATAGTCTACCAACCGGCCTTCTTCTTGTAATGAGCTTCTGAGCATTTCATGCCGTTGTTCATCTGTAGGATTAATTACTTGATTTAATGGAACATTCATTAATTATACCTCACAATATTGTTATATTAGTAATATATTCGAGATTTTATCAGATTATAACAAAATAGAACATGCAATAAGGTATGAATCTGCATGAAAAAGTGATGAGTTTAGATTATATGTGTGTTTTAAGTTATATAGCCCTCTATTCTTTCTATTCTCATTTTTAAGTCTTCTGCATTATTGCATATTTCATCCAGCCTGTCGAACCTTTGCTTGATTTCATCATGATTTTTGTAAATTTTGTCGAGTTTTTCATCTTCAGTATCGAATTTATTATTGAAAACAACCATTATATTTTCAAAATTATGAATCCTGCTTTCAATTTTATCAAATCTTGCACTTATTTCTTCTTTGACGACATCTGTTACCATTTCTCTTATTGTCTGTAATAATTCATTATTCTCCATATCAAAACCTCTCTATTTTTAATAATATATTATCGAGCAGCACAGACTGTGAAGTCATTATTTATTTATATTATATTTTTTAAATATCTAATTAGTACAAAACTTAATTAAAGAAGCTAAAAATAAAATACCTTTAACATTTACAACTATTCTGCATAAACTTAATAGAGGTGAAATATATGCAATCCTGTGAACTTGTTACTTACATAACCGCTATTGCTTGCGGTATTGCAAAATGCTGTACACTTGACGAAATTACAGTGTTAGCTGCCGCCTTTGTGCAGTTAGGCGACACCTTAGAAACAATAGCTATTAATGAAGCATTATGTGTCAAGAGTGCAGGTAATTAATCTGCATTCTTTGTTTTTGTTTAATTATATAATTGAAAAAGTCCGGAACTCGCTGTTTATACCGTTTCCCAGACTTTTTATCTCTTATAATCATCAAAACAAGATAAGAATATAATCTTAGTTTTTTAAATTCTTATTTATAATTATTAAATACAGGAGTTACTTCTGTATCCAGCAAGTCAAGTCCTGCTTCTTCAAAGCTGATACCCTCAATGCTGAAATCAACTTCACTAAGTTCTCCGAATTGCTGTAAACACAAAACAACTATTTTATTTAATTCCTCATATTCTTCTTGTGTCAGCGCAAGAGCTCCCATGCTCAAATCAACTTTAGCAACTCCACCTGATACATTAACATCATTTAAGCTTATACCATATGGTATATTGTTTTGAACAGGCATATCTGACGGAGGTCCGCTGAATAATCTTTCTAATACAATTTTCACGGGATTGCCTACAGTTTCAGCTGAAAATGTTATAGGAACATAATATCCTTCCAGCTCTGTTTCTGCGGTTTTATAGAATACTGTGTAATTTGCTCCATCCTCTGAGCCAACAAGGTTTATATTCTCTCTTTCAAAGGCTACATTAACGGGATATCCTTTTGCAAGTGATTCCATTTGTTGACCTTCTACTCTTATTTCAACCTTGTCAATAGTATCAAACTCTGTCAGTGTATAAGTTATTGCGGTAATCATATCCCTTTCATCTTCATATGAAGCGGTATTCAATATGCTTTTAGTAAAATCAACAACACATAAACCATCTTTTATAGACATTCCTATTATCTCTGTTCCCTCAGGTATAGGTCCATGTAAGTCTGACTTAGCCATTTGTTTTTCCTTATCGCTTCCTACAACCATATGTCTTATTACAGCTTTTGCGATTCCTTCCTCCCAAGCTATATCTGTATTTACCGGAACTACAAAACCATTTGCATCCTTATAATACGCTATTATGCTCTTTGTTTTAAAATCTTGATTTATTGATATTGTTTCAACAACTTCTTCATCCTCTGTGTCATCCTCAAGTATAGCGAAGTAGTCAAACGCCTTCTGTTTTTCTTCATTTTTTAGACCTGCCATCATATCGAGTGTGCTGCAACCTGTCAGTGCTATGATTATTGCTATGGCCAGCGCTATATGTAATAATCTTTTTAAACCCACTTTTGTATACCTCCTTTATTCTATATATAAATTATATTAATCTCCGACTGTTTTATACCATTTTGTATTTCATAAAGTTATATCAATATAAATATTTAGTTAAAACTTTGATAAATATAATACATATGACTAAAAGTTCTCATGATTTAATAAAAAACTTATATAATTTATAAATGATGTATTCTATATAAATAAAATTTTTGAGAGGTAAGAGAAAGCATGAATGAATTTTTATCGGCTGCACAAGCCTTAAATAAATTAATAAGCAGCATTATATGGGGACCTTTAATGCTGCTTCTGATACTTGGAACCGGCATATACTTTACTTTAAGAACAAATTTTTTTCAGATAAGAAAATTTAAATTGATGTTAGATAAAACTATATTTTCTATTTTTAAAAAGCCTTTAAATACTAATAAAAAACTGATAAGCCCTTTTCAAGCTTTAACGACCGCCCTTGCGGGAACTATAGGTACAGGCAATATAGTCGGAACCGCAACGGCAATAGCCATCGGAGGACCCGGGGCGTTATTTTGGATTGTTATAAGCTCTTTTTTCGGTATGATAACAAAATATGCAGAGATATTGCTGGCTGTAAAGTATAGGGTAATAAAGGCTGACGGTGAAATTGCGGGAGGTCCTATGTACTATATACAAAATGGACTTAAAAGCAGGTTTTTAGCTTTATCCTTTGCTGTATTCGGACTGCTTGCCTCTTTCGGTATAGGCAATATAGCTCAAGTTAATTCCATTTCCACATCTATGTACAGCTCATTGAGAATTGAACCTCTTTATACAGGAATTGCAGTAGCTATACTTGTATCGCTTGTTATAATAGGCAATGTGCAAAGAATAGCAAAAACAACAGAAAAAATAGTACCTTTTATGACAGTTTTTTATATTATCATAACTGTTATTGTCCTTGTTAAAAATTATCAAAATATACTTAGCTCTGTCATGCTTGTTATCAGCTCAGCTTTTAATGAAACTTCCGCAATCGGCGGTTTTGTCGGATCAAGTCTTATGCTTACTATTAAAAGCGGCATATCAAAGGGGGTTTTCACCAACGAAGCAGGCCTTGGAAGTTCACCAATCGCACATGCAATGGCAGACACCGATCATCCCGTAAGTCAAGCTATGTGGGGAATATTTGAGGTTTTCGTCGACACTATACTTATATGTTCATGCACGGGTATTGCAATAATTTCCTCTGGTAAATGGTCATCCGGACTACTGGGCGCTGAGCTTGCAATATCTGCCTTTTCCGTAGGATTAGGAAATTTTGCTCCTCACGCGATATCCTTCTCTTTGCTATTTTTTGCATTTTTGAGCTTATTGGGATGGTCATTTTACGGAGAAAAATGTCTTGAATACATTGTCAAAACCGATAAATTTAATTTTCTTTATAAAATTTTATTTTCCTGTGTAATAGTAATAGGTGCAACGAGCGATCTTAGAATTGTATGGGATATTTCCGACACTCTCAACGGCTTTATGGCAATACCTAATCTAATAGCACTCTTAGCTTTATCAAATATAGTTATCAGTACGACAAAAGATTATTTTAAATAGCTGTCAAATAAGTATTCAGAATATCTGCTTTAAATACTTATTCTAAATAAATCTGTACAAACATTTATTTTTTTGATACAATCTTTATATTAAGTTAAAAGATTTGAAAAGGAGTTTAAAATGCTTTCTATAAGTACAAACTTGCATTTTGGAAAGATTTTACTTGAAAAAATCGGCATATCCGAAGAATTAGCAACAGATATTGATTTGTTAAGCTATGTTATCGGTCTTGCATCACCTAAAACAATTTTTGACGAACTGGATGAATATCATACACTTGATGAAGACGGAAATATTGATGTAAGAGAGTTTTATGAAAAATTTAATATAAAAGAATTGTCGCTGGAGGCTAGGTCTTTTGTTCTGGGCTATTATGGAAGCTTATGGCTGGAAGAATATTATAAATTTAACACAAGTAAATTGACTATACACAATATAGAAGGACTTTCGGATGATGAGTTAATTCTCTCACTGTCAAATACAGTTAAATATTATGATATGATATCTGTCGGAGATTTTTATAAAAAGATAAGATATTCTATATTAACTTATGATTCCAATCTAAACTTGAATGAAACCGAACACATAAATTTCGGCAAAGTAAAAGAAATATTAGCTGATTACTTTAACGAGCCTATTCCGTCAGTTGAGCATAAAAATTTAATAGGCCAGAATGAGTACAATAATTTCATCGATAAAAGCTGCATCAAATTTTTGAAATCATTATAATAAAAACTCTGATTTGAGTTTTTATTTTTTATATACTATTAAAAATTTATAAAATCTTAATGTTTTTATAATAATAAATTAACTTTAATCTTTTATACTATGAGATAATATGTATAACATATTAACAATGGCTCAGCTTGCTGAGACTATGATATAGTATTACTATTTATAGAGGAGTGTATTCAATGAAATTTAAATATATATTTTTTGATTTTGACGGAACGATTGCAGATACTGAAATAATAAATTTTAAGATATTTGAACAACTTGCAGATAAGTATAATCTAAAAAGGATTTCTTATGATGAGTTGATTCATATAAAGAAAATGAGCGCAAGACAATTAATTGATTATCTGCATGTAAAAAAACGCAAATTACCTTTTATTTTAAGAAGAGGTAAAAAGCTGTTAAATCAAAATATCAGAAATGTCGAATTATGCAAAGATAACTTTATTGATATTGCGACAATATTAAAATCCAAAGGGGTAAAGCTTGCAATTATAACTTCAAATTCCAGAAGGAATGTTAATTCATTTTTGCAAAAACATAAGTTTGATTGCTTTGACTTTATAATCAGTTCCTCTTTATTTGGCAAAGAGCACAAGATAAGAAAAATAATAAAAAGAGAAAGACTGAATTTGGACGAGGTTTTGTATGTCGGTGATGAAATAAGAGACATTGCGGCGGCAAAATCATCCAACATAAAGATTGCAACAGTAGCTTGGGGGTATAACACTGTCGAAAGCCTTTTAGATCATGAACCGGACTATCTGCTAAATGATCCTGAGGAATTAATAGATATATGCGTATAGTAATACGAATGATATGTTTTTATATAAATAAATCGTTCGTATTTTTATATGTTTGGATGCTTTTTTTTTAGTTTCAAAAACTTTTTCTTGCCAATATACGAATGATATGATATATTTTATTTTAAAAAACAGGAGGTACCAAATGAATAATAAAATTTACACAATTAAATCTGATTGTCATACAAAAGACAGTTTAACAGTAATCTTAAAGGATCATCCTGAAATACAGTTTGTATCACTTATGGGAATTGATATAGGCGGTAACGGGACAGACGAAAAAATTCCTGTTAAGCTCTTTTTAAATGATATAGATAATATGTTAAAGTACGGTATACAGACAGACGGCTCCAGTGTTGAGCTTCAGGGCATAGCTATATTAAATAATGCCAGAGTTGATTTGGTACCCGACATTGACAGTACATGGTTTGTTGATTACAATAATGATTACTTGTGCGAGGAGAACGGTTTGCCTGTTGGAACTCTGAAGATACCTTCATTTCTTGTTCACAACCACAAGGAGGTTTGCTCGCGTTCAATTTTGAAAAGATCAACTGAAAATTTCAAGAATAAAATAAGAGTTTTGCTCCATGACAATCCGCAAATATGCAGAAAGCACGGGTTTCAATATGAAGATATACAAGAAGTATTGACAACAAGTGCCACAGAGCTTGAAATGTGGGTGCAGACACCGGAGCAAAGTGCTGATCTGGAGGCTTTATCAGCATCTCAAACTCTTAAAGAGCAATACTGGAAAAGAACTATGGGAACTGTGAGAACAGTTATTGAAAAGAGCATGACTGAACTTGAAAGATACGGCTTAGAGCCCGAGATGGCTCATAAAGAAGTCGGAGGAATAACTAATACTATTGATTCATCAGGGAAAATAACTCATGTTATGGAGCAATTAGAGATAGATTGGAAATACTCCAATCCGCTTCAAGCTGCGGACAATGAAATTCTCGTAAGAGAGGTCTTGGAAGATATGTTCAGAAGTCACGGGCTCGTTGTAAGCTTCAAGGCTAAGCCGCTTGAAGGCGTTGCCGGAAACGGAGAACATATTCACTTAGGTATTGCAATAAAAACAAATAAGGGAACAAGAATCAATCTATTTTCTCCTTCGGAAATGAAAAGGGACTATTTGAGTGAAATAGGATATGGAGCTTTAATGGGGATTCTAAAGAATTATGAGGTTATAAATCCCTTTGTAACGGCTACAAATGACGCATTTAACAGATTAAAGCCCGGCTTTGAAGCACCGGTTTGTATTGTCACTTCACTTGGAGGAAGCAAGGAAAGCCCGTCAAGAAACAGATCTGTACTGGTAGGAGTAATAAAGGATATCGAAAACCCTTTTGCTACAAGGTTTGAGCTAAGATCACCAAATCCGTACTCTAACACATATTTAGTTATGTCAGCATGCTTCCAGGCAATGCTTGACGGAATAAAAGCTGCATTAGCAAGCGGCTTGAGTACCGAAGAGCTCGAAAAGGAAATATCCAAAAAAGTCGGAGAAGATGCTTTCTATCTAAGTAAAGACAGAGAATACAGAAGTGAAGAAGATGTATTCGAGCATTATACTGAAGAAGAAAGAGAGCATTTATATGGCAAGGCTCCCTCAACTGTATGGGAAAATCTGGAGGCATTTAACAAGTGTGAGGACAGACAGCGTGTTTTAAAGGATGGAGATGTATTTACAGATGACATTATAAATTCTTTTGTATTAGTAACACAGGAAAAATGGATAAATGAACTCAAGGTCAGGATAATACCGAGCAATATAGCTATAATAAGAAAATTTGTAAGACTTCATAATGACGCTGACTGTGACATGGATGTTATAAACTGGGAGAATGTAATGTTCTTAAAAACAAAATTGATGAAGGATACAATGCACAAAAAAAGTATTTTCACACGATTAGTCGATGCCTTGGACAATAAGAATTACTCTACAGCTTCTGAACTTCAAAAGCATATGAATGATAAAATGACGGAACTTAGGCTTGCATACAGTACTTACAAGAAAAATATATTTTAGCATATATAAATAAAACAGCTCAAACACCTTAGTATTGAGCTGTTTTTATATTGTGCCTAATATTGTCACAATCTAAATTCTATTCAAAATAAAAATAATTATCAGTTAATTCTTCGTCCGGTTCGGCATAAACTATAGTTCCCTTGCTTTCAAATTCAAAAAGAAAGTATTCGTCGATACTCTTTGATTTTTCATTTTTTGATTCAATGTGTCCGTCAACGATTTGTACTTCTTTATTTTTAGAAGGAATATATATATCGCCAACTTTTAAGTCTTCACTATCAATTTCTTCTTCATCTGCAATGTCAATGCTTTTTTCCGCACTAGCTAAAAGTATATTGCTTGTAGTTTCTGATTTTGAGTAAGAAAAAATTAGCATAATGCTACAAACAATAATACAACAAATTAAAATAATATTTTTATATCTTTTCATAGTATCAGCCTTTCTTCTTTATATTTTCTACTATTATGATAGTACATATACTAATATATGTAAATATATTTATTTATCTAATTGCTGTTCTCATTCTGTTTTTTCTCATAATATCTCCGTGTTAAGCAGGAATTTGATATTATTCAATTATTTCTTTGATATAATCTATTACTTGCTTATTGGTAAAATAATTCTCATGTTCAATATCATTAAATATTTTTAATTCTGCATTTTTATAGAGACTATAGACTTTTCTTTGTAAATCTTCGCTCAATGTATTATCAGAATCAGAGCCAATAATATAAGTCTTACAAGTTGTACTCTCTGCGTAGGAAGCAATATTTATATTGTTTGAGATAAACACCTTAGCAGGTCCCCAAAAGATAGGTATAATTTTATTATATAAATCAGATATATCTCTAAATGCAGACAATAATACAAGAGTATCACATTTTCTGACACTTGCTAAATAGGCAGCCATTCCCGTACCATAGCTATGACCGATCACAGTCACTCTTCTACCCGGATATTGTTCTCTAACCCATTCATATAAGTCAATTGCGGTCTGTTGCATAGTCTTTAAGTTCATTTTACCTTTGCTGTCTTGTGTGCCATAATAATCTGCCGAAACAAATGAGCAATCAAAATACTTTGAAAACTTACCTACTGAATTATATGCTATGTAGTTAGACCCGCCAAAAAAGATTATTATATCGTTCAGCCCGGCATCTAAATTGTATCCGTATCCTGTCAAATTATCGTTTATATGAATTTTTACAGGCGTATTTTCTATATTGTTTATATGCTTTGCACTTTTATAAAAAGAGTAACTTATTGACTGCATAACAAAATTACACCCAAACCCAATAATAAGTATCCACATTGCAATTTTTAAAATAATTCTGATATACTCCATTTTATAAAAGCCTTCCATTTATATCTCCATAAATTTTGTATGATTTATCTTCCTTCTGATTACGCGATATTGACCATAATTATTGCCCTTGCTATTGTTCTTAAGTCGATTTTATTTTACCATATATTTACTGATATTTCTATTATTAGTTTTTGTACACAGCTTTAGAAAAAAATAAAGAACAGAGAGCTGTTAAAGCGCCTCCATCCTTCATTCTTATATTTTACTTATTGCTTTTTTTGCTTTTACTGTCATTATTATGATTTTTCTCTTTTTTTCTTTCTCTTGGTTGTACAACAATAAGTTGATTTGTATATACGCTTAGACCTGCGCAGGTTATTCCTTGAGTTATACTTACAAACACACACATTAGAAACGATTTATAGTTAATTAAATCAGATGTTGCCAGACTGTAAATGGATGACAGGATAACTCCTAAAATCCCGAGCACAAAGGGGATGTTTGACTCGTGTACCATCTTTGTGTTCTTTATTGTTTTGCCTACCATATATAGCATGGGAACTAAAATCATCAGCTCCGGTTTAATAAACATTTTAATTTCATTCATTTTGCATCACCTCATAATATCTTTAGTATATATACTAATTTTATATTATGCACTTGTCCACAAAATGTGCATGAATGATAAATATTATTAAACAATTTTTATTTATAGTATTTTGCCTGTGCGTTATATAAGATGGCATAAATGTTGTTTTCATCATTAATTAAAGTATTATGATTCCCTCTTTGGACAATCTCTCCGCCATCAAATACAATTATATCATCGCAAAATCTGCAGCTGCTCATCCTGTGCGATATAAAAATACTTTTCTTATCCTGCACTAATTCATTGAATTTTGAATATATTTCATATTCACTTATCGGGTCAAGCGCACTGGTCGGCTCATCAAGTATTACAAATGCCGAATCTTTGTATAAGGCCCTTGCTATTGCTATTTTCTGAGCTTCTCCTTTGCTTATCTCAACGCCGTCTTCATCATATCTATACAGATTAGTTTCTATTCCTTTCGGCATTCTCTTCACTTTCTCAGATACACCGGATAATTCAAGGCAATTCCATACCTTTTCATCATCTGCAGTTCTGCTCGCGGCAACATTTTCTCGTATAGGAAATGCAAATAAATTAAAATCCTGAAAAACCAAAGAAAATATTGATAAATAAGATTCATAATCATACTCTTTTATATCTGTACCGTTTAATGTTATATATCCTTTTGTAGGATCATATAATCGGCATAAAAGCTTAATAAAAGTAGTTTTTCCCGCTCCGTTTTTTCCTACGACAGCAACTTTATTTTTCTCGGTTAATTTACAGGATATATTTTTAAGTACATAATTTTCAGAATGAGGATATTTAAATGATACATTGTGAAATTCGATATCATATGTATCATTTTTCTCTGCCAAAAGCTTCCCTGTTTGTTTTTTACTGTCTATATTAATAAATTCATTGAATACCTTAACAAATTCAATCTGTAATCTTATACGTTGATTAATATTTATTATATTTACTATAGAACTGTTAAATATATTTATAGCACCTATATATTTGGTAAGCTCTCCTACTGTAATACTTTTCGTTACTATCTTTAAAATTACAACAATATATGCAACATACATATAAATTGAATTGCTTAAAAGATTATAGGTTTCCTTATTTGTCGATTTTTTATAATAGAACATTTCATAAAAGCTTTTGGCTTCATTCATATGCTTCTTATAATTATCATGAATCAACCTGAACATATCAAATATTCTTATATCTTTTCCCATAGAGTAATCCAAAAATATCTCATCCGTATAATAATTAAATCTTCTTTCAACAAGCATTTTCTTCTTATGTAATTCTACATTTACGCTGTTGAACTTCTTTGCTGTAATTTTATTAAACTTCATATTTAGTAAAGTAATGCTTATTATGACAGTGAGGGAAACAGGAGCCGATGCAAGTATCTTGATAATATTATTTCCCTCTAAAGGAGATAGAAAGCATAGCATAACAATCAAGGATATTGATGCTATGACCTTAAAAATTGCCTCTAGCAATTGTCTGTAATACATTATAAATGCATAATAACCCATTGTGTGTTCCATTGTGTATTCAGCATTGGACAATTTTTGCAAAACCTCAGCATCTTCCATAAGTTCATAATCTATTTCCAGCGCCTTCTTCTTTATCAGCATGAGCATTTTTCTTTGAACATAATTTGATTTGTACTTATTTTTACTGTCTAAAAAATCTATTATAATACCTGCCGCAAGGTTTAGACATATTAAAATTACAATTAAAAACGGTACTTTTTCAAAGTTTTTGAAAATAACCGCATCTATTATATACGCTGTCATAAAAAGCTCAATATACGGTAGCAATGCAGATATAAGTGATTGAATCAAGCATAAGGGTATAATATTTCTGTCTATTTTATTAATTATTTTAAAACTATCAAGAGCATTCTTATGATAGTCAAATTTCTCGATTATTTTATAAAGCAAATTCAGTCACCTCCTCTTGATAGTAAGAAGACTGAACATTGAACATTTTTGCATACTCTTTGTTTTGCTTTAATAAATCCTCATGAGTTCCTTCTTCAATAATTTTTCCGTTATCCAGCATAATAATTCTGTCGCAGAATTTTGTTGAGCTTAGTCTATGAGAAATAAATATGCTTGTTTTATTTTCTGTCAGGGAGCTGTATTTTTCATATATTTCGGTTTCCGCAAGCGCATCAAGCGCAGAGGTTGGTTCATCCAAAACAATTATAGGGCTATCCTTATATAAGCATCTTGCAAGCATTAACTTTTGAGTTTGACCTCCTGAAAAAACCACACCATCATTATCAAGTGATTTAAGCATATTTGTATTAACCCCGTTTTTTAATTTATCTATTTTTTCTTTCAAGCCTGATAATTCAACACATTTATTTACCTTCCCGTAATCAGTCACGTCCTTAGCACAGGATGATATATTTTCTGCTATTGATAAAGCAAGAACATGAAAATCTTGAAATACAACAGAAAATAATTTGAAATAATCTTCTTTCTTATATGTGCTTATATCTACTCCGTCTAAATATATTTTGCCTTCTGAAGGCTTGTACAAACCGCACATAAGTTTGATGAGCGTAGTTTTGCCCGCGCCGTTTATACCTACAAGAGCAAGCTTTTCTCCCATGTGAATTGTTAAATTAAATTTGTCAAACACTTTTACATCAGTTTCAGGAAAGGAAAATGTAACATTTTCAAATTTTATTTCATGTGCTTTTTGTATAGGTATTTGATTATATAATTCTGTATTATCCTCGTTTGAGAAATCGTCATCAATTTCAACAGCTGTTCTTGAATTATTAACGGTTATATTATTTAACTGCAAATATTTTATATTGTCGAATATAGTGCTTATCCAAGTATTAACACCTAAAATCAATCCTATAAGCATTATAAACAGAGCTATGTCCAAACCGTTTTTAACTTTATTAAATACAACAAAATAAGCTATAGCATACTTAATTGCGGTTAAAACTCGTTCTGCTATATTAACTAAAAAAACTATTCTTAGCTCTTTCTCCAGCCAGTTTTGCCTTAAGGCAATCAAATATTCAAAGGTATCCACAAACCAATTTTTGATGCTGTATAATCTTACATCCTTTGCGTTTTTGGGAAGAGTTGCCTGTGCAGATAAATAGCTCAATTTTGTATCAAGCTTAAACCATTTTTCTTTGTTTTTATTTATCCACTTTTCATTTAGCATATTAACAATTATGGATATAGAGGATATGACTATCAATATTAATGAAACAAAAATATTTACTCTCGCAATAAAAGCACAATATATAATTAAGCCTAAAATACTTTGGATAAGGACTCTAAAATCTACTATCATATGAGTAAATCCCTTATGGAAATCATCCATGTATGAATCAAGCCCTGCATTAAATATTTCTCTTCCCTTTGAAGTATCAATATTAAGATAATTTGTCAGCATAATATTATCGTAGTAATCAAGACATTTGAACATGCGATTCATGTCTGTTTTGTTATCAATACTTTTTTCAAGTCTTTTATACAAAATTGTTACAGTATATAAAATCAAGAAATAGCAAGTTAATTTTAATAAAATTTGATTGATATTCTTCTCTTCTGTCAATAATTTTACAGCATATGCGGGAAGAAGCGTAAGCATAAAGCTTGTGAATATATTGGATAATACAATTACTGCAGCACCAGCACAATACTTTGCAATATAATCCTGCAATATATATTTATGTGTAAAAATTATATTCTTAAATACACTGTAGTTTTTCTTGTTCATCCCAGTTACTCCCTCCTATAAATAAATTTTCCGGTTTTATGTATCTTAATAGTTTAACATTTAAAAGCATCCGTGTAAATAAATCACATGTGTAAAGAATAGTTCTGTAATAAACTTTATATAATTTTACTCTGAAGAAAAAATATAAAAATTAATTGTTTTAATTTTTTTTCATTTAATGTACAATATATTAGTTAAGGGGCAAAAATTTTTAAATAACCATGAAAATATCCCCCCGACTCTGTGCACAAATCCTTAAAAGATTTGGATATGGAGCAAAAATGTCTATTTTGTTTTCAGAAAGGAACTTATAAATAAATGCTTAACAAAGAACAAATACAAAAGCGCCGCATCTTCGGCATAATTTCTCACCCTGATGCGGGAAAAACTACTCTTACAGAAAAGCTTCTGCTGCACGGCGGAGCAATACGCGAGGCAGGAGCTGTAAAAGCAAGAAAAAATGAAAGATCCGCAAGGTCGGACTGGATGGAGATTGAGAAGCAGCGTGGTATCTCCGTTACATCTTCGGTCATGCAATTTGAGTACAAGGATAAGATTATCTCGATTATGGATACACCGGGCCACAATGATTTCGGTGAAGACACCTATCGTATACTTACATCTGTAGACAGCGCCGTCATGGTAATTGATGCCGCAAAAGGTATAGAAACACAGACTAAAAAGCTGTTTAAGGTTTGCAGTATGAGAGGTATTCCGATATTTACATTTATAAATAAGCTTGACAGACAGGCAAAAGACCCTCTTGAGTGTATGGAGGAGCTTGAAGAAGTTCTCGGATTACCCTCAGTTGCAGTAACTTGGCCTATAGGAAGCGGTATCAGTTTTGAAGGTATATATGATAGATTAGAGAATGAAATACATCTTTATAAGAAGGATAAAACCATTAAGCTTGATGATAAAGGTGTTTATGGCGATATATTGGAAGGAATACTCGATCCGATGAATCTGCGAAATCTGCGAAATGAAGTTGAACTGCTTGATGGAGCAGGCAACAGCTTTGATATAAAAGAGGTCGAAAAGGGTAAATTATCTCCGGTATTTTTCGGCTCTGCCTTAGTAGATTTTGGTGTAACTCCATTTTTGAAGCATTTCCTTGATATGTCGCCCGCACCGGGAGCAAGAAAAACCACAACAGGCGAGGTGCAGCCTATAGACGAAGCATTCAGCGGATTTATATTTAAAATTCAGGCAAATATGAACCCTGCTCACAGAGACAGACTCGCTTTTGTCAGAATTTGTTCGGGAACATTTGAACGCGGAATGACAGTTACTTTATCCAGAACAGGTAAGCAGTTAAAGCTGAGCCAATCTACGCAACTTATGGCTAATGAACGTGAAACTATTGATACAGCAATAGCCGGAGATATAATAGGGCTATATGATTCGGGAACATATCAGATAGGCGATACTATAACAAACAGTAAGGAAAAGATATTCTTCGAGCCGCTGCCGACATTTCCTCCCGAGTTGTTCAAAAGAGTAAGCCCTGTAAATTCACTAAAGGGTAAAAACTTTCAAAAGGGTGTCGAGCAATTGGCACAGGAAGGAACAATTCAGATTTACAGAAATGCTTTTAACGATGTTATCTTAGGTGCTGTAGGTGTTCTTCAATTTGAGGTTTTTGAATACAGACTGAATAACGAATATAACACAGATATACGTATGGATAATTTAGACTATACGGTAGCCAGATGGATACAGGCTGACGAGTCAATAGATTTGAAAAAATATGAAAATTCAAGAACAATGCTTGTATATGACAGATTTGAAAGGCCGGTATTTTTATTCAGCAACCAATATGCCGTAAATGCCTTTGAAGACAGAGTAAAGGAAATAAAACTTTTGCAAGCACTCGATGTAACTAATGAATAAACTGTAAAGAGACTGTTTTGATACAGTCTCTTTTTATCTAATGGGAAAGTTCTTTTTTCTATCAGATAAATAAAGAATCGTTCCGATTCTTCCATAAAGCGAAATAAGTTCCACTTTTTTATGTGATTAAATTACAGAATCTTATCCATATATATAGCATAATATAACTTGAAATTTTATTAAATCGGGAGGATATATATTTATGGGAAGAAAAAAGGCTGTAGTTTTACAGGAACTTTGCGTTGCCTGCGGCTGCTGTGCAAAAGCATGCCCTAAGGATGCGATTAATATAATAAACGGAATTTATGCTGATGTTGATTACAGCAAATGTATCGGCTGCGGATTTTGTGTCAAAGCTTGTCCCGCATCTGTTATAAAAATGGAGGTATTATCTTGAAAAATTCTAAGAAATGGTATGATTACTTATGGATTACCTCAATCCTTTATTTGATATTGGGATTTTTTAATATTCTGTTCGCATGGATTGGCTTGTTATGCTTTTTTATACCTCTGATAATTTCAATAACAAAAGGAAGCAAATCATATTGCAATAAATATTGCGGTAGGGGGCAATTATTTGACATATTAGGCAGCAAGCTGAAATTATCAATGAAAAGAGATTGTCCTTCATTTATAAGAAGTAAATTGTTCAGATACGGGTTTTTAATTTTCTTTTTGACAATGTTTATAAACATGTTGTTTACAACATATCTGGTATTTGCCGAGACTAAGGATTTAGCACAGTTTGTTACAGTTCTTTGGACATTTAAGCTTCCGTGGCAATTCGCATATCATGGAGCTGTGAGTGCATGGACATCACAATTCGCATTTGGTTTTTACAGTATAATGCTCACATCAACAATTCTCGGACTTATAACAATGATATTTTTCAAGCCAAGAACATGGTGCGTCTACTGTCCTATGGGTACTATGACTCAGACTGTTTGCAAATTGAAACATAGAGGAAAAAATTAAATATAAATAAAGGTCTTTATAAATTTCAGCATATAAAAATTTATAAAGACCTTATTATTATTTATTTTGCTTATATAGCTTATAATTTACAGCAAATACGGTTTCTCTCAACCATCCCTCAGTCAAGCAAATGACTTTTTAGTGTTCTTCCTCGAGTAATGCATTAAGCCACAGTCCTGTCAGATGAACAGCTCCCCTAAATCCGACAAATGGCGGCTCGTAAGGACTCAATCTCCATTTGGTGTCAGGGTTCGAAATTTGAAGCTCCATATTGCGCTCAGCCCATTGCAAAGCTTCTCCGCTTGCCATCAGCAGACCTTTTTCCTGCATACTGACTGCCCGTGTCCATTCCTCTTCTGTAAAATAAGGAATCTCCTCGCTCGCCATATCGGTGTAATCGCACCAGCAAATACCTTTATTAAGTGACATTTCATTCACAGCATAAGAGAGAACTCCTTTTACCACATCTGCGTGTCCACCCAAAGAAATTGTCGCTTCATCAGGATGTGAACGTGTTATATGGTTAAAAACAGGAATGGAAGGAGCGATTTGTTTTTTAATCTTTTCCTTTTCTGATAAAATAAAATCATTATTTGCTGTCAATCCCGATAGTTGTGCTATTTCTTCAAGCCATTCGGCTGTTCCTTCAATTCCGTACGGACGCCCAGAAAGATAAGGAGTTTTAAAACGGGTTTTCAGGTATTCTGCGGCAGCTTCACCCTCACTTCTAATTACAAGATTGATGTGTGACCCTCCCATTTTTTCAATATCTTCTACTGAGGTATCCGAAGTCATTACACAAAGAGGCTTCATACCGAAAGTTCCCTCCATGATTCGGATTATTTCCTGAGCGTCGGCATGAAAACGAAACATGTCCGCACATGAGCCTATAATATTATAAGTTGGCTGCAGTGTTTTTTCAGTATTAATAGGCAGTGTTTTTACCAGCAGCAAAAGAGCTTCCTGAACACCGCGATATCCGTGAACATCAAAACCACCGCAGCCGAAAGGAAGGAGACGCACATCGGGATAATCAAGCTGTAATTCCCTGCATATAGCAGGTAAATCGGTACCTATTATTTCAGGAACTGCGGAAGGCAGAAGAAATATGATTTTAGGCTTATCACGCTGTACAATTTCGGATATTGCACTGCTAAGCCGTTCTGTATCTCCCATAGAAATATCTGTTTCGTCAATATGCGTTGAGTAAAGCCTGCATCCTTCCGATAGGCTTGCTTGATTTAAAAATACACGTCCATACAGCATATGCCCCATGCACCCGTATTCGATAAGAGCAGCACCACGTACAGATGCAAGTGTCCTAAGAGTTCCCATCCTGCCGGACATCGGCGGCTTAAATTTATACAGTCCCATGAAAATTCCTCCTTATGCTTAATCCCTGTGTATTATCCAATGTATGCAGAATTCTTTCAAACAGCATAGATGTACGTTCATACCCTATCTGTCCATATAACTCATATAAATAAGAAACACAAGAAATTTGACCTGTTCCTAAAGGAATTTCTCCGAAAGACAAATCAGGCTTAAGCTGTTCCAATATAGGTGCGTCTGCCTTTTCATTCACCATATGACAGATTAAAGGATTCTGTCCTTTTTCAAGCAGTGCTTTTGCCCACTTACGGTCATCAGGATAGAATTCCTCTATGTGAAGAAGAAGAGGCTCCATCTCAAATTTTGCAAGATACAAGGCAAGAGGCAAAGGCATCAGCGCATTGCGATGTGTAGCTATATAGCTGATTCCTCTAAGTGTATCTGCCGCCTGTTCCTGCATAGAAACAGCCTTTTTTCTTTGCTCTTCAAATTCGCCCTCCCAGCTTATTCCGAGAATTTTCGCAACAGATTCATAAAGCCTATCTATTTGTGAAACCTCATAAATTTCATGCATGCTTATAAAGGGAACCTGATACCTTTCAAGCATGAGTTCCGCAAGCGGATTCATGTACGGTGAAAGAACAATATTAAGTTTTGCTTCGGGTGCTTCAATGAAGTCACCGATATAAGATTTCGGTGCAAGACAGCGAAGATGAAATCCCTTTTTTTCAAGCACAGTCAGAAGCTTTGGCATAGGAATATGCTCTTCCTCAGGACTGCGTCCGAGTATATTGACAAGGTCAGGCTTTGTTTTGAGCTGCTTCATCATTCCTCCGAAAGCAGACAGGGTTTTCCAATATCCCGAAGGATAGCTGTTGCATTTGAAGTGACCCATCTGTACAAAGCTAAGTGAAGCTTTGATTTGAGGCTGTATCTCATGTATGATGCCTTCTATATCCTCTCCGATTACCTCCGGAACACAAGTTAAAATCAGCATAATCGCTTTTGCTCCCGATACGTCCATTTCCCTAATCGCCTTTATAAGCCCTTTGCGGCAGCCAAACACCACTTCGTCCGCATCCAAAACATACATCCAGTGCAATTCCTTATCTTTTGGTTTGGCAATCACATTTCGGCTGTAATTTCCGCATTCGGATGTGCCGACTACAAGAGTTGACATACCTCGTATATTCGAGCTGAGTGCAAGTGCTGTATGCATAGGACAGTGATTGCCCGGAAAGGCGGCAGGCGTAAGAAATTTAACACCGGCATTTGTTTTTACTGCCGACAGCCTTTTTAAGTGCTTTAATTCATTCATTTACAGTACCCTCCTTCAATAACAAAGCCGCCAGAGCGCGATAATGCTTTGCCATATCAGAATCAGGAAATGCCTCTACCACTGTTTTTCCCTCTGCTTCTGCCTGCTGTACAAGTGGATGTCTCGGAAGACGGTAGAGCACATCGGTTTCGATTTCTGCCGCTGCTTTGTCTACAAGCTCATTCTCACCCTCAATATTTTTAGCGTTAAGAATCAGACCCCTAAGAGAAGCATATCCTCTTTTGCCGAAGCTCTTTACCGCGTGTGCGATATTTGCGGCAGCATAAAGAGACATCATCTCTCCCGAGGTCACAATACATACCTCATCTGCATAACCTCCTCTAATAGGCATTGCAAATCCGCCGCATACCACATCCCCCAGCACATCATACAATACCACGTCAGGCTGATAAATCTCGTAAGCATCCAGTTCCTCCAGTTTTTCAAATGCGGTAATAATTCCCCTGCCTGCACATCCCACACCCGGCACCGGACCTCCTGCCTCAACGCACAGTACGCCTGTGCTGCTTTTAAATACTAAATCTTCAAGCCTTATATCTCCTTTTTCTCTTAAAATATCCAATACGGTCGGAATATTTTTCCCTCCTGTCAGATTCCTGGTCGAATCTGCCTTGGGGTCGCAGCCGATTTGAAGCACCTTAAGACCCATTGAGGACATCGCCGCCGATATATTTGATACGGTAGTGGATTTTCCGATGCCCCCTTTTCCGTAAATTGCAATTTTATTCATATAAACACCTGCTTTCATTCTTATGCCCATGAAATTATTCAAATTATCGATATAAAGAATTTATACATGAACTTAAGCTTATTTTGTCGAAAAAATTTTTATTCTTATTTCAATCCTTGAGCAAATCATAAGATACACATATAGGTCGTCCTGTTCGAGGCTCCTTCATAATTTGTCCGTCTATGCGAAAAGTCTCTTTCAGCATATCAGGAGTCATAACTTCCTCAACGCAGCCGTGACAAATGATATCTCCGCCGCGTACGGCAATCATATAATCGGCAAACCTGGCGGCAAGATTCAAATCGTGCAGAACCATAACAATAGTTCGCTTCTGCTCTCGATTCAGTCTGTATAAGAGCTCCAGAACCTCTAGCTGATAAGTCAAATCCAGATATGTTGTGGGCTCATCCAGCAAAATTAAATCAGTTTGCTGTGCCAAAGCCATCGCAATCCATACCCGCTGACGCTGTCCGCCGGATAAATTGCTAATCATTGTTGTTTCAAACTCCATGAGTTTAGTGACCTCCAGAGCCCAAGATATAATTTTTTTATCCTCCTGCTTTAGCTTTCCGAATCCGTTCTGATGAGGAAAGCGTCCGTATGCTACCAGTTCTCCCACCATAAGTCCTCCGGGAGACTGAGGAGTTTGAGGCAATATAGCCATTTTTTGCGCTATTTCTTTTGTTGTTAAGCTTCGGATATCATCTCCGTTTAAGTACACCATGCCCCCTTTGGGTTTAAGTATACGTCCTATAGCCTTTAATACCGTAGATTTGCCGCATCCGTTAGGCCCGATAATTGTTGTGATTTTTCCTTGAGGAATCATCATATCTAAGTTTTTAACAACTAAATTATCATCATATGAAATTGATAAATTTTTTGCTGTAATACTGTTCATAATGTTGCTCCTTTTCTCATTACTTGCTTTTTACAAGCAGATACAAAAAATACGGTGCGCCGATAATGGCAACCATAATACCTGTAGGTATTTCTGATGGCTGTACAATGACCCGAGCCGCTGTATCTGCCACTGAAACCAATACAGCGCCTGTAAGCGCACAAACCGGCAAAAGAATTCTGTGGCGCGACCCAACAAGTCTGCTTGCAAGATGCGGAGCAATCAAGCCAACAAAGCTGATGTTACCGCTGACAGATACGCATGAAGCCGCCAGCGCAACAGAGGCAGCAAGAAGATTAAGCCGTTCACGCTCTACAAAAACGCCCAGACCGTGGGCCGCTTCATCTCCGAGGCTCAGTATATCAAGCACACGTGACTTGGACATAACATAAGGTATCAGAATTATCAGCCACGGTAAAAGCGCCAATACGAATTTCCAGTTGGAACCCCAGATACTGCCCGCCTGCCAGCTTGCCACAAAGTTATACTGAGTTTCATCCAGCTTTACTACAAGTACCGTAGTCAAAGCCGCAAGCCCTGACTGTATTGCTACACCTGTAAGTATAAGACGTATAGGAGCTATACCTTCCCCTTTCTTAAACGCGAGCATATAAATCATAACTGCACTAAGACCTGCGCCTGCTAAAGCTAAAAGCGGCAAAGTAAATACTGATAAAAAAGATTGAGTTCCAAAAAACATCACATACAGAATAACTGTAAATCCCGCACCGGAATTGATTCCCAACAGACCGGGATCTGCCAAAGCATTTCCCGATACCCCCTGTATGATACGACCTGATAATGCAAGTCCTGCTCCTACGAGCATGGAGATAACAATACGCGGTAAACGAAAATGAAATAAAATTAAATTCTCTCTGTCTGTTCCGTTACCGAAAAGAGTACGCAGAGTATCCGAAGGAGAAAGTTTAGTATATCCGGTGTTCATGCTTATGATAAAGGAAAGTGTAAGCAGCAGCACACATCCTATTACAATTCCTATATTGCGAAGGACTATTTTTCGCTTATATGCTTCATTTATTCTTTGCTGTTCACTCATCACAATGCCCTCCTTTGTTTGCGCGCAAGATAGATAAAAAACGGAACGCCGACAAGCGCAATAATTGCACCGAGAGGTGTTTCAAAGGGAGGATTGAGCATTCGTGCCCCCAAATCCGCAGCCACTACCAAAAAAGCCCCCAATACTGCCGAGGACGGAATAATCCAGCGATAGTCCATACCTACAAGAAATCTTGTAAGGTGCGGAACTATCAATCCTACAAATCCTACGGCACCCACTACGGACACAGATGCTCCCGCAAGTATCAGAACTATAAGAAAGCATAGTGCGTTGACTAATGTAGTATTTAAGCCTAAACCTTTTGCTACATCTTCCCCGAGACTGAGCAGTGAAATGGAGCGGGAAAGAAATATCGCTCCCAAAAGTGCCGCTGTAATCCACGGCATTATTAATCGTATCTGCTCCCAATCAGAGCTTGCAACTCCTCCGGTAGTCCAAAACATGATATCCTGTGCTACATTGAAGTACAACGCTATTCCCTGACTGAGGGCAGTCAGCAAGGCACTTACGGCGGCACCGGCAAGCACAAGCCTCATAGGGGTTACACCGCCTCGGCGCATAGATGCTATTCCGCTTACCAGCAAAGCTCCGAATGCCGCTCCCAAAAATGCAAAAATGATAATATACCTGTAAGCCATGCTCGGAAAAAAAGCAAAGCATAAAGACAATGCAAAACAAGCTCCTGCATTTAAGCCCATAAGACCCGAATCCGCCATCGGGTTGCGCGTTATTCCCTGCATAATTGCACCCGCAACCGCAAATGCGGCTCCAATCAGCGCACTTGCAATAACACGCGGCAAGCGTATATTAACGACAATTAAATGTCTGGTATTTCCTTCATCAAATCTTGATAAGGCATCCCATACGGTTTTGAGCGGAATTTCTGCCGCTCCCCTGGTAATAGAAAAAAGCATAAGCAGGATTAAAGCTGCAAAACCGATAATTATTACCATAGAAGCCTTAGCTCTGCCAACTTTTTTATTATTTTCTCCGGTCTGCTGTATTGATTCTTTCAGTTTATTCATTCGGCACCTACCCTCCTTCTTTGTTTTCAGCACTGAAATGACATGGAAAAAAGTCGGGCGCATCAGAACAGGCTGCACCCGACTTACCTTATATCAGATAAGACTTTATTCCGACATAGCTTCCACTAAGCTTTCAGCAAGAATTTGAAGTGCGAGAGGGCTTGTCGTGTTCAAAGAAACATCAAAGTAAAAAACATGTCCGTTTTTTACGGCTTTCAAATTCTGCCATACGGAAGCTTGCTGTGCATCAACCGCAGCTTTTGCGTCATCGATGAAGTCCTGAAAAATAATATAATCAGGATCCATTTCAGCGAGTGATTCAAGAGAAATCACTCCCCATTCTCCCGGATAATTCTCAGGCTTTGACAAACCAAAGCCTTCTGTTTTATCATAATAATAAGGATATCTGTCAAAACCCAAAGCAAAGATTCCGCCTGTTCCGTCAGACCTTACAAAGATTACGGTTTTATCCTCATGTGAGCTTAGCTTCTCTCTTGCATCCGCAATCATATTCTCGGTTTTTTCAATAAGCTGTTCCGCAGCCTTTTCCTGTCCTACAATTTCAGCACAATCTCTTATTGAATCCTGCCATGAAGCTGTATAGTCCAGCAGAACAACAGGAGCTATAGCAACTAGCTGGTCATAAATTTTATCTACTCCTCCGTGACCGTTAAATGTAACGATAACATCAGGGTCTGAGTTTAAAATTGCCTCTAAATTCAGCTCGCGCGCGCTTCCTAAATCAATAATTTCGGCAGTTCCGTTATAAGGCTTCAAGGTCGCAAATTCTTCTAAAGCTTTCATTGCATTTCCTATATTTGCTCCCGCAGAAGCCACAGGCGGAGTTTCAAGCCCAAAAAAATATTCCAGATACATTGAGTGCAGTATAGCAACTCTTTCAGGCTTTTTCTCAAAAACGACATCATGTCCTGCAGCATCCTTTATTGTTCTCGGCCAGGTGCTTTCTTCGTCTGATTCTTGAATTGGCTGATTTTCCTCCGGTATATCGGCACCTGTATTAATATTTTCTACAGGTGCTTTGGCACATCCTGCCAATGCCCCTGTCAAAAGTACAAGTGATACAATCATTGCGATTAATCTTTTCATTTCATATTCCTCCAAATAAATAGTCAGTTAGTCATAGCTAACTTTTTGTTTCGAAGTTAGTATAACAAAACTAATATTGAGTTGGAATAGCTCAATCCTTAATCCTTTATGGATTATTCCTGAATTTTTCCCTGAACATACTTGGAGAAAGTCTGAATTGTTTATTGAATGTTCGGCTGAAATACAGCGCATCGGGGTATCCTACGCTTTTTGCCACATCCCCGATTGGTGCATCTCCTATAATCAAAAGTTCTTTTGAACGGTTAAGTCTATATGCTCTAAGATAGTCACCCGGTCCCATACCTGCATATTTTTTAAAAACATAATACAGCCGATTTTCATTGACCTTATTTTGTTCTGCCAATCCCCTCACTGAGAGAGAATCCATATAATGTTCATGAATATAAGATATAACGCGTTCATACAGTATCTGCGAATTAGCATCGGTTTGATTCTTGGCGCAAACAAAAACTTCCTCAAGAACATTGCGAAACAGAACTTCCGTTTGAAATGCAGGCAATACACCCGGTTGATTGAATATCTTCCATAAACGATGCAAAAGCTCTGTCAGCCTCGGGCTTTGTCCGACAGTAAGCTCAAAATGTATATCTTCCAGACAAATATCTTCGGGCTGTGAACTGCCGATACTGTAAAATACAGAAATAAATTCCCATTTTTCATTTCCCAGTACACGTTTATCAAGCTGTACATTCTTAGCACCATGAATAATATTTCCCTGACTTGAAAAGTACGGTGTACCATCAAAATGGTATAAAGCTTGTCCTCTCAACGGAAATATAAATCCCGGAAATGGTGCCGATTGCTGCGAGCCTGATGAACCCTGCTTAATCGTATAACGATATACGCCTTGTACCTTGAATGGAATACGGGTAAAACGTTCTATAATATCATTCAGTTTAATTTCCATTTTGTTTCTCCTGTTTATTTTTTAATAATATTGTAAATGAAAACAATATTGTTAATAATATTGTAAGTGAAAACAATATTGTTAATATATCTGTAAAAATTGGATAAAATTCGTTATAAGAATTCGTGTTAGCTATGGCTAACTCCCCTATATAGTATCACATTTTAATTTAATGTACAAGAATTTATCAGCTACATAAACATAGCAAACACAGATGCAAATATCACGGTCAAAAGTCCTGCCACCGCAATTGACAGACTGCTCATTGCACCTTCTGCTTCTCCTATTTCCAATGCCTTTATCGTTCCTATAGCATGTGATGCCGTTCCTATAGCCAGACCGACCGCTACGGGTTCTTTTATTTTAAAGAGTTTGCATATCCACACGGCTATGACGTTTCCGAGATTTCCCGTTAAAACAATTGCCGCTACGGTGATATTTGGAATCCCGCCAAGTTCCTCCGATATGCCTATGCCTATGGCTGTTGTTACAGATTTCGGAAGCAGGGTAATATATTGCTCGTGCGTCAATCCAAACAAAAATGACATCACAAGTATACTTCCGAGGCTTGCTATAACCCCCGCCGTTATACCGATTATAACTGCCTTTATGTTTTTTCTTAAAAGTCCAAGATGTCTGTACAATGGAACAGCCAAGCATACTGTTACGGGTGTCAGCAGATAGCTCAGATATTTGGCACTTGAATTATATATTTCATAATCTATTTTAAAAACCAATAAAAATATTATAATAAAAACAATTGTAAGCATCAGAGGATTTAAAAATTCAAGCTTCGTCTTAGTCCTGATTTTTGAAGAAATAAAGTATATAAGTATACTTATAGTTATTCCAAAATATGCCGAATCAGATATTATTTCTTTCATTGTCCTTCCTCCTGTCATGTTTTATAATAAACTCCGCGGTTTTCCCTGTAACCGCCATAACTATAACTGTCGATGCTATAACTATCAGAATAACAGGTATTAAAATGTTTTTAAGCTCTGCCCATACGGTTATAAGACTGACTGCTGCGGATATGAACATAAGCGGCATTATATTAAGCAGAAAATCTGCGGTTTTCTCTATTTTTTCAAGTTTTATTATTTTAAATGCCAAGCACAGAAGCATTATAACAAGACCATATATGTTCGCAGGAATAGGCAAGGGTATCAATGCATATAAAATCTCTCCTATAAAACAGACAATCAGTATTGTGCAAAATTGAAATATATAAGTCATATAAACCTCTCAAAATTAATTCTAATGCAGTCATTTTATCACATTAATATCATAGTTTCAAACTATGTTTAAAATATTTAAGTTAATACAAAATTTTTCTTGATTAACATAAACTTAGTACATTCTTTTCTTTATCTAAACAAACCTAAATTTATTTAATGATATATTTATTATAACAAATAGTAAAATAAGAAAAGGAGAGAAGGTTTAAAAATGAAGAAAACAATAAAAAGAATATTATGTGGTGTTTTGGCTACAGCAATTGCACTAAGTACATTTTTTCTAGGCTCAAGCTTGATAAACGGTGACATTTTATCACGAGAGGTTTTGGCGGCAACGGACGAATACACGTATTCGGGAAAAGTCCCTAAATACATATTCATGTTTATCGGTGATGGTATGAGTTATCCTCAGATTCAAGCTACAAATTATTATAAAGGTATTTTAGAAAACGGTAAAATCGATCCGGAAAACGGGAATTACCCTAAGCCTGACAATCTTTTATTCACCGGATTTCCGGTTGTCGGCAGTGTAACGACATATGATTCAACGTCACTATGTCCGGATTCTGCTTCTACCGCAACTTCACTTTCTACAGGCAAGAAAACCTTAAGCAGTGTAATTAATATGGATGAAACAAAAAAAATATCTTATGAAACTATAACGGAAAAATTAAAGAAACAGTTAGGATATAAGGTAGGTATAGTAACATCTGTTAATCTTGATCACGCAACTCCTGCCGCATATTATTCTCATGTACCATCCAGAGGTCAATATTATAATATAGGACTTGATTTAATAAAAAGCGGATTTGACTATTTTGCGGGAGGCGCATTCTTATCTGACTCATCAAAAGAAGTAAAAGAGCAAGGAAAAGAAAAAATAGCTGCATTAGCTCAAAAAAACGGATATACAGTTGCAGATACAAAACAAAAGTTTAATGCTCTGACAAACAATTCGGGAAAAGTATTAGCTATCTCTCCAAGCAATGAATTGGAAGAAGGCACGGGAGCATTAAAATATAATCTTGACAGAAAAGAAAATGAATTAACTTTGGCTGATTACACAAAAAAAGGTATAGATATCTTATCTAAAAACAGTAAAGGATTCTTCATGATGGTAGAAGGCGGAAAAATCGACTGGGCTTGTCACGCTAATGATGCAGCCTCTACTATACAAGATACTATAGCATTTGATGATGCGATAAAGACTGCGGTTGACTTTTATAATCAACATCCTGACGACACATTAATTATTGTAACAGGAGACCACGAAACAGGCGGATTGACAATAGGTTTTGCAGGAACAAACTACGACACATATTTAGAAAAATTAACAAATCAAAAAATGTCATATACAGAGTTTGATAAGCTTATAAAAAACTATAAGGCAAATAATACAACATTTGCGGAAGCATTAAAGGATGTAAAAAAATACTTCGGATTAATTACAGCAAGTGATGCTGATGCTAAAAACAATCCGGAAATGGTGCTTGAGGATTATGAGTTACAAAGACTAAAAGATGCATATGACTTAAGTATGAAAAATGACAAGATTACACTTAACCGGGAAGAATATGTTCTGTACGGAACTTATGAACCGTTTTCAGTTACATTAACGCATGTTCTTAATAATAAATCGGGAATTACATTTAGCTCCTACTCCCACACCGGATTACCGGTACCACTATATGCAAAAGGTAAAGGTCAGGAATTATTTACCGGACATTATGATAATACAGATGTGTTTAATATGTTAAAGGCTATAACAAAAGTAAAATAAATTTCAGGTACTTTAAAATACACTCTGATTTTGTTCAGAGTGTATTTTAATCATAGAAATATGGAGGACAAGATTATGTATATAAGAGATTATAAAAGAGATTTAGCGCCGCTTGCGGCTATATTAACAGCGATTTGTATTTTAATTTTAATTCCATCTACATTTAAAGAAAAAATATATCCTAATTCTGAAAGAATTCCGGTAAGAATTATTTCAACAGATGAAAGTTATATAATTGATATGGGTCTTATAAGAAACGGCGAACAAATTTGCAAGGTGGAGATTTTAAAGGGTAGCTTTAAAGGTCAGGTATTTGAGGCGACTAATGTATTGTCAGGCTCTTTAGAAAAGGATAAAATATTTAATCCCGGAGATAAGGCATTAGCCACACTTGACTATGAGGATAATGAAATAAAGGTAATTACGTTAGTAGATCATTACAGAATAAATTATGAGCTGGCTTTAGTTATAATATTTATACTGTTTTTAATAATGTTTGCAGGCTTTGTAGGGCTTAAAGCAATTTTTTCGTTTATATTTACGATATTGGCTATATGGAAGATTATGATACCGTTATTTTTAAAAGGTTTTAATCCTATAGTTGTCGGATTGGTAATATCGGTAATATTAACCACAGCTATAATAGGTCTTGTATTTGGGATAGATAAAAAATCTTTGGCTTCAATATCGGGAGCATTATTGGGACTATTGATAACATGTTTAATGTCTATATTTTTTGTAGCTAAATTTAAAATACACGGGGCGGTGATACCATATTCAGAATCGCTTTTATATGCAGGATTTGCACATATAAGCCTCACCGATATATTTATTGCGAGTATTTTCATAGCTTCATCCGGAGCTGTTATGGATTTAGCGGTTGATATAACATCAGCTGTCAGCGAGGTAGTAGAAAAGAAACCGGACATTACAAAGCTTGAAGCAATAAAATCGGGCATGAGTGTCGGACGAAATGTTATGGGAACTATGACAACGACATTATTACTCGCATATTCGGGCGGATATATAGGATTGATAATGGTTTTTATGGCTCAGGGAACACCCCTTATAAATATATTTAACTTAACTTATGTATCTTCAGAGATATTGCACACCATTATCGGCAGCTTCGGACTTGTAACGGTAGCTCCGTTTACAGCCATTACCTCCGGTCTGCTTCTTGGAAAGAGTAAAAATTCAGCTTAATCCGAAAGGAGCAAAATAGCTGAAACAAAAAATTTATTCTTCAAAAACATATAAAATTGTTGCACATAATTTATAATTATATTATATTGTAGTAACGATACAATTATAGGAGGAAGGTCATATATAGAATATATCTTGAGGATATTAAGTAATAATTTAAATATGAACGAAGAATTATATTATGAATAAAGATTGGAAAAAGAATATAGTGCTGTTTTTAATCAGCCAGACGATATCATTATTCGGCACCTCGCTTGTTCAATATGCAATAATGTGGCATATAACACTTACGACACAGTCCGGATTAATGATGACAATTTCGATTATTTGCGGTTTTCTGCCTATGTTTTTATTATCACCGTTTGCGGGAGTATGGGCAGACCGTTACAACAGAAGAAATTTAATTGCATTATCTGACTCTTTTATTGCGATATCAACACTGATTCTTGCAATATTATTTTACTTAGGCTATGGCTCAATATGGCTTTTATTTGCTGTTTCAGCAGTAAGATCATTCGGCTCTGCAATTCAGGGCCCTGCTGTAAATGCTTTTATACCCCAGCTTGTTCCTGAGGATAAATTAACTAAAGTAAATGCAAGCAGCGGTAGTATACAATCTATGGTAACATTATTGTCCCCAATGATAAGCGGAGCACTTTTAAGCTTAATCAGCATTGAATTTATATTCCTTATAGATGTTGTTACGGCGGCAATCGCAGTATGTATATTACTCATGTTCCTGCATACAAAGCCTCATGCAAAGGCTTTGGAAAAACAGGAGGAAAGTTATTTTTCAGATATGAATAAAGGTGTTAAATATATTAAGGAGCATAAATTCTTAAAATTATACTTTGCTTTTTTGGCAGTATTTTTTGTATTGTTTGCACCAGCAGCTTTTCTGACCCCTTTGCAGACAGCGAGAAGCTTTGGAGACGATGTTTGGCGTCTGACGGCTCTTGAAGTAGTTTTTTCCGCGGGAATGATTTTAGGCGGAATTGTTATGGCATATTGGGGAGGGTTTAAAAACAAAATTAATACTATGGCATTGTCCTGCTTTGTTGTGGGAGGATGTACCATAGCATTGGGCCTCGTACCTAATTTCTGGGCATATATATTATTTATGGGGCTGTTTGGCGTAGTTATGCCAATGCTTAACACTCCCGCAATGGTTTTGCTGCAGGAAAAGGTTGAAGCGGATTTTATGGGAAGGGTATTCAGCATTTTAGGTATGATTTCAAGTATAATGATGCCTTTTGGGATGTTGGTATTCGGACCTTTATCAGACCTTGTTAAAATTGAATGGCTTTTGGTGGGAACAGGAGCAATGGTTATAGTATTGACATTTTTCTTTAGGAGCAGCAAGGTTTTGATTGAAGCCGGAAAACCGGTTGTTAAGACTAATTTTCGTGAAGAAAGAGATTAAAATTAATATATAAATCAAACGATAGTAAATAACCCCTTTTGTCAGATAAAATACTCTGACTAAAGGGGTTATTTATATTTATTTAAATATTTATCTCTAAAAAGAAAAACCCAAAATTCTGCTTTTATAGAATCTATAATATAAAAAAATACAAATTCGTCTTATAAATATATGTTAATTTATCTGAATCCGGCGATTTAGGTAATATAAAAATGTTTGATTTTCAATAATAGGCTTGCTAAGCTTTAATTATATTTTATGAAGGGAATTTGTTATGAAAAAATTTTTAGCTATATTGCTTATATTATCAGGTATAAGCATGGTTTTATATACACCCTTGCAGGATTTATATGCAGAATATAATCAAAATAAGCTTATCAAAATATACGAAGATACTCACGTGGAAATATCCGAGTCAGAGCAGCAAGAAATATCAGACTTTTATAGATACTATCAAGAACTTCAAATGAAAACCGAATATGAAAGCGATAAAAATGATGCTAAACCCAAAAGCGATAAAGACGTAATAGGCATAATAAGCATAGAAAAAATAAATTTAAAGCTTCCTGTCAAAAATTCATTTATTGAATCGGAGATTAAGTCCAGTGTCGGTCACCTTTCGGGAACAGCTTATCCGGGTGAGCAAGGAAACTGCGTAATTGCAGGGCATAGATGCTTTACTAAGGGGAAGCTGTTTAATAGGCTTGACGAACTGGAAATAGGAGACAGCATATCTGTTGATTATAATTCAAGCACCTTTAGCTATAAGGTTTATGATATACAAATTGTCGAACCTTCAGACATCTCAGTCCTAAATGCCGTTGATGATGAAATTTCTCTCACTCTGATTACCTGTCACCCCTATAAGCTGAATACTCATCGACTGATAGTCAAAGCCTCAATGGATAAATAAATGATATAAAATGTTTACATTTGACACATTGTGTTTATTGGTGTAATTATTTGTTTAACGTTTATATTTGAACATTTGCATATCTTTTGCTATACTTATTCGTGGGTATAAAAAGTGAACTTCGTTCACTCTATTTGGGGATTTCCTAAAGCACAGTAATATTTTGAAAGGGTGTCGGTATGAATATATTAATCATTGATAATTTTCCAATTTTCAGAAAAGGCATTATGAGCATACTTGAAGATAATTTTACAAATTCCAAGGTGTATGAGGCGTCAAATGTTGCCGAAGCACTTATTTGTATAAGAAAATATTCACCAAAAATCGTGTTTATAGATGTAAGTATAAGCGATCAAGGCAAATACAAATTTATAGAAAAAATAAAAAAGGAAAATGAAAGCATAAAGATAGCAGTTATGGGAAGCTGCATAAAAAAAGAAGAGTTTGCCAGATATTCTGCTTTGGGTATCAATGGCTTTATACTCAGAAATGCTTTGATTGAAGATTTTGTTTATGCTACTAAGGTTATAAATCGGGAAAAAACTTATTTAGATCCCGAGCTAATGATTAAAATGAATCTGACAAGCAGCAATATTGAAGCTTTGACCAGAAGAGAGCAGGATGTTTTGCTTGAGATAAGCAAGGGAAAAACAAACAGTGAAATTGCAAAAAATTTATTCATATCCGAGCATACGGTTAAAAAGCATATAGGAAGCATATTTTCTAAGCTCCATCTATCAAACCGAACTGAGGCGGCTCTTTATGCCGAAGGAATATCAGTATGAATATAGATTATAAATCTCACAAATTATATTCTTTAGCATCTGTATTGCTTGTATTTATTCTTTTTCTGATGTTCTTAATTAACAACACAGGCTTTGTAAAAAGTTTTGCTGTAAAAAGCTCATTATGGCTTGCTGTTATAATATTTATGCTGATTTTTCTCCCTAAGTCCAAAGGCTCATCAAAGATTAAGCAGCTTGAGCGCTTTTATCTCTTTTCATTCATATGCGGAATTATTTATTTATTAGTTTATTTTGGCTCGGGAGTAATTCTGGGTTTTGGCAAAAGTCCTTATGCCCAAGGTATAAAGGGCATATCTATGAATATATACTTTTTTATCATACCTATAATAGCCAGGGAGTTGATAAGAGGTTTTTTACTGAACAGTCCTGTGAAGCAAAATTCATTAAAAATAGTATCTATTACTATATTAATGATAGTTACCGATATTTCTATTCTTCAAATCATGAAAATTGACAGTCTTAAGAGTCTTGTAATATTTTTATCGCAAAACCTCGGTCCTTTAATATGCATTAACATATTTGCAAGCTATGCTTGTGTCATATCAAATCCTGCAGCTTCAATTATTTTTCTAAGCTTCATGACAGCAGCGGAAATTGTGCCTCCTGTTCTTCCTTCATTGCAGTGGCTTACCAGAGGATTAATAAATATGAGTGTACCCATTTTTTCATATATGTCAATGAATTCTTATCACGAAAAGCTTGCAAAGCGGTACAAGCCTTACAAGCTAAAGCATGAGAATATTTTTTCATTGGCCGCTGTAAGCATATTCTGCATTTTATTAATATGGTTTTCGGTAGGGGTTTTCCCTGTTTATCCCTCAGTTATTCTGACGGGAAGCATGAAGCCGGTTATAAATCCCGGCGATATTGTTGTAATCAGGAAAATTCAGGAACTCAAAGATATAGAAAGCTTAAAAGCAGGTGATATCATACAATTTAAGAGAGATGAAATAATGATTGTTCATAGAATCACAGAGCTTGTAAAAAGTGATGATGGGCTTACATATTTCAGAACAAAGGGAGATAACAATTCAACAGAGGATAAAAATCTGGTAAATCCAAATGATATAAAGGGCACTGTTTATAAAACAATACCAAAGCTTGGGCTTCCTGCGCTTATATTAAGAAATAATGATAACATTCCTCTTGATGATATTGAATTTTAGAATAAGTAATACTTTAGTAGTATACCGAACTATCCCTTTGTCTACCAAAAAAACTATACTATCAGATATTATTAACATTTATAGCTGTATATATAATAACATAGTAGGATTTATTTTCCTTAAAAATATTATACAATCAATCGGAGGTTCTTATGAACAAAACTAAATTAATTTCTTTATCATTGGTACTTTGCTTAGTGCTTATGGGTGCCGCTTTTGCATGGTGGACACAGTCTACCGTAATCCAAAATACCGTTAATACCGGTAATTTGGATGTAAAACTTGTAGATATAGGGGGCCCCGGAATATACTTTACAAATCCTAACAATAATCCTGATTCTATCGGTTTGGATATCAGAGAACATTACAAAGTCAGGGCCAATTACGAATTTGTCGGTAATTATTCACTGAATGTAAATGTTGAAAATTTGTTCCCGGGATCTTACATAACATATATTTACGGAGTTGATAATACAGGAACGGTTCCTGTAAAGGTAAATAATGTTGATCTTATTGCAGGCAATCAAACTACTTTATCTTCAGATATATTAAAGGACCTTCCTATAGCTTTTTGCTACAGAGTAGTTAAATCTGACAATACTGTATCTTCTGAAGGAGTAGTTGATGGTACTTATTCTGATATAGCGCAAAAAATAGAAGCTGCATTAGCAAATGTAGTAATAGTTCCCGGAGACATGCTTGTAATCGGAGATTTAGATGCTACTGATGAGTATGGTCAGGTACAAAACGGATTTATGATTACAATTCCGGAAGAGTGGGAAAATGAAACAGAAGGCAAAGCAATTTCTTTCTCATTGAAATTTGATTATATCCAAGCAAACGCATACAAAAAGGTATCTGAATAAAATATATATTATTATAAAGGCTTATCTAAAATGATAAGCCTATTATATGTTATACGAGGGTAAGTATGAAGAAAATAAAAATGTGCTTAACAACAAAAATAATTTTAAGCTCAATAATGATTATTTTAATTATAATTCTTTTCTCACTTCAATTTAATGAATCCAAAAATTATAAAACTGTTAATACAGAATCTAAGCTATATAGCTATACTCTTTTTTCGGATATCAAATACGAAGTGAAGCTTTTGGACAATGATATATTTGACAGCATGACTCTGCCGCAGGGCGGTTTTTATATATCTTCATTTACTGATGACATAAAAATAAATTTTATCAGCAGAATGACAGGGGATGAAAAGGCAAAAATCACAGGTAAATACAATATTACGGCATTATTAAAGGGGAATATATCTGAGCAAAACGAGATTAAAACGCTCTGGTCAAAAGCTTATATATTTAAAGAAGATATTAATTTTTCAAATATGAGCGCCGAAAAGCAGATAATTGAAAATATAACTCTGGATTATGATAAATATTACAATCTTTCAAAAGAAATTAATGAAAGCACTAAGGTTCTGACCTCCAATATAATAGAAATTATGATGAATATAGAATACAATATAGAAACAAGTCACGGAACAATAAAGGAAACACTTAATCCAACCATAAGCATACCTCTTAGTACTAACTATTTTTCTGCCGCTTCTTCTAATTTGAATGATAAAACAGGAAGCATCAAAAAAACTGATGTGATAACCGAAGCGCCTAACTTTACTTTGATTATTTTATATAGAGTTTTAATCGGAATTATTATAATTATTGCAGCTCTTTTGTTCTTTATGACCGCAAAGCCATCTGAGCATGATATCTACATAAATAAAATAAAGAGGATATTCAGAAGCTATAATAATCTTCTCATAGGAATTAACAGATTTGAGAGTTTAGAATGTGACAATGTGTATTATGTAAAAAGCATGGAAGATTTGATAAAAATATCCGATGAAATAGAAAAGCCTATATTCTATAATAACAGCAGCAATATAGGTGACATAAACGAGTTTTATATTATAAATGATAATACGTCTTATATATACAGCGTCTGCAAAGCAGACACTGTCTGCTTCGTAGACAGTCCCCACAAGACAGACAGCGCCCACGAAACAGACATAAAAAAACTCCCAAGCTTAAAATCACAAGTATGATTTTAAGCTTGAGAGCTTTTTATATCTTTGCATTTTCTTTTTTTAATAATAATATCCCGCCAAGCATTAAAGCCAAGCCCGATATGTAAACCGTAATAGGTGATTTTTCACCGGTATTTGGCAGCATATCTTCTGATACTTCTTCACTGAATACTACTTTTTCCTCTGCAAGGGGATAATTTATATCTACTTCCGTTATATCGTCATCCTCAATTTGAGGCTTGTTTTCTGTCTCAGGGACCTTATCTGTTTCCTTTTCTTTTGCAGGGTCTTTTGAATCATCTTCTCCATTTTCATCTCCCCCGCCGCCATTATTGTCATCGTCTTCATCATCATTAACTGCCTGTTCAAAATTGACAATGATTTGATATTTGAATTTAGTATTTTCTAAGTCTGTGATGTTTTCATCCATTCCCATAGAAATATATAACGGAAGGCTTTTGCCTGAGTCTATTGTTTTACCGGAATATTCCGAGCTTAGATGCTTTATATATTCTTCTAATTTAAGCTTGGTATCATCAGCTTTAATACCTACTATCATATCATATAGTCTTTTGCTGCCTTCTTCCGAATTTTCATCTGTTATCATATCTATGCCCGTTATCTTGGCATTTTGGGTTCCACTGTTTTGTAAGACCGCATCTATGCTGTAAATAAGACCGGGATAAATATTATTTACAGCTATTGATATATTTGCGCTGTTTTCATTATGTATCAAAATTTCAGCAAATCCGCAGTCATCCGATATCCTGTACTCTAGGTCCGAAAAGTGTATTCCCAGCCTTTGTGTATCTGCAAGGGTTTGTTCAGAGTTAGCTACAGCATATGATATCTGTAAAAACATAGACGAAATTATCATACAAATAGCTATAATTTTTCTAGTCTTCATTACCTGTACCTTCCTCCAAAAAAACTTCTTCAGATTCGACTTCATTAAGATTTTCGTCTTGGATTTCATATTCTTGAATCTCACTGTCTTTATCTTCAAGCACAATTACTTCCTTAATAATCGGAATCCTTATATTTACACCGGATGTCCATCCCCCGTATGAGAGATTGCTTTGTCTGAAATATAAATTTACTTCAAGTGCAGATTGTGCATTTCTTTGCATAAAGTCTCTTATCTGCTCGGCATCAATATCTATGCTTAAATATCCATATATATCGCTCATTATAAAATCCGAATTCAAGCTGTCATAATATCCCCCAAAGGATTCTCTGTACTCAATACTGCAAATACCGCCGACATCCAGAATATCTCCGTTTGCAGCTAAGAATATTTCTTCCTGCTCAAGTCTTATAGGAAGCGTACTTGTATTTTCTATAATAAAAGGAATTTTCCCAAAGTAATTGCTTGAGGTCTCTATATTATATCCCATAAATATTTTTGTTTTATTTCCCTTATCATCAATCCCGTCTTCGTATATGGGAGTTTGCATTTCATGAATTATTATAGTATCGAAACTTTCTGCTATCAAGTCAGTTTCCAGTCTTCCGGTATTTATTCTATTTAATAAAAAGTTTGAATCAGTCCAATTTGCATAGCTTCCCCCGGTAAGCCCTAAAGCTGATATCACCGCAATACAAAAGATATATGCCGATTTTAGTTTTGTCCTATGGCGATTTTTCATCCTCACACCTCTTTTTTATCTCTTGAATTATTATATATTCTTAAATGAATTTTTTTATACCCAATAAGTGTATATTCTAATACTACTTTAGTATAATTTTGTGTAAAATTTTAGTGAGATTCTCATTATTTTATTAATAATATTTTGAAGGATTGATAATTATCGGTATTTGAAATATAATAAGGATACAGCATGGAAATTTTAATGAAGGAGTAAAGGCATGAAGATTATAAAAGCATTAGATTATAATGATATGAGCATAAAGGCGGCAAATATTATTTCCGAACAAATTAAAATCAAGGCAAACAGCGTATTAGGTCTTGCAACAGGTTCATCGCCCCTGCAGATATACAAACACCTTATAGATTGGTATAAAAAAGGTGAGCTGGATTTTAGTCAGATTACGAGCTTTAACTTAGACGAATACTATGGATTATCAAAAGAGAACCGACAAAGCTATCACTATTATATGTACGATAATCTATTCAATCATATAAATATAAATAATCAAAATGTACATATCCCTGACGGTGACAATAAAAATGCAGAGCAGGAATGCTTAAACTATGAAAAGGCAATACTTGACGTGGGCGGAATAGACCTGCAATTGCTCGGATGCGGGCATAACGGACATATAGGCTTTAATGAGCCAAGTGATATCTTCTATCCTTCAACACATCTGGTAAAGCTTGCCGACTCAACTATACAAGCAAATAAGCGTTTTTTTGAATCAGAGGACGAAGTTCCCAAATATTCTTATACCATGGGGATTAAGACTATAATGCACGCAAAGAAAATAATTATGATAGTCAGCGGTGAAAGTAAAAAGGAAATAGTAAAAAGGGCTTTCTTTGAGCCTATTACACCTCAAGTACCGGCATCTGTTCTTCAATTGCACAGAAATTTTACATTAATAGTTGATAAAGCCGCCTTTTCGCTTTGTGAGAATATATAAGCAATGTTAAGTTTAGTTGACAAATTTCCACTTTTGATTGCTGGAATATAATTTTCTCTATTTAGTATAATATATTTACAGCTTAGGCTGAAATATAAGAAAGGTTGATGATTATTATGTCATTAGGAGAAAAATTATTAAATCTTCGTAAAGGTGCAGGCTTATCTCAGGAGGAGCTTGCTGAGAAGCTTGATGTTTCAAGGCAGACAGTCAGCAAATGGGAAACAGATCAGACAGTTCCCGATTTGATTAAAGCAAAACTTCTTAGTCGTATATATAATATCAGCTATGACTCCTTAGTGAGTGAAAACAATATAAATACCGATGTAAGCAGCATAGAAATGATTGTAGATGAAATTGACTGGACAGCCGCTTGGAGCAAAAAATATCCTATTTTAGCCTCATATACAAGTATTAACGGTATACAGAAATACACCGAAAAAATATCTGAGATTTATGATGAGTTTAAAGACGAATTTGGCATGAACGACGTAGACACTGTCTTGATATTAAAGGATATTTTATCTCAAAAGTATCTGCTTTCAAAAAAGAAAATATAAGAAGAACGAAATGAGTTTCGTTTTATGGAAGAAAACTTTTCTATTTTATAAAAAAGAAATGCCGGAAACTACTTTTATATAGTTTTGGCATTTCTTTTTTATACTTATCATTTATTCGCTTAAAGGTTCAAATTCGTCTTTGCTTACGAAGCAAATCGGGCAAACCCAATCTTCCGGTATATCTTCAAAAGCAGTTCCCGGAGCTATTCCGCTGTCCGGATCGCCCAACTCCGGATCATATATGTAACCGCATACTGTACAAACATATTTTTGCATATTATCTTCCTCCTTTCCTCAATTCTTTCTGTCATCACTCATCTGATCATATTATTAAATTCTTCCTCGTATAAAACAGTTACTCCTAACTCACGTGCTTTATCCAGTTTGCTTCCGGCTTCTTCGCCCGCTATTACGTAATCTGTTTTTTTGCTTACGCTTCCCGAAACCTTTCCGCCAAGTCTTTCGATTATTTCTTTGGCTTCATTTCTTCCTATGGAGAGTGTCCCTGTTAAGACAACTGTTTTTCCGGAAAACGGACTTTCAGCTGAAACCTCCTGCTCTTCATATCCGGGGCTTACACCTAAGCTAAGTAGTTTATTTATATTATCTACGATTTCTTTATCGTGGAAGAATTCTATAATCCCATTTGCAACTACATCGCCGACATCATTGATTGCTATAAGCTCTTCAAATTCGGCATTTTTAAGACCTTCAAGAGTCTTAAATCTTTTGACTAAATCCTTTGCTGTCTTTTCTCCTACATTGGGAATACCCAGCGCATAAACGAATTTATCCAAATCACAAGTTTTGCTTTTTTCAATAGCATTTACCAGGTTTTCAGCCTTTTTATCGGCAAATCTTTCAAGTCCTAATAAATCCTCGACTTTTATTTCATATAATTGAGGCAAGCTTTTTAAATCAAGCTCGTCAAATAACTGATATGCGGTTTTTTCACTGAATCCTTCTATATTCATGGCATTTCTGCCTGCAAAATGCACTATCCTTGAAACCAGCTGAGGTCGGCATGACATTGAATTCGGGCAAAAATAGTGAACTCCGTTTTGTATCAGCTCTACTCCGCACGCAGGACAATGACTAAGCATCTTTATTTCTCTTTCATCAGAGTTATCCTCATCCTCAACCGTTCCCATAATTTCAGGTATAACATCATTTGAACGTCTGACCCACACTGTAGAATTTATCTTAACATTTTTTCTTTGTATATCATCATAATTGTTGAGCGTAGCTCTTTTGACTGTAACTCCGCCTATATCAACAGGCTCTAAAATTGCCGTAGGTGTGACCTTTCCTGTACGACCTACATTCCATTCTATATCCAAAATCTTGGTTGTTACTTCTTCTGCTTCAAATTTAAATGCAACTGCCCATCTTGGGAATTTTTGCGTATATCCTAAGACCTCTCTCGTTTTCATATCATTTATTTTTACAACGAGACCGTCGGTTAATATATCAAGTTCTCTTCTGATATCCTTTAATATTTCTATTTCCTGAATAAGCTCATCCATCGCTTTAAATTTCTTGATATAATTAAAAACAGGAAATTTTGATGATTTTAAAAATTCCGTCATTTCCTCATGTGTTGTGAAATCCATACCCTCTATATATCCTACATCATATAGATATGCCGAAAGCATTCTTTTTTCGGTTACCTTGGGATCGAGATTTCTGAGTGCTCCTGCTGCTGCATTCCGAGCATTTTTCAGGGGTTCATCTGCTGTTTTATTATATTTTTCAAGTGCTGAAAGAGGCATTACACATTCGCCCTGAACTTCAAGCTTTCCCTTATAATCTATGCTAAGAGGTATGGATCTTATTGTTTTAAGCTGAGGAAGTATAGCTTCTCCCACTGTTCCGTTTCCTCTTGTTGCTCCTTGAATTAACAGTCCGTTATCGTATGTCAGATTGATTGTAAGTCCGTCAAATTTAAACTCAAGCATAAATTCAAGCGCAGGCAGTTTATCTTCATGAGTTTGATTGTATTCATTTCTTAGTTTATTTGCTCTTTCCTCCCAAGCATAAAGCTCTCCTATATTTTGCGCCTTATCCAAGCTCCACAGCTTTCTGACATGTGTATGCTTCTCAAATTTATCTAAAATCTCTCCCCCTATTCTTTGTGTAGGAGAATCAGCTTGCACATACCCTGTTTCCAGCTCCAAGTCACGAAGCTCATCATACAGAGCATCATATTCTTTATCTGTAATGGTCGGATTGGCAAGCGTATAGTAATTATAGCTGTGTATATTCAATTCGTCTATCAATTTTTTTATTCTGTCAAGCTTAGCGTTCATGATTTCCTCCATACTATGTACAAAGTATTTTTATAATTTTTCTATCGGTGCAAAGCTAAGCATTACTGTTTTCAGTCCTTTTTGATCAAAAGCTATCGTAGCTTTTTGATCGCTTCCCTCACCGCTTAATGACACAACAACGCCTATTCCCCAAGCTTTGTGCCTAACCTTGTCACCTGTCGTCAGCTTATCTGATTTTAGCTTTGACGGTCTTTCTATTATCTCATCTTTTATATCATCATATACATCAATTATTTTTATATCCTCATCAATAAAGGATTCTGATTTAAACATGCGGTTAAAGCTCATTTCACCTCTGAAAAATTCATCAAATTCACCTGAGCTGCGTTTAACATTTTTTGAAAATGCTGACGAAACAGGCTTATCCAAATATTCTTTAGGAATTTCATCTATAAATCTTGAAGGAGCGCGCATTTCGTGATGACCGTATACAAGTCTTTCATTGGTATAAGATAGATATAATCTTTTTTTAGCTCTGGTTACAGCAACATAAAAAAGCCTTCTTTCTTCTTCTAAATCATCATCTGCGCCATCATCTCTTATAATAGGAAAGGTTCTCTCTTCAAGCCCCGCTACAAAAATAACATCATATTCAAGTCCTTTTGCACTGTGAACAGTAAGAAGTGTAACTCTTTCTTTCTCTGTCTCGTCTGTTTTATCTGTATCTGACAACAAGGATACATGTGCTAAAAAATCCTCAAGAGAATTTTGCTCATATCTTTCCTCAAAGTCCTTTGCAGCAGACAAAAATTCCTGAATATTCTCAAGTCTGGACATTCCTTCAATGCTTTGATCCTCATGCATCATCTTTTCATATCCAGTATCCTCGTAAACAGCCTCTATGAATTCCGAAAGCGGCAAGGCATCCTTTTTAACCATTAAAAGCTCCATAACTTCGACAAATTTCTGTATTCCTGCTGTTGCCGCCGAAGTCATACCAAGCTGATTTACGTCATAGCAAGCCTCAAACATTGATATTTCCTGTGATGATGCATACTGCGACAAGGTTTCTATAGCCTTAGGTCCTATTTTTCTTTTAGGCAGATTTATAATTCTGCTGAAGCTGATATCATCTCTGGCGTTTTGTATAAGCATAAGATATGATATGATATCTTTTATTTCCTTACGTCCGTAGAATTTAAGACCTCCTACGATTTTATACGGTACCCCCAGAGCCATCAAGCCTTCCTCAAGTGCACGAGACTGAGCATTGGCTCTGTACAATATTGCCATTTCCGAGTAATTTATATTATTATTTTCAAACTCTTTTCTGATATCTGAGGCAATCATAAATGCCTCTTCTTTTTCATTATCTGTATTTATAAGTCCTATAGCTTCTCCGCCCTCAAAGTCTGTATAAAGCTCCTTGCCTTTTCTGTTGTAATTGTTTCTGATGACAGAGTTTGCGGCATTAAGTATAACATCTGTTGAACGATAGTTTTTTTCCAGTCTTACTACTTTGGCATTATCAAAGTCTTTCTCAAAATCCAGTATATTGTTTATGTCTGCGCCTCGCCAGCCGTATATTGACTGATCGTCATCTCCTACTACAAATACGTTGCTGTCTCCATCTTCTCTTTTGCCAAGAATTTTAACCAGATTATACTGGACATTATTGGTATCTTGATACTCATCAACCAATATATATTTAAATCTGTCCTGATAGTATTCTTTAATATCCGGATTTGTTTGTAAAAGCTTTAATGCTTTAACAAGTAAATCATCAAAGTCCAAAGCATTGCATATTTTAAGCTTTTTTTCATACAGCGCATAAATATCTCCTACATTTCTCATAAAGAAATTAGAATAGTTTTCCGAGATAAATTTATCGGGACTGTTGTAATTATTTTTTTCGCTGCTTATGATTGACCTTATGGTACTTGAATTATACTTTTTAGGATCAAGCTCCAATTCCTTTATACAGGTTTTTACAACATTCTTTTGATCGTCTGTATCATATATTACAAAGTTTTTTTCATATCCCAGTCTTTCAATATCTCTTCTTAACATTCTCACACAAATAGAGTGAAATGTCCCCATCCACATTCTGTCTATATCATAATCTATAAGCTGTCCGATTCTTTCCTTCATTTCATTGGCAGCCTTGTTTGTAAATGTTATAGATAATATCTCGCCGGGTCTTGCTTTTCCACTATTAATCAAATATGCAATTCTGTGTGTAAGAACACGGGTTTTTCCGGTACCGGCTCCCGCTATGACAAGTATAGGTCCGGTATCATGAGAGGCTGCTTCTTTTTGTTTTTTATTTAATCCATTTAATAAATCCATTTCCGCACCTATATACATAATATATGAAACCTCATAATAGATTTATTCATAGCTGTGATACTTATTTTTTTATAAACTTTTTCATTATTTTTCATTTCTCTTAACCTCATCCAATCTCTCAACCTTGTACTCCTAAAAATTTAATTACTACTATTATAAACTAAATCATCACTAAAATAAATAGCAAAAAAGCGAAATAAGTTTCGCTATTCTGATAGGAAAAAGAACTTCCTATCGGATAAAAAAATATACACTCGTGATATCACAAAGTGCATATTTTTTATATATTCATAATTAAACAACAGGCTCATATAATTTGGGTAAAAGATATGTATTTTTTTCATCTATTAGAAAATTATCATCTTTTGATTCTAAATGACATGGAGAATTATCTGAATATTTTTTACAGTTTTCTTCATATTCATTATTTAAAACTTCTTTAATTTCATGATGTTCTGCATTTCTGGTTTTGCGTAGCTTAGTTGTCGGTTTCTCTAAAATTAAGCACCTCATGAAAATTCCGCCTTCATATTTGGCTACATTATTCCCCCGCCAATTTTACCTTGAGAGGGGCATGACATTATACCACTTAAATGTCCTTCATTTAATTGTCCAACATTTAATTGTCCCAGCGGAAACAATACAGAACTAAGTACTAAAAATGTGCATAAACTTTTTACAAAGATATTTCTTATTTTTTTACCCATAATGATAATCTCCCCTAAAATTATATTTTCTAATATATTATATTTATTATATAGAAATTGTATTACATATTATGTATAATGTAAAGAGAACTATAGTTGGCATTTTAGAACAGGGAGGTTGTTTAATTGACAGACATGCATATAGGAAAAACCATTGAATATCTTAGAAAACTAAGAAAATTGACACAGCAGCAGCTTGCAAAAGGGATTTGTACAAGGGAATATATAAGAAAGCTAGAGGGCGGATACAATCAACCTACTATTTACATATTAGATTTATTATCTCAACGGCTTCAGGAGGATATCTATAACTATCATCTTTTGGTCGAAAAACATAATAATATAGAAACTCACATAAAGGTTCAGGAAATAAATGATATTTTAGAAATTGAAAATTATGAACTGTTGGAAAAAACTGTACATGTATATGAAAATCTTGAATCCTTTAAAGAAGGTGAGGCTTTGCAGATAGTTTATTATTCAAAGGCACTTTGTGACTATTATTTACGTCAAAATTACAGTGATGCTATAAACTATTGCATAAAGGGACTCAAAGTATATAAGAAAGATTTTGATATTGAAAATTGGAATGATTTTTTATATTCAAAAATCGAACTGAAGTTAATAAATTCTATAGCAAGCTGTGAATGCTATAATAATAACACTGACAAAGGGATTAAAATATTTTATGAATTATTTGATTATTTAGATAAATATGTATTAGGCACGCTTTATTCAATAAGAGCGGCTGGCAATTTCCATGTAACGTTATATACTCAAGTGGCATATAATCTATCTATCAACTTGGCAAAACAAGAAAAGTTACATGAAGCTCTTGATATAATTGATGCTGCTATAAACATATCCTTAAAAACAAAGTTTATGGGCATGTATCCGTATTTACTTGAAAAGAAGTTTCAGTTATTGTACATGCTTAAGGACTATGAAAATTCTAAAATTTATTATGAAAAGGCTTTAGTTTATTACGAGGATTTATGTCCAGAAGACGCACTCAAAGATTTAATATCTGAAACCAAGGAAGAATACCCAAAGATTTTTTAATTATACTGATTTAAGTTATTGTCTTGTAAGCTTAAAATCTACAAAAAGACAGACTCTATTTAGGGTCTGTCTTCCGTTTCTTTCTTTATTAGCTCTATAGCTCGATTTAAACTATCTGAACTATTTATCCAAATATCAGGCTCAAACCCGTAATCCTCCGAAAAATTATTCTTATCGGCTATATACGAACCAAACCCGCATACAAATTGTAAATCTGAGTTTGGCAAAAATAAGCTTCCGGCATTAGCACTAATCATACAACCTGCAGAGTTTGTTCCTACAAATGTTACGTTTTCAATATCCTTTAACGCATCTATAAACCACTCTGCCGCTGAGCCTGTTTGTCTGTTAAACAACACGTATATCTTTTTATCATTTTTAATTATGTTTTTTTCATCATTTTTTTTATAATAAACAAAACTTTTATTATTCATAATCATTTCATCTATGCTTGTATAAAGGAAAGGGTAATAAAAGCTATGCTCACTGTATGTAGATAATAAAGGTTGCAAAATTTGGGTTTCTGCGGATAGTTTTTCAAAAATACCAATCTTATATGATTGATTTTCTCTTGCGGGTAATTGACCGGTAAACTCTTCTATCCAATAGTCTCCGTACTCACTTCTGCCTCCGCTGTTAGACCTTAAATCTATAATAAACGAACTTTTATCCTTCATTTTTTCAGCTGACTTTATCCAATCTATCGACGATGAATTAAAGGGAATGTAGTTCATACTGTAAAGCGTCAATATAGGAATATTAGCAATCTCTTTATACTCATAAATTTTATCACTCACATTAATTGTATGTTTATCCTCTTTTAACGGAACAAGTGTATTTTTTATATAATTATTACTTTCAAGCTCAAGCTCTATATAAATGTCCCTTTTATCCGGTACATCATCTATATATAAAGCAAAACCTTCCGCCCCTGAGCTATTAATTGTAGGTTTAATATAGTGTGATAAATTAATATCCTCATTTATCCTAAGTATTTTTTGTTTTTTACTGTCTAAGTTTATGAAATAGTTTGTACCTTCTTTTGAAATAATAAGATTTTCGTTATAATAGCAGCTTTTTTGCGGATATATATATTCTCCCAGATAAAAATGCTTATCTTCTACAAAGTTCAAGCTTTCTAACAATAACTGATTAAATTCATCAATACTTAAATACTCTTTATCTGTTACGCTTATTATTGCTTCTTTCTCAGCAGCATTGAAAACTTCTTCTCTGCCAAAAAAATCATATAGACCATATCTGGATTTTATAATTTTGAATAATGCTTCTATATCTTCAATTGCTTCACTGTTTGAGATAAAATCTTTTTTCTCCTTTGATATTTGGTTAAAATATTTATCGTAATTCATAAGTTCAAGGCCTTCATCCTCGGTGAAAATATCCTCAATATCATCTGTGCAAAAAAAC
>DGYI01000052.1:47621-47990 GCA_002396645.1 Firmicutes bacterium UBA5010
CGATGAAACTATAATTTAAGTAAAAATAAGTAGCCTCCTTTCCATAATCTGCATTTACATCAAAATTTCCGATATTCTCAATTACGTTTAATGGGTCCCCATCCTTTAAATATTTAGATGCTGCATATTCAAATATATAGTTTGAAAAGTTATCATTATTTATATCACAAGTGAATTTGTTAAAGATATTTAAAAACAATAGGTCGTGAATACTTTTATCATAAACTTCCTTTGATTCTATCAAATACGAAAATATTTTATATTCATATTCTCTATAATTTTTTACAAACTCGGTGCTGTTTATATAAATATTATTATTCTCTTTATCAGCAAGATTTTCAATAAAAAATATATTTATTTTATCCTTTT
>DGYI01000053.1 GCA_002396645.1 Firmicutes bacterium UBA5010
AAACAGAAAAGAAAGAACTGGAAGAAATCCAAGAAATCCTAAAGAAGAAATTGCAATACCTGCATCAAAGGCACCGGTATTCAAAGCTGGAAAGTCTTTAAAGGAAGCTGTTAACTAGTATTTTCAAATAATCAGATGGAGCTTAATATCCATTAGGGAGTTTAACTCCATCTGAGACAATTGCAATTATTTTAATTTTATGCATAAAGCATAAATTTTAGAACTACTAAAATTCATGCTTTATTTTTTTGCTTTCATATAAAAAAGTTGAAGTGTAAAAACACTCCAACTTTTTTATAGAAATTTTTTATTTTAACCAAATATTATCATCTGATGGTACTGCTGCATTTCTGATAACAGTAGCAATTCTTGAAACATTTATTAAATGTTTATAATCTAAGTTTTCAGAAATTATGTTATTTCCCCATGTTCCGCAGCCTAAAGTTGTAGTCGGAGCCAATCCGTTAGTTAAAGAACCTCCTGCAGTTGTAGATGAAGATGCATTAACTATCAATCTGCTTATTGTTAATTTTACACCCGCTAATTCTATATGCTCATTATTATTTGAATGTATAGCTGCGGTATGACCTTTACCTTCTAAATCTAAGTTTATTTGAGCTATTTTTATAGCTTCTTCAAATGTATCATATGCAAATGTAGCCATTACAGGACACATTTTTTCCTTACATAATATATCTTCTTTTCCAATCCCGTTTGCTTTTAATAATATTACCTTTGTATCTTTTGGTACCTCAACACCTGCTAAACCAGCAATTTTTTGTACTGACTGTCCTACAACATCTTTATTAAGCATACCGTCAATAAACAAAATTTTCCTGAATTTATCAATTGTTTCTTCATCATCTGCATAGTATGCTCCATTTTCAACTGCTGCCTTCATAACCTCATCATATTTGCTGCGAGGAGCTATAATTGTTTGTTCTCCCGAGCAGATTATTCCGTTGTCAAATTTTCTTCCTGCGATAATTTTAGCAGTAGCATCTGCAAAATCAACATCAGTATCTACTATAACCTGAACGTTTCCTGCTCCTACGCCGAATGACGGTCTGCCTGATGAATAAGCTTCCTTAACAAGACCCATTCCTCCTGTAGCTATAACTACATCAACAGCTTTCATGAGTTCAGTTGTCTTGTCAATGCTTGATTCTCTTATAATCTGAATAGCATTTTCAGGGCATTTGATGCCTTGTTCCTTTAAATTTTTATTGATTAAATCAACTGTGTAAGCACTGCATTTTTGTGATCTCGGATGCGGAGCAATGATAATTGAATTTCCGCCTTTTATGGCAAACATAGAATTACACATAGGTGTAACAATAGGATTTGTAGTAGGTGTAACAGCTCCTACAACCCCTACCGGCTTAGCTACAAGAGTAAGACCTGTGCTTTCCTCTCTGCCTATAATTCCGATTGTTTTTTTATCAGCGATATGGTTGTAAATTGTCTTGGATTTACCTTTGTTTTTAGCTACCTTATCTTCATACACACCCATTCTTGTTTCATCAACAGCCATACGTGCCAATTCTTCCGCATTATCATATACTGTTTTGGCAATTACCTTAACTATTGCATCTATCTCTTTTTGGCTGTATGTGGCCAATTCTTTCTGAGCTTCTCTTGCTTTTTGCATTAACTCTAAAATAGAGCTTGTGTCATTCATTTCCTGTAGACCTCCAAAATTTAATTGTTATTTTTTATAATAAAGATAATACTGAGTGAAATTACTTGACAATATATTTTCAACGCGGTATAAATAAGCATTTATAGGGAGAGCGTAGATATACCACGTTTTAAATATATTGTTTTATATGTAAATAATGTACTAACAAGCAATTTTTAAAATAATAAGTTTTATCCTAAAACAGACAGTTTAACTTAGAATAATAATCATATTATTTTTATTTTTTAAAATAGTTTTGTATAGATATTTATTAAATCCTCTTTTTCAAATTTAACATAATTATTGCCTAAAAGTCTTTGCTGAGTTGCAATTACATTTTCTGAAAATGCAATAATTTCTTCCTCTTTCATGCCATATTCTCTAAGAGGCTTTAAGCTTAATAAGTTGTTTAATATTTTTTCTAATTCATCAAATGAATCATCTTCGCTGCAGCCGATTATATCAGCAAATAATTTTTGTATTTCCTGAATTTTGCCTATCGGCTGTTTGCTCTTATAATACTTGAATACTTCTATAAAGAATTGATAGTTTGCTTCACCGTGAGGCACATGATAAACTCCGCCTAAAGGATAGGACATAGCGTGCACTGCAGCGCAGCCTGCGTTTCCGAAAGCTATCCCTGCGTAGTTACTGGCAACTAAAAAGTCTTCTATTATATTTCTGAAGTATTCTTGACCATTTTTTACAACATCTATATAGCCTTTTATAATCATTTCCATCGCCTTTATACTGAAAAGCTCTGAATATCCGCTTGCTTTCGGAGAAAGGAAAGATTCTGCCGCATGTATCAATGCATCTACGGAACTTGTAACAAACACTTTATAAGGCAATTTAACTAATAATTCAGGAATTAAAACTGTATAGTCGGCACATAAAGCGTTATCAGCCAATCCCATTTTTGTATTTTTCTTAGTCAGTAAAGCTATAGATATATTAGTAACTTCACTTCCTGTACCGCAAGTAGTAGGAATAATTATCAAAGATTTTTCCTTAACTATCGGAGCTTCTCTAAGGAAAAGCTGTTCCGAGCGCTCAGCCTGCTTTAATACAAAAAGCTTCGCTATATCAACTATACTTCCGCCTCCGATTGCAATAACTCGGTTGTAGTCAACGTTCTTTAAGTCATCGAATATTCTGTCTATCATTTCATCAGTTGGTTCGCCAAGTGCATATTTCTCAGGGAAAACAACATTAAATTTTTTATTTTTGTTCTTAAAATATATATCAAAAATCGGTTCGATTGTAAGTATTAAATCATTTTCATTAACATTAAATTCATTATAAAATTCATCAAAAGTATCAAGCTTGTGAATTTCCGGTACTAATAAAAATTGTTTCATTAAACTGCCTCCTTAATTTTAAAAATCTTCCTTAAATCTTTCTGCATATTCTTTTTTCAGCTCATCTCTAAAACCAGGGTGAGCAATATTAATTAATGCCTTAGCTCTTTGCTTTAAGCTCTTTCCTCTTAAATTAGCTATACCGTATTCGGTAACTATATATTCAACGTCGGTTCTTGATGTAGTAACACATGATCCGTTATCTAAGAACGGAACTATTCTTGATAATTTACCTTTAGAAGCCGTTGAAGGCATAGCTATTATAGATTTTCCGTCCTCGGACATGCTTGTTCCTCTGACATAATCCACTTGACCGCCTACACCGCTGAATTGCTTAAGACCTATAGCCTCTGCGCATACCTGACCCATTAAATCAACCTGCAAAGCTGAATTTATAGAAACCATTTTGCTGTTTTTCATGATTGTAAGAGGATCATTTACATAATCAACAGGATATAACTCAACCATTTCATTGTTGTGAACAAAATCGTAAAGCTTTTTGCTTCCCATTAAGAATGTAACTATCATTTTTCCCGGATGTAAGCTTTTTTTGCTGTTGTTTATAGCTCCCGAGTTATACAGGTCAACAATTCCGTCTGAGAACATTTCGGAGTGAATACCTAAATCCTTTTTGTCCTTTAAGAACAGTAAAACCGCATCCGGAATAGCACCGATTCCGAGCTGTAGTGTAGAGCCGTCCTCAACTAAGGATGCACAGTTTTCGCCTATTGCTCTTTCAACATCCCCTATTACCGGAGCTTTAAGCTCAAGAAGGGGCTTAGAAACCTCTACTATATAGTCTATATCCTTGATATTTATAAAATTGTCACCGTAAATATACGGCATCTGGTCATTAACCTGAGCTATAACCATTTTTGCCGAATCGGCAGCAGGTTTTGTAAAGTCACAAGATACACCGAAACTGCAATTTCCATTCTCATCAGGAGGAGTAACTTGTATAATTGCCACATCAACCGGCAATGAAGTTCTGAACAGCTTCGGAACCTGATAGAAAAATGATGGAGTAAAATCTGCCCTTCCGTCGTTTACAGCTTCTCTTGTTCCGGCACCTACAAATATAGCATTATGTCTTAGATGTCCTTTCATTTCGGGTCTTACATATCCGCAGTTGCCCATAGCTACAAGATGAACTATCTCTACATTTTCGTATTGCATATAGTTTTCTACCATAGCGTCAACTATAACTGTAGGCTCTCCAGTAGCATGACCTGTTACGACTCTTGAGTCAGAAGGTATATGCTTTACAGCTTCCTCGGCTGTGGTTAATTTTTCTTTATATAATTTTTTGTAGTCCAATATATCAGCCCTCTCGTATACCAGATGTTATTTTATACCGGCAATTTTCTTAGCCATTTCTTTTTTAGCTTCCAAATTGCCTTGTCTTGAAATCATGATTCTTTGAGCCTGAGGAGATCCTGCACCATGCATTGATTCCGTTCTGTAACCTACTGCTGATGCTCCTAAACACATATTTTCTATAAATCTTAATATTCTCATTCTGTCTTCTGTAGGAACACTGTCTACTCCTCTGAAATACTTATCGCAGATAGCTCCGATTTCAGGAGATCTGAAATCTGCCTGTGAAGGCATCGTAACCATAAGTCCGCCTGCTATATCCTCTGCAAGTCTTGTTATTTCGTAAGGGAATCTTGTTACGTTTTGCTTACATACATTTGCTAAAAGCATATCTATTTGATAGTTTCCGGCTTCTGTTTTAACTCCCTCGGCTGAACATGCTATACCACAGCAGTAAAGAGTTTCATTTAAGTGAGTCATTTCTATAAGCTTATCTTTTATGTGTGATGCTTTGCTTACACCGTTGTAATCAGCAGCAACTGCAGCAGCTCCTATTAAAACGTCACCAACTCCGACCTTACATCCGCCGTAGCTTTGTCTGTGATATCCTGCAAATCTTTCAACCATTATTCCGGCAAATTCATACTCTTCACATAAGAACACCTTGTCCCACGGAATAAATACATCGTCAAATACTACAAGAGCCTCTTGTCCGCCGAAGTGTTTATTTCCTAAATCCATGTCAGCATCTTTTTCAAGCTTTCTTGTATCACATGACTGTCTTCCGTATATCATGAATACTCCCTCAGCATCAGAAGGCACAGCAAATGATACGGCATATGCTTTGTCATTTTCTTTCATTGCAACTGTAGGCATGATAAGATGATCATGTGAGTTTATAGATCCTGTCTGATGAGCTTTTGCTCCTCTTACAACGATACCGTCTTCTCTTTTTTCAACTATACGCACATACATATCAGGGTCTTTTTGCTCAGAAGGAGATAGTCCTCTGTCACCCTTAGGGTCTGTCATAGCTCCGTCTACAGTCAAGTCGTTTTCTTGAACATATTCTAAATATTTTCTGAAATTTTCATGATATTTCGTACCGTATTTTTTGTCAATTTCATATGTTGTAGACCATATTGCGTTAAAAGCGTCCATACCTACACATCTTTGGAAACATGATGCGGTTTTTTGTCCCAGCAATCTTTGCATTTTAACCTTTTTAACCAAATCTTCGGTACTTTGATGTAAATGACAGAATCTGTTTACTTTTTTACCTGTTAAATTAGATGTAGCTGTCATTAAATCCTCGTATTCCTTTTCGTGAGCTAAGTCATAAGTCATAGCTACAGAATTTATAGAAGGTCTTATAATCGGGTGATCAACAAAGTTTTCAACCCTTTCACCAAATACGTAAACTTTTGTTTTAAGCTTTCTTAAGCTTTCGATGTACTGTTCACCAGTCATTAATGCCATTTTGTTACACTCCTTAAAATTTTTATTTGTAATATTTGAAAACATATAAATATAATTTAAATAAACTATATTAATATATTTTTTTAACTAAAATATATTATAAGCAAAATATATGCCAAATGATTTTATTTTTTGCCGTTTAAAATATCCTTGGCAAAGTTTATCAGCTCATCACTGACGCCTTGATATAATCTGACACCCTTGATATCAGGCAGTTGCTTAGTTATTTTAACCTCAATAATGTTCTCCAGTGTGTCCTGTGATGCCGGACATCCTCCGCAGGCTCCCAACATTTTTATATATACAATATTCTCTCTGATTTCAACCAGTTCCGCGCTTCCTAAATGCTCATTAAGCAGAGGATTAATTTCCTTAGATAAAATTTCATTAATTTTATTTTCCATAAATATTTTCTCCTGTATGGTTAATTTGTAACCGTTTATGAATATTTTTTGTTTCCTTTTTGCAACGAGATTTGTTGTTTTATATAAATACGATCGAATATCATTGATTTTATCGGATTTAACCAACTGATGCAAAAACGCATCATTGATGCAGATTTGCACCGGAATACTTTTGTCTTTTTCTTACAAAGGTTGAAGAGTCGATTCCTAAGGCCTCGGCAGCATCTCTGACATTTTTGTGCTTATCATATGCCTTTGTTATCATCTCGTATTCCAGCAAAGACACAGCTTCTTTAAGCGTGCTTCCCTCAAATCTGTTTATAATGTCCATTTCCTTATGCTTTAATATATTAACCGGAAGGTCCTTTATTGTAATTGCAGAATCATTGCTAAGCAATATCATACGTTCTATGGTATTCTTTAATTCACGCACATTACCGGGCCAGCTATAGCTGTGAAGAACATCTATGGTTTCCTTATCTATCTTTTTGTTTGAATTGTATTTTTGGTTATAATATCCTTCGAAGTGCTTTGTCAAAAGTATTATATCGTCTCTGCGCTCTCTGAGCGGAGGTACCGATATAGGTATAACATTTAATCTATAGTATAAATCCTCTCTGAATAATCCGTTCTCAACTAATTTTTCCAAATCCTTATTCGTAGCGGCTATAATTCTGACATTTACCTGTATTTCCTTAGTTCCGCCTATATTAAAGCATAAGGAAATG
>DGYI01000010.1:0-1791 GCA_002396645.1 Firmicutes bacterium UBA5010
TAGAAGAATTTATAGAAAAAAACATGAAAAAGGGAAATATCCCGGGACTATCAGTTACTATAGTTAAAGATGATAAGACCATTTATCAAAGAGGATTTGGATATTCAGATACAGATGAAAAAAAACCGGTAAGCTCTGAAACTTTATTTGAATTATCATCCAACAGCAAAGCTTTCACTGCTTTAGGTATTTTAAACTTAGAACAAAGCGGACAAATTAACCTGCAAGATGAAGTAAATAAATATATACCATGGTTAAAATTTAAGCATAATGGAAATGAAACATCAGTCACTATAGAGCAGCTATTATACCAAAAAAGCGGAATACCTTTTAAGACAATTAATAACATACCAGTGTCTGATGCAGATAATGCACTGGAAGAAACGGTTAAAACATTAGTAGGAATAGAGCTTGATACAAAACCGGGCGAACGTTTTCAGTATGCAACGATAAACTATGATGTTTTAGGACTGGTTATAGAAAAAGTTACAGGAAAATCTTATGAAGCATATATAGAAGAAGCAGTTATTAACCCTATGAGTTTAGATAACACTTATCTTAATAAAGACCAAAAGGTTAATGAACTTATGGCAAAAGGATATAAAGTTAACTTTATAAAAGCTAAGCCATATGAAGCACCGGTGTATAGAGGAAATAAACCTGCAGGATATATAATATCCAGCGGTGAAGATATGGCAAGATGGCTCAAGATACAGATGGGAGTCATAGATGATTTCAATTTTAATCAGGACATAATACAAAAGTCTAAAGAAATTAATGGAGAAATTAACGCTATAGGCAATGGAAGGTATTATGGCGGCGGGTGGTTTATTTCTTCACAAGGACAAGTATTCCACGGAGGAAATAACCCTAATTATTCTTCATTTATTACATTTGACCCTGAAGCAAAATTAGGAGTTGCAGTATTGAGTAACATAAATTCCGGGTATACCGAAAACATTGGATCAGGCATTGCTGAGATATTACAAGGGGAAACAGTTAAAATAAATGTAAGTGATCAAAACAAAAGCACAGATATAATAGCAGTTATCATAATATGCATTGCAGTAATATTAGTTTTATTAACAATATATTTTATGATAAAAACTATAAAAGAGACTCTAAAAAAACAAAGACACTTTAAATTTAAAGGTGTAAAAAGTGTCATAGGACTTGTTTTTTCCTTCATATTTATGCTTGGAGTAAGTTATTGTATATACATAATGCCTCAAATTCTATTTGGCGGATTGTCATGGAAATTTGTGTTTGTCTGGCTTCCAAACAGTATTGCAACGGCATTATACTCAGTATATATAACTATCTGGATTGTATATATACATTTTGTGTGCAGAAGCTTTTTTAAAAAAGAGAAAGATAAAGAACTGGGAATACTGTCATTATTAAGTGTTTTAAGTGGATTTGGAAATGCTCTGATAATATTTACTATTAATATGGCTATAAACAGCAGTAACGATCAAAGGATAAGACTCTTAATATACTTTATACTGGGAATTTTTCTCTATGTCTACGGACAAAGAATAATAAGAAAGAACCTAGTAAAATTTACTAACGGAATAGTATATGAAAAAAGAATGGAAATTATAAACAAATTACTGGCAACCCAATATAATAAATTTGAACAAATAGAAAGAGGAAGAATTGAGTCAACCTTAAATAACGATACTGAGACTGTCAGTATATTCGTAAATGTTTTAATTGGTGGTGTAACCAGTGCTATTACACTTATGTGTTGCTTTATATATTTGGCGACAGTAAATATATACGCATTAT
>DGYI01000010.1:1848-3173 GCA_002396645.1 Firmicutes bacterium UBA5010
GCATTTGCAAATATGTTTGTCATAGGAGAACTTTTATTTACATTAGCAATAGGATCAGTAGTATTTATCTTTCCGTTTATATTAAAAAATTTGGATACAAGCAGTCTTACGAGTTATGTTTTCATATTACTATATATGACCGGTCCTGTTCATGGAATATTAAATGCTATACCTAATGCTATTCAGGTAAGAATAAGCTTAAGAAGAATCAATAACATGATTGATGAGATATCAGTTTCTGTTGAGGATAAAAATAATGTCATTGAAAACGTAGAAGAAGAATTGCTTCTGGAATTAAAGGATGTTGAATACGAATATGCAAATACAGAAGGACATTCATTCAAAGTGGGACCAATAAACCTTGAATTTAGAACAGGAGAAATAAGCTTTATAACAGGAGGAAATGGCAGCGGAAAATCAACCTTGGCAAAACTGTTAACAGGATTATATATGCCGACACAAGGAGAAATAACATTAAACGATAAAATATCACAAAAGCTTTTAAACGAAAGTTATTCAACAGTATTTTCAGATTTTTACCTTTTTGAAAAGCTTTACGGATTAAAATACAAAGAAAACGAAAGTGAAATACAAAAGCACTTAGAAGAGTTACAACTTAGCGATAAAGTGCAAATTGAAGAAGGAAAATTCAGTACCATAAACTTATCGACAGGACAGAGAAAAAGACTGGCGTTATTAGTTACATACTTAGAAGATAGACCAATTTATCTATTTGATGAATGGGCAGCAGACCAAGACCCTGAATTTAGGTTGTTCTTTTACGATACATTACTTCCTAAGCTTAAAGCTGATAAAAAGTGTGTAATAGCTATAACACATGATGATAGATACTTTAATCTTGCAGATAAAGTTATAAAAATGGAATTTGGTAAAATACTCGGGGGACAATATGAAGCAAAATAATTGATTTATAAGTAATATAACTTGGGGGGCAATATGTCACAAAATAATAAATTAGATAAAAATAATATAGAGAATTTCATGTCATTAACCAGCTTACAACAAGGGATGTTATTTCATTATATTAATGATGAAAACAGCAGTATGTATCATGAACAATTGAGTTTAACAATTAAAGGAGATATAAAATTAGATTTGTTGCAAGAGGCATGGAATATAGTAATAGAAAATAATGAAATGCTAAGGACAATTTTTAGATGGAAGGGAATAAACGAACCGATACAAATTGTACTAAAAAAACATGAAGTTGCGATAAAATACGCAGATATTGCAAATATATACGATAAAGAAAGCTTTATAAAAAAAGCTAAAGAAGATGACTTAAAAAACAGAATAGATATAAC
>DGYI01000036.1:0-374 GCA_002396645.1 Firmicutes bacterium UBA5010
TTTCTATATATGGACCTATTTTATCAGCTATATTCTTATCTATTGATACACTATTAAATTTGAATTTAAATTCTATTCCTTCAAAAGTTAATATTTCCAAGGACATATTATAGTTTGTCTGCTCAATGATCGAAAAGTTTTCTATATGTAGCACATTTTCTTTATTTTTGCTAAGGTTTAAAGGATAATTCTCTATGGCTACTATTGTATTGAATAGCTCTTCGTTAGCTTTTATACCGCAATAATCCTTTATATCAATTAAAGATGTATTCTCAAAGCTTTTTCTGTCGCTAAGACTTCTATCTATAAACTTAACTAATTCTATCAAGCTAGCTTCTTCATCTGTTTTCACTCTTAACGGAATAGTATTTATA
>DGYI01000036.1:678-1882 GCA_002396645.1 Firmicutes bacterium UBA5010
TTTTTTATATCATCTTCTTTAGTTTTTTTTATTAAGTTTTCTTTATCGGATATATTTGTAATATCTGAGTATTTTATTTTAATTTCATGTTTTTTAAGAACAACTTGTATCGGTTCGTTTATTCCCTTCCATCTAAAAATTGTCCTTAGCATTTCATTATTTTCTATTACAATATTCCATGCCTCTTGTAATAAATCTAATTTTATATCTCCTCTAATGTTTAAACTCAATTGTTCATGATACATACTGCTGTTTTCATCATTAATGTAATGAAATAATATCCCTTGTTGTAAACTGGTTAATGACATGAAATTCTCTATGTTATTTTTATCTAATTTATTATTTTTTAACATATTGCCCCCACCCCATTTATATTACTTATAAATTAATTATTTTGCTTCATATTCTCCCCCGAGTATTTTACCAAATTCCATTTTTATTACTTTATCTGCAAGATTAAAGTATCTGTCATCATGTGTTATAGCTATTACACACTTTTTATCAGCTTTAAGCTTAGGCAGTAATGTATCGTAAAAGAACAATCTAAATTCAGGATCCTGGTCTGCTGCCCATTCATCAAATAGATAAATTGGTCTATCTTCTAAGTATGTAACTAATAACGCCAGTCTTTTTCTCTGTCCTGTCGATAAGTTTATTGTACTGAATTTTCCTTCTTCAATTTGTACTTTATCGCTAAGTTGTAACTCTTCTAAGTGCTTTTGTATTTCACTTTCGTTTTCTTTATAATTTAATCCGTAAAGCTTTTCAAAAAGGTAAAAATCTGAAAATACTGTTGAATAACTTTCGTTTAAAAGCTTTTGTGATATTTTTTCGTTTAATGTTATTTCTCCTTGTGTCGGCATATATAATCCTGTTAATAGTTTTGCCAAGGTTGATTTTCCGCTGCCATTTCCTCCTGTTATAAAGCTTATTTCTCCTGTTCTAAATTCAAGGTTTATTGGTCCTACTTTGAATGAATGTCCTTCTGTATTTGCATATTCGTATTCGACATCCTTTAATTCCAGAAGCAATTCTTCTTCTACGTTTTCAATGACCTTATTTTTATCCTCAACAGAAACTGATATCTCATCAATCATGTTATTGATTCTTCTTAAGCTTATTCTTACCTGAATAGCATTTGGTATAGCATTTAATATTCCATGAACAGGACCGGTCATATACAGTAATATGAAAACATAACTCG
>DGYI01000036.1:2112-3098 GCA_002396645.1 Firmicutes bacterium UBA5010
ATAATGCGTATATATTTACTGTTGCTAAATATATAAAGCAACACATAAGTGTAATAGCACTGGTTACACCGCCAATTAAAACATTTACAAATGTACTTACAGTCTCAGTATCGTTATTTAAGGTTGCCTCAATTCTTCCTCTTTCTATTTGTTCAAATTTATTATATTGGGTTGCCAGTAATTTGTTTATAATTTCCATTCTTTTTTCGTATACTATTCCGTTAGTAAATTTTACTAGGTTCTTTCTTATTATTCTTTGTCCGTAGACATAGAGAAAAATTCCAAGTATAAAGTATATTAAGAGTCTTATCCTTTGATCGTTACTGCTGTTTATAGCCATATTAATAGTAAATATTATCAGAGCATTTCCAAATCCACTTAAAACACTTAATAATGACAGTATTCCCAGTTCTTTATCTTTCTCTTTTTTAAAAAAGCTTCTGCACACAAAATGTATATATACAATCCAGATAGTTATATATACTGAGTATAATGCCGTTGCAATACTGTTTGGAAGCCAGACAAACACAAATTTCCATGACAATCCGCCAAATAGAACTTGAGGCATTATATACATACAATAACTTACTCCAAGCATAAATATGAAGGAAAAAACAAGTCCTATAACACTTTTTACACCGTTAAATTTAAAGTGTCTTTGTTTTTTTGAAATCTCTTTTATAGTTTTTATCATAAAATATATTGTTAATAAAGCTAATACTACTGCAATGCATATTATGATAACTGCTATTATATCTGTGCTTTTGTTTTGATCACTTACATTTATTTTTACTGTTTCTCCTTGTAATATCTCAGCAATGCCTGATCCAATGTTTTCGGTATAACCGGAATTTATGTTACTCAATACCGCAACTCCTAATTTTGCTTCAGGGTCAAATGTAATAAAGGAAGAATAGTTAGGGTTATTTCCTCCGTGGAATACTTGTCCTTGTGAAGAAATAAGCCACCCGCCGCCATAATACCTT
>DGYI01000045.1 GCA_002396645.1 Firmicutes bacterium UBA5010
GTTTGTCTATTTTTCCTTCTACGCGTCTTATGCTTGGTACATTATAATTTATACCTGAGTTATCATATTTGTTTAATGCATACATCCTTTTTTGCGCTGATGATAATTTATTATAACCTGCATTACATAATTTTATTGGAATAAAGGGGTTATTATTCTGAAAAGTACTACTATTAACCAAAACTATTATATCATTCACACTTAATTCAGTAAAATTATGTAATATATCAATACTTACATTAAACGATTTTTCCATTTCCCATTCTATCCTAATAGCCTTAATAGAATTGCAACCTAATTCAATAAGCAACTTATATTTTTCTATATTACTAACTTCTAAAATATCTTCTAATATTTTAATTATATCATAACTCATTGTGCTTATAATTACCTCCCTTGTTTCAAAACTTAAGTTTAAATCTAATATTAAATATTTAATTTATTAGTTAGTCGATTTGTTTCATCTATTATACTTACAATCGTCAATTTATTTATATCAATAAAATTTTAAAGTGAAAATTTAACATTTAAGAATTATACCTATTTTTGATAATATTTCACTGTTAGGTATTTCCTCCACAGAATTATAAAATGGCACCATATCTCTAATTAACGACTTAATTATAAAATCCGAATTCACTACATCCCCTGGTATAATAGCTTCATAGCAAAAATCTATGCTAATTCATATCTAATTTATGTTTTAGTTGAATAAAGATGCCCATTTTTATAACACATTCATTCAACTATTAAATCATGAATAAAATCACAAGTTGTTGTATAAAAATCCAACTTTTGACTTGTCTAAATCATAAGGTATCATATTTATTGGATAGTATGAAAGATATATTATTCCTAAGGAGCCTTATAACAAGGCAATACCTGTAACTTTAGACAATCAATCCATTCAATTAGGATTTATGATTTTAGCTGGTTGAGAACTGATAAGCTATATCCGAATAATGCTCCATGTTATTTACTCATTGTTATTTATGGATACCTATTCGAAAGGAGCTTTCTATGTTTAATATTAATAATTCTAACTATATCTACGTTGGTATTGATGTCGGTTCAACTTTTAGTTTTATGTCTATTGTTGTTAACCACGGAAACATTATTTTAAACCTTTTAAAATACTTTATAACAGTATAGATTCTCTCAATTTGACTATCTCTGCAATAAAAAAAGCAGAAGAGTCATATTCCATGAAATCTCGCATTTTCATGGAATCTACCGGAATCTAGCACTTTCCGTTCTTCTGCTTCCTGAATGAATCAGGATTTGAGGCCCAAATTATTAATCCTCTCATCACTAATTCTATCAAAAATTCAGGAATAAGGAAAGTAAAAAATGATAAATTAGATTCAATTGGTATTGCTAAGCTTGGTTAGAGCAATGATTTAAAAACTACTACTATGTCCGTTAAGCTTATTTTAGAGTTACGTAGCTCTGTTCGTAAATATTATGATATTATGAATCAGCCTCAGCTCAAATTAATAAACTTAGAACTGATTTACATACTGTTTTTCCTCAATATCTTGATATTTTTTCTGACATTTGTGGTGCCACATCTCGTATGATTTTGAAGAATTATGCAACTCCTGACAAAATAATTCGAGCACAAAAATCATCTTTGATTGAAAAAATATCTAAATCATCTAGAAAATGTACTTTAAAAGCTACCCAGTGATACCAAAAGCTTTTAAACGCTGCTAATACTGCTAAAACATTTGGTTGCAATATTGATAGTGTATACTCAAATATCCCGTTGACTATTGGTTTGATTGAGTATTTATACACTGTTATTGAATCTATTCTAAATCGTATTAACTTACGTGTTAATGAAAACAAGTCTGAAATATTTGTTAAACAAATTCATTTATTAGATTCTATATCTGGTGTTAGTTTTATTTCTGCAGTTACTGTAATATGTGAAATTGGTGACTTTAGTAATTTCAAAAGTCCTAAGCAATTATTTGATTATTTTGGTATGGACTCTGAAGTAAGCCAATCAGGTAAATTTAATGCTTCAAAAGTACATATGTCTAAATGTGGTTCTAGCATTGCAAGACGTGCTATTTTTGCTATTGCCCTATCTACTGCCTATTAACCAACATTTACAGACTTATTACAAAAAGAAAACTCAATTTAGGCCAAAAAAAGTTGATATTGATGCTATTATGCTCAAATTCTGTAACATAATTTTTGTAGTTTTTCGTGATGCAAAGCCCTTTGAGCTACTTTTCACCAGAATCTCATATTAATAACTACAGACATTCAGTTCAGTTGCTTGCTGCATAATTATTAACTGTTAGCTTTGATTAATATTACTTTTTCAAACATTTATTTGTTTGGGCTTATTTTATACGCAATACCAGCTACTCTATTTATTAATCACCCCACTTAGGATGGTAGGATCTAACACTGTTTCTTGTTTTATAGTTTTTATCGTCGGAATATAAAACAACTTGCCCATCACTTAATATTAAAGTATTGCTTTAATTCATCAACCTTGTCAGTTTTTTCTCATTGAACACCCAAATCTTCTCTGCCCATATGCCCATAAGTTACAAGTTTTTGATATATGGGTTTTCTTAAATCAAGGTATTTAATAATAGCTGCCGGACGCAAGTCAAATATTTTATTAACGGCTTCAGCTATTTCATTGTTAGTAAACTTACCTGTACCAAAAGTGTCTACCATAACAGAAACAGGATGAGCAATACCTATCGCATAAGCAATTTGCAGTTCGCATTTATTCGCAAGTCCCGCAGAAACAATATTCTTAGCTACATACCTTGCCATATAGGCAACACTTCTGTCTACCTTTGTTGGATCTTTACCGGAGAACGCACCGCCACCGTGACGAGCATAACCTCCGTAAGTATCTACGATGATCTTCCTACCCGTAAGTCCGCTGTCACCTTGTGGTCCACCGGTAACAAATCTTCCAGTAGTATTTATATATATCTTTGTTTCATTATCAATTAGATTTTCTGGTATAATAGGTAATATAACTTTTGCAATGATATCTTTATGTAACTGTGCCATATCTACATTAGCAGAGTGTTGTGTCGATACAACGAGCGTATCTATCCTAACAGGTTTGCCGCCATCATATTCGATTGTGACCTGTGTTTTACCATCCGGGCGAAGATAATCAAGTTTTCCAGATTTCCTAACCTTTGTTAATTGCATAGCAAGATGGTGAGCAAGTATGATAGGCAGCGGCATAAGTTCTGGTGTTTCATTGCAAGCATAGCCAAACATCATACCCTAATCTCCAGAACCATTTAAATCTTCAACGGTATGCGAGCCTGTCTTGATTTCCATTGAATTGTTTACACCTAATGCAATATCTTGTGACTGTTCATCAATAGAAGTCATAACAGCACAAGTTTTAGCATCAAAACCATATTCAGCATTAATATAACCTATTTCTTCAATGACTTTTCTTGCTATTTTGGAGATATCGACATAACAAGATGTTGTTATTTCACCTATCAAAGTTGTTATGCCAGTTGTAACTGTGGTTTCACAAGCCACACGACAATTTTCATCTTTAGCAATAATAGCATCCAAAACTGCATCAGATATTTGATCACAGATTTTGTCTGGATGACCTTCTGTTACTGATTCAGATGTGAATAGTTTTTTGCATTTTTCTACTTCCTTTTTCTTTTGGATTATTATTTTAATATTTAACGTTTTGGCAAAAGAGTAATGCTATCTATGTTCAAAATTTCTATACACATTATTTTATTGAAGTTAGCCTGCTTTTAACTATTTCATTATACCAGTCTTTCTGTGCTTTAAATATCTTGGACTATAATCCCTTCCGCTGTATTAGCTAATTGTGCGAGACAATGTCCTCGTCCATGACTATAATTTGATAGGCGATTTTAATTGAAGCCATTCGGTGTGTAATTTATTGGAGGTTTTATCATTGGAAATTTCCATGAACTTGCGTTAGATGTGGCTTTCATCAGTGGTCAATGGCAGCTGTGGATTCATCTAGAGCAATTACATTGTGCTCATGATACAATCCTCGTGCGATGCACCCCACTACCTTTCTCCACCTGATAAATCTACACTATCAAACTTGCTCGATAGCATGGTAGACATACCACTTTAACCATTTATGTTCTCACCTGCCTACTCAAACGCACTGTTTATGAAGTCATCGCTGTCGCTAATGCATATGTTTTCTTCCAACGTCATTTGGTAACGTTGAAACCTCTGGAACACTCCAGAAAGTCTAACAAAAATCGATTTGCAGTCAGTTTTTGCCGTATCCAAGCTGATCATTGTGATTTTATCTTTCGTTGGTATGTACGGCCCTGTCAATGACCGCATCAATGTGGATTTAACTTAGATATCGTAAACACCTTGAACTTTACCTTCAATTATGTTTAAAATATATTAAGGCAAAATCCATTTTGAATCAATAGCTACAGTTTTTATAAACGTTGCATTTTCAAATTTATCTATTGAAATCCCCAGCTTAATTGATAGAATTACTCCTATAACTCCTCCATGCGAAACTATTAATAATTTTTTTCCACTATATTGTTCTTGAATAATATTTATGTATGCCTTTATTCTTTTATAAAAATCTTTGTATGTTTCTTGTCCTTCTACTTTGGACAAAATGTTTGTATTCAGAAACTTAGAATATATTTCTTTCTCTTCCATTCCTTCCCAAATTCCATATCTTCGCTCTCTAAGATTTTCAGTATGAATAATAGGAACATGTAATATGTCTGATATTATTTCTGCTGATTGTTTAGCCCTGAGCAAGTCACTAGAAATAATTAAATCAAATCTCTCTTCTGTTTTTAAACTATGTGCTAATGTGAGTATTTGTTTCTTACCTGTTTCATTTATAGGTATATCAGACCAACCTTGTATTCTACTCTCCGCATTCCAATCTGTTTGACCATGACGGATAAAAAAGATTAATAATTCATTTGTCATTTTATTCTCCCACTTTAAAACTAAAAACTTATTAGTAAAACATTATAAACCGATTAAAAAAATCCACGATAACCATTCAATATCTAAGTAATATGAATAAAATCGAAATAATTAAAATAATACCGCAGAGAGTTTTCAAGTAGACATTTTTATGATAAAAATAAGTCACGTGTCTTTGTAACATAATATAAACAATAGCACGCAACCTACTCTTAATCCAAATGTTGTCGTTTTTACAAAGCATGGGTCAATTTTAAAGGTGCATAATTATAGATACCATTCATCACTTCACCAATTTCAGGCACAAACTTAGTTAAAGATGACAGTACAAGTATTAAAAAGCAAAACACGGGCAATCGTCAATCAGCGTAAATTTATTTTTTTGAGGACAATCAAATGGTTGTTCACGCATCCTAAATCACATTATAGATGGTTACGAAAACAGACCACAAAAATGAGGTATTTTATTTGATTATATTAATAATTTTATTTGAAACATAAATTATTTTTTTTGCTTCTTGAGATTTTATTTCCGGATATTTTTTATCAATTTCTTTTACCAATTTTTCTTGGTTAATATCCCTTTCTACCAAAATTCTTTTCGACGTTTTTCCATTCAATTGAATCGGGATTTCAATCATATCTTCTTTCAAATATTTTTCGTTGTACTCAGGCCACTTTTCACCTAATATTTGACGTCCAAATATTGATTCAAACATTTCACTCGTAATATGAGGCGCAAGTGGATTTAGCAGAATGAGAAATTGCCGTAATTCTTCTTTTGTAATAAATCCGCTTTCTTTTATTTTTTTAATAAATGTCATGCATGCTGCTATTGCAGTATTCAATTTTAAGTTTTCAATATCTTCTGAGATTTTTTTTATTAGTCTATTCAAGTAATAAATATGATCTGTAGAAATATCTTCACCATCGACAATGTCTTTTAATTGCCAAACACGTTCTAAAAAGGTTGTTATGCCTTCTATTCCTCTATAAGTCCATTGTGTGTTGTCCTCATATCCTCCCAAGAAATGCAAATGCAACCGTGCAGTGTCTGCTCCATAATTTTCAATTACTTCAAGTGGAGAAACACCATTTGCAGAACTTTTACTCATTTTTTTACCTTCATCATCTAAAATTAACCCGCTTCCCATTTTACGGATAAAAGGATCTCTGGTTGGAACCACTCCAATATCGTAAAGAAAATTTTGCCAGAAAAAAGCATATAAAACATGACGTGTAATATGCTCCTTTCCTCCGGTGTAACAATCCACGCTTCCCCAATATTTTAATTTTTCATAATCAGCCAATTGGTTGTCATTGTGTGGATCAGTATATCTAAGCCAATACCAGCTTGAACCAGCCCAATTAGGCATGGTATCGGTTTCTCTTATGGCTGTTTTTCCGCATTGTGGACATTTACATTTTACCCAATCATCCACTTTAGAAAGAGGTGAATCACCTTTTTGGTTGGGCATAAAATCTTTTGTAGACGGCAATACAAGCGGCAGGTCCCCTTCATTAAGTGGCACAGTTCCACAGCTATCACAAAAAACAACAGGGAATGGTTCGCCCCAGTAGCGTTGACGATTAAATGACCAATCCTGCATTTTATACCTCACTTGCTTTGATGCAACGCCCATCGCAATAACTTTTTCACAAATTGCATTTTTTGCTTCGGTTACACCCATACCATTAAATTCTGCCGAATTAAGCATTTTGCTGTTTAGGGAAAAGTATTCATTTTTTTCAACCGCTTGTGCAGAACAATCTCCTTCAATCACTTGAATCATAGGAATTTGATAAGTCTGCGCAAACTCATAATCACGCTGGTCGTGTGAAGGCACTGCCATGATCGCACCTGTGCCGTAAGTTGCAAGCACAAAATCAGCTAAATAAATCGGAACTTTTGCACCGTTAACTGGATTAATGGCAAATATTCCATTTACATTGCATCCTGTTTTAATTTTCTGATCTGACATTCTTTCGAACACACTTCGAAAAGAAGTTTTTTTACGATAAGCATCAATATCAGTATAATTTTGTATTCTGTCTTTAAGTTTGCTTATCAAATCATGTTCTGGTGCCAAAACCATAAACGTAATACCATATATCGTTTCAATACATGTTGTGTAAATATCTAATTTACCGATTTTTTCATTCAAGATATCAACCACATCAAAAGTCACCTGAACACCTTCGCTTTTACCAATCCAATTGCGCTGCAATTCTTTTAAATTATCATTCATTATAATTTTATTGACATTTTCAAGCAATTTTTCCGAATATTCTTTCATTTTTAAAAACCATACCCACCGCTCTTCTTGCAAGACATCACTTCCACAGCGATCACATTTTCCACCCTGACTGTCTTCATTTGAAAGGACTGTTTTACAATTAGGACAAAAATTAACAATTCCTTTTTGTTTATACGCCTTGTCATATTTTAACAATTTAACAAAAATCCATTGTGTCCATTTATAATAATTGGGATCACTGGTACATATTGTTCTGCTCCAATCGAATGAAAGTCCCAATCGTTTTGATTGAGTAATCACTGTTTGCATTCCATTTGCAACAAAATCACTCGGTGTTATATTGTTTTTTATTGCAGCATTTTCTGCTGGGAGTCCGAATGCATCTCCTCCGATGGGAAATAAAACATTGTATCCCGAAAACCGTTTATAACGAGCTAAGGCATCTGTTGGAACTGTTCCTTTTAAATGGCCCATATGCAAATTTCCGCTAATATTATAAAATTCGTATAACGCATAATATTTCGGTTTAGTTGGATGAAAGTCAACAGCTTTAAAAGATTGGTTTTCATCCCAATAGTCTTGCCATTTTTTTTCAATTGCTTTATAATTATAGGTTTCCATATTATCCTCCAATTTACTTAATCATTTTTTATTGTTTTATCGTGAAAAAGACCTTCATTAATAATAGAAAGCCCTTTGCTATTTATAGATGGGAACAATAAACCATTCTTCTTATAATTACTTAATATATGCTTTTGTGATTCTGCGATTTTATTTTCAATAGAATTAGATAAATATATTAACAATTCATTTATCTCATTAATGGAATAAACACTTATAGTTGTACCATCTCTAAAAAACACATTGTAAAATTCTTTTCCATCATGAACTCTTTGTATTAAAAGAGCCAAAACACTCTCTTCGTATGCACAGTTTCGAATCATATTTATTTTTTCACTTCCCAAAGAATCATTAACTAAAACTCTAAAGTTATTATTTTGACATACATTAATAATATTTTTGTTAAAATTTGTTTTATTTTTTATAGCTATCATTATATCATATTTACGCAATTCTTTTGGATAAACTATGCCATATATATCCGAATTTGCATATATCCAAGATGCCAATAATCTTTGAGCTCCTCCAATATCAAGGATAAATGAGTCATTTTCTGGTGTGAAAATAGATTTAACTACTTCACCTCTTAACAATCCGCATTGCAAAACTGATACAGCTCGCCCATTTGGCCATATTGCGTAATAGCAACTCTTATTTTTATAATATGATTCTGACGGCCTGTTTGCAAGTATAACACAAAGATTGATTCTTTGAAAGAATGCTATTAATGCAGTCTCAATTTTAGAAATAAACTCTTGTTTATCTTTTAATTTAAAAGAGATAACTAATTGAAAATACCGAATAAATTCTTCACGAAGGAACTGCTTTAATGCAAAACTTCTAGGTCTAACAACTGTGTAAGTCGTTAATATAATATTAATATTTCTATCTTTCAAAACTTTTGCTGCAAATGGTAATTTATCCGTTATTAAAAAATATTTTTCATTGTCACTCCCACAAAAACTAGGTATTCTGTTTTCAATTCTATAGAAATAGTTACCATAAAATGTTGAAAGTTCTTTTGCGCTACAAAATGCAGGCAGTGTATTTACAATTGAGACCATGCCAACTTTTTCTTCTATGCATTCAATAAGAATATTCATTAGATTGGCCCATATCTCATATGTTTTCCATGTATGCAAAGAATATCCTCTAAATAAATAGTTAGGGTGAATATAATCAAATAATAAATCTTTATTGTGTAGACCATAATACGGTAAAACCTTCATTCATATCATTCCTTTTCAAAGAGAATTCTTTATTTTGCAAAAACCAATCTATAATTTCTTCTGCATTTTCTTTTAAATTTACCCAGATAAAAAAAGTGGTATTTTTTTCACTACTAATGTTAATAACTCCCCAACAAAATCTTTTATTTTTCTGTTGGGAGTTGAATATAATTCGTGTCATCTCAGTTAATATAGTGTATCTTGATTTTTCAAATATTATTATATCTGAACCTTCATATATTATAGTTTCACACTCAAATGGAATAATAAATGGGAAATCATAAAACTCGCCAAGATTTTTTTTTAAAAATCTACACGCTTCGGCCACACATGGCGGATAACGCAAATAGAAAAAATCATATTTATTTTTCATAATTTTTCATATTCCTTTCGCTTCGCCCAAGGTTCAAACAAGTAATGAAAAAAATGTTGTACCTCTCCTCATATAGATTTAAAATATTATTATAGAATAGCAATATACTACAGAGCACGACATGAGAAGTAGCGAATTTATTTCGACCCCGTATAAATATATGTGCCGTCATCCTTTCAAGTACAAATGTGAATGTTAGTCTCAAAAATCATAAAAATTCCGAAATCAAAATGTATATATTTTTCGAAATGATATAATTCAAGTTAAGTTAATAAAGTAAAGTATAAATCATAGAATTAAACACTATAACGTTTAAATTATAACAAAAATCAGCTATTACAATATATTTTAATATATATGCATCACAATCAAGGTTAAAATTTTAATCATTTTGTTAATTAAGAACAAACAAATGGTATATTGGCCCGGACGCTTATCATTAGTAATAAACCATGTTTATTTAGTCGCTGGTTGACAGTAAATTTTGCTATTCTTATTTTTATTTTTAAGTGATGATACTTATGATGAGACCTACTTACCCCATCTGCTGTGGACTTGATTTCCAAGAAATGTTATTGTTTTAACCGCCGTAATTACTGATAAAAATGGAATATCAGAGTATATTCAAAAATCATTTTCACTTTCAACTCAGATATTCAAAACTTTCACAATTTGCTAATTAAAAACGACATTGATAGCCTTCACATCCTAAATATATTAAAGTAATTAAAGGTGAAAAAACAGTTAAAAAGGATTCAAAGTGAATTACCAACCTTTACAAATTTGATTTAGTTGGATATTCCTTTATTCCACCAAAAATTTTCATCAACTTCGTGAACTAGTACGCTAGCGTTTTAAACTAGTCTTCATGAAATCTTCTGAAAGAAACATATCCAAAACTGCATGACTGTTTCTAACATTGGATTGCTAGCGTACTATCTGACCCTTTTGATAAAATATCTACAGAAATTAAGTCTTATATGCTTACAATTACTTTAAAATACTATTGAAGATAAAAAAGTTTGCAAGTTAATTAAAAAAGGTGTTGTTAAATCAGATGAAATCAGTAAAGCAATAAAGGATATCAAATTAAAACGAATCAAGCCAAGAAACTTAAACTTGCACGTGGTCATTTTGATTATCTATATAACATGATTACACAACTAAAGTTGAGCTTTATGTCTGTATAAAGACTTATTATCATATTGTGTAATATCTTTCTTCTCTTCCCGTTATAACAGAACTTAGTGCAACCATCACTCTCACTAAAATTGGTTTTAATATGAATACTTTTGATGATGTTAAACATCTATGTTCTTGGTGTGGCATTTTAATCATACAAAATAACTTTAAATAATTCTAATATTTTTGCTTATCTTGAAGTTCAAGGATACGATACTACTTTACTAGTTAAATGCAACGATAACTAATCTTCTGTCTACTTTAATATTTTTAAAACAGAGGTTTATAATCCCTTAATTAAAGTTACCTTAAATTCTATACTATTTTTTACTCTTATTAATAAATCAACTTACTCTTTTGGCAAGTTTAGGTCGGTTAAAAAATCTTTTAATAAAAGAGATCCATCTTCTGCTTTGAGTTTATCCTTATGTATTGATGGCATCGCCAACAATTTTTCTCCAATTAATGGCACGCTATATAAAGGGATACATAGGGCTGATAATTTTGCATATAGCCTTTCAATAATCTTAGTTCCAACATTAATGTCTGTCACAAGATGTTTAGTCCCTATCGCAGGAACACAATGATATAAATAAAAAGGCTTAATCTTGTTTTGAAGGCATTTTTCAAATAGTTCTCCTAATATTTCGTCTGTATCATTAATACCACGTAATAAGACTGTTGCACTAAACACGGGGATACCGTTATCCGAAAGTGCCCTACTTGCTTTTATTGCTTCATTAGTTAATTCGTCCTTATGGTCAAAATGAGCAATAATATAAATAGTAGGATGCATCTTTAATATATTTACCAGTTTATCTGTTATTCTACTTGGTAGAACTGCAATAATTCGAGTGAAAATGCGAATTATTTTTACATGCTCTATTTTAGCTAATCCAGAAATTATATATTCCAATAAATCATCAGTTGCTATTAATGGTTCACCACCAGATAGACAACATTCAGTTATATTTGTATTGTTTCTAATATAGTTTAAAATATTATCGGCATCACTAAATGAAAGTGTAGAACCACCAGTCATAACCCAATATTTTCTAAAACAATATCTACAATGATTTGGGCAAAAATGTGTTACAATTATTGTTGCTCTTCCTTGCAATTCTACTCTAATTCCTTTCACCGGTGAAAACTCTTCTTCTTTATCAAAATTAGGTAAGTTTTCAACGCTACTTTCTTCTATTGAAGTTGGTAATATTGTTTTTCTTAATGGATGATTTTCATCCAAAGAAGAAAGCAAATTAGCATAGTACGGTGTAATTTGCAAAGGAAAAAGTGTGTTCCCTACAATTGCGCTTTCTTTATCTTCTTTCTTAATTTTTATATACTTTTCTAACTCATCTATAGATGTTATTAAGTGTAAAAGTTCATTTTGCCAATTTTCCATTTTATTCCTCCAATGAAATAATATTTTATTTGCAATAAGATTATTTGATTATTAAAAAAATTCATAATGATTATACTTATTATAGAATATACATTCAGAGATATTATAGAAAATGTTGTCATTCTATTATACTTGAAATTAAAAATAATTTTGTTTCATTACATGTGGATATATTCTATATTATGTGAAATCTCTCCATATCTGCGATGGTTCTGGTCCTGTGCTCCCTTTATATTTGCCATTATATAGTTTAATGTCACCATATGTATGCCAAAAGGTTACTTGACCAATCAGCATATTCTTGTATATTTTTACAGCCTGAACCGCATGCATTTGTAATGTCCAATTATTAATAGAGCCAATATCAATTAGATTCGCAGTAATGTGTACGAATAAACCTATTCGCCCCGTTGAACTTCTTCCATTTAAAATCGGAACAAAATAGTTGCTTCCCATCTTTTCTTTTATATAACCTAAATACACTTTATTAGGTTCTAATATGAGCCCTGTATCAGGTATGGGTATTTTTTCTACTTCTGGTTTTATTTTAGAATCAATAATTTCATTTTTATAAATGTATACATAGTCACCAAGCCTAAAATTATACGAATTAGGATTAAGTGCACTTTCATCAAAAGGAGAAATGACAATTTCACCTTTTTCTACTCTTTTCTTTATTTCATCACCGGTCAATATCATAATATTATATCTCCTCAAAAATTTTACTTATTTCTGGTTTTGAAATATTCCAATAAGATGATGAATAACTACTGTTTTTCTCGCCATCAACTTTCCAAAAACTTACTTGTCCGATTTTCATTTTTGGATAAATTACCAACGGTTGAACAACCTTAAGTTCAAGAGTCCAACAATGGTTTGTGCCTACATGCCCCAGTGGAGCACTTATTTGCAAAAATAAACCTAATCGGCCTACAGATGATCTTCCTATCAATGTAATAGCATAAACATCGCTACCAATTTCTTCAAAAGTACTACTTAAATAAAGTTGATTAGGTTGTAAAGTAAATCCTTCTTCAGTCAAAACAATTTTCTTATATTTGGATTTACTGAATGGATCTAATATACTATTATCAATCTGGTATAAATCGTAACCCAATCTATAATTATAAGAATTTGGATTTATCATTGATTCATCAAAAGGATTTATTGAAATATTACCTTCTTGCACTTCTTGTTTAATTTTTTCACCTGTTAATATCATATTTTAAAACAACTCCATAAACCTATTTGGATAGATTTCTTTTAAATACCTAAGCACCATAACCGAGTATGCTTGATATTTATGTAATTCATTACTAATGCTTTTTATTTCATACAATCTATTAAATAAAACTTGATATATCTCTTCAGAAGTTATATTCTTTATATTACAGCACCTTTGAATAGTATCCTCAGTATATTTTTTCATTTGTTCTTGAGTTTCTAATTCAATTCTTTTTCTTGATTCATAAACAATTTCAAAATTTTCATAAACGTTTCTAACAAAGCTATAAGGCATAGCTGTAGGAGTTATTCCAATAACACTTTGACATTGCTTAATTAATTCGTTTGGAATATCTGCAATTCCAAAATAGGGTGAAGCCAAAATATATCCTGAATCATTAAAATAATTTTTTAAATGACAAAGCATAGTATTTGGTTCTTTAAAAAAACCAAGAGCAGCTCCCAAAACGATATGTGAAAATTTTTGCTCAAACTCAAATGTACACGCATCTGCATTAATATAATGCAGATCCAAATTATCTCCATAAATATTTTTACTCAATTTTGCTGCTCTTATAGATGCATCACAAATATCCACACCAATTACACTACAACCAGTCAACCTTGATAGTTCTCTTCCGGAAAACCCTGTTGTGCAAGCAATTTCCAAGATTTTTGAATCATTTTTGACATGCCCAAAAACGGACCATTCGCTAATTGTGGACAATGAACCTGGGGGAACATTCCATTGGTTAATAAATGCCACAAACTGTGTATATGACATTTTTTTTATTTGCTCAATTTCGAGCGTAATGCTTTTAGTCATTGTAATTCTTCCCTTCTTATAAATAATTTATTTTTATTACTTAATGGCACCGGTAATGTTTTACAAAACATAATTTCTATATCAATATTTTTAGAAATATAATTAGAAATATGATAATCTATAAATTCTTTTAAATTGTTATTTGTAATAGCTTCTTGTTCAATATAAAATGTAAATCTATTTTTAGATTCACCTACTATTATAAATCTATTTGGCTCTATAATATTTGATTTTATTGCTTTTTTAATTATTCTAGAAAATATTTCAGGGCTATAGTATTTGTCATCAATTATTATTTTATCACTAACTCTTCCCGCAAGATTGTTAATAACTATACCTGATACGCCACAATTGCAATTAATTTTTTCTAGTGTAACTAGGTCTCCAAGATTATATCTTATGTAAGGTAAATAATATTGATTTAGTGATGTAATACATAATTCTCCAACATTACCTTCGTAATGGTCATCGTTGACTGTTTCACAATATACATGATCTTCAAAAACATGAAACAACCCCTGTTTACATTGACAAGCAATAGGCCATACCTCCGTACAACCATAATGATTTCCTATATGACATTTAAATAATTTATTAAACATTTCAACATGATAATCTTCTAATGTTTCGCCGAGAACTTCAATAAACTCAACATTTTTAAATGTTGTAGGAGATATAATGTTCTTCGCTTTTTTGCAAAAATAATAAAGGTTTGAAGGTGTACTTCTAATCCATGTTGGATCATAATTTGTAATATAATCAACAATACTCTTTATATCTTTTTCTTGCAAATCTCTGGCAGTTATGAATTTAAAATCAATACTACCATAATAATGGTCTCTAAGGTGTTCTCCTGTTTCACTTAAGTCAGACATTGTCATAATATCATCAGAAAAAACAAACATTTTTTTGTGAAAAATATCTTTAACATATTTAGATCGCCACTTCCAAATTTTTTTTCGAGAAAACAGCATTTCCTCTTTACTCTTTACACATTTTAAAGGTATTCCTGTTGTTCCGCTGGTATATTCTGTAAACATATCTGCCGAAAATAAATCTAGATTTAATAAATCTGTATAATTCTCTCTAATAATTTTTTTTGTCATTATCGGAAAATCTTCAATTTTCACCTCTCCTTTAATTGATAAACTGCGATAATAAGGAATATTTTTCACTGCATAATTTAAGAGTTTATTCAACTTATCTGTAGCCATAAATAATTTTACCTTTCTCTGTAAATTTGTATGTTTTATTAATGATTGAATTCTAGTTTGCAATCGTCATTTTATATTTTATCTAATTCTTGAATCTAAATTAAAAACACTTCCACTTATTCCTTTAACTTTATTGGACGTTATAAATAGTAAATAATTAATTAAGTCATCAAGAGAAGAATTAATATTCAATAAACTCCTTTCCAAAGCAACTCGTTTCTTATTTTCGTCATGACGATTTAAATCGGTAATGATAAACCCAGGGCAAACTGCATTTACCGCAATATTGTATTTACCTAATTCCTTTGAAAGTGATTTTGTAAGAGCAATAACCCCAGCTTTGGATGAAGTGTAATTTACTTGTCCTGCTGATCCCTCCTGACCTTTTAATGATGCTATGTTTATTATCTTGCCACATTTTTGTTTTATCATTATTTTTGAAAACTCTCGACAACACAAAAATGTTCCTGTTAAATTTACATCAATTACCTTTTGCCATTGCTCAATTTTCATCATTTGTATTAAGTTGTCGTCACAAATACCTGCATTATTTATAAGAACATCTACACCATCATACTTGCTTATAACTTCATGATACATACTAGAAACTTTTGAAGCGTTAGTTACATCGGCTTTAATTATCATACAATTTGGGTTATATGATGATATTTCTTTAAAAAGATTTTTAGCTGTTTCTTCACTATGACAATAATTAATAACAACTTTAGCTTGCTCTTTTGCAAATGCTTTTGCAAGTTCACTTCCTATACCTTTTGAAGCGCCAGTAATAACCACTACTTTATTTGAAACATCAACTATCATATAACTTTTTGGTCCTTTCTACTAATCACATAATCAATCATATCCTTTATTTTTTGGAAAGCAGTAAAAATTAATTTCTCATCTTCAAATTCAAAATCAAACTCACTTTCAGGTTCAACAATAATTTTTATAAAAATTATTGAATTTATTTCTAAATCCTGCAACAGATTTTTGGAGTTATTTTTTTCTTAAATATATTTAAGATTTTCTTGTATTACAAACAAAACTCTTTGAGTGGTATCCATCTTAACAAATCCTTTTAATATCTATATTTATAATTACATTCAACAGCGGAATGATAACTTTTGCAGGATTTTCAGCAACCAATGAATGTGGTGGTATTGAATAAGTAACTACACTTCCTGCTGCTATTGCACTACCATCACCAATAGTCACTCCCTTTAATATTATAACATTGTTTCCAATCCAAATCTTTTCTTAAATTGTTATTGGACACGGTCTATTGTCTTTATCAGCATAATAAATTGTATGCCCGTCGCCATCCATAATACTGACATTCCATGATATTATAGTGCCCGAACCAATGTAAACAGTATCATATACATTAATTATGCAATTTTCTCCTATGTAAGTATCTTCAATGCTTAATTGTCACGAATATATACTTATCTTGGAATTATCATTTAAATAACATTTTCTAATTTGCGCTTGGCCATCTAACCTTATGTTATATGTTGAATTTTGGTTTAAATAAAAATAATCGTTGTTATTAATATTCCTGCTTGAACTTTTAAATAGTGAATTTTTACACATTTCTAAATATGATATATCTAATGTAGCATTAGATGAATTTGTAATTTCACAATATCCAGACACTGCAATAGCATTTCTTATATTAATACTACTGTTTTCATTTGATCGGTAAAGTAACTTTGAAGAAATTTCAATGTCAAAATAAATTTGAATTATTTTATAATTATTATTTGATATCTCTAAGAACAAGCCATTATTAAATTGAGCGTTGCAATTCAACACACCGGACAGTAATACTAGCTATGCTTCACTTATGTTTTCACCATAATAGTTTAAAGTATTTGTGATGTTTCCTTAGTACAATGCTTACTTAACTTAGTTACAAATGAATTCATAAAATCAGCCTTTTGTTTTTCTTTCGATTATATCAAATAGCTTGCCAAAAACAGTAAGATTTTCTATGTCCAAATCATCATCTTCAATTTCAATATTAAACTCGTTCTCAATTTCTACTATCAACCCAATAATTTGCACGGAATCATATCTTAAATCGGTGGTTAAGATAGTTTCATCCGTAATAATATTTATGTCTACATCATTTGTAGCTATTATAGATATCAGTTCTTTTAATTTTTGTTTAATCTCCATTTTTATTACTCCTTAAAATCGTTTTATTTTTCCATTGTATGTTTTAGGTAGACTCTCAACAAAATCAAATCTAGTCGGAACTTTATAAGCTGTTAAATATTCGCTACAGTATTTTTTCAATTGCTCACTTGTAATATTCGATTTCAAAACTATCTTTGCAATAGGAACTTCGCCCATCATTTTATGTTCTTCGGCGATAACACACGCATCTTCAACACTCTCATGTTGTAACAACAATTGTTCAATTTCTTCTGGATAAATGTTAATTCCTCCTGAGATGATGATATTTTTAATTCGTCCGGTCAGATATAAAAATCCATCTTCATCAAAATATCCTAAATCTCCTGTATGTAGCCATCCATTACGAATTGTCTGATTTGTTATTTCCGACTGTTTGAAATATCCTTTCATAGTATTATTGCCACTAACTACGATTTCTCCTATTTCAGTTCGAGGCACGGAATCATCATGTTCATTAAATATTTTTACTTCAACATAAGGAATACTTTTTCCAACCGAACCGATTTTTTTTAATGAATCATCTGGCAAGAGCGCTGTTACACGCGGAGAACATTCAGTCTGACCATAAGTTTGGACAAATCCTATACTTGGATATTTTTCTATAAGCTGTTTTAACTTTTCTACAGGCATTTTCCCGCCGCCAAAACAAATATAACGTAAAGAACTAATATCGTATTTTTCAGAATAACGATAATCTAAAAGCATTAACAGCATAGAAGGAACACCAGTAAAATTTGTTATCTTTTCTTTCTCAACTATCAGAAAAAACTGTTTTGGTAAAAACACACTATCTAGAATAATAATAGAAGCACCCAGATAAATGTGTGTTAGAAATTGCGCGGTATTACAATAGCCAAAAAACATTGGTAGTGCTATTAGTACTTTATCTTTCGCTGTAAGCTGCAAAGATTCTATATTTGACTCTACATTACATAACAAATTTTTATGGGTAAGCATAACCCTTTTAGGATTACTTGTAGTTCCAGAAGTGTGAAGCATAATCACTACATCATCTTCTGTTCCATTTAAGGATATGCTATCGGTTTTATTAACGAATTCTTTTCCTTCGTTAATTTGCAATATTTTATTCGTATCAACAATAAATATATTGATCTTATGGCCATATTGCTTTAAGCAGTTTTTTATAAAATCGCTGTGTTGCAAATCTGTAATAATCAAATCCACTTCACAGTATTTAAGTGTACTTAAAATTTCCGATTCTTTAGATTGTATACCAATAGGAACAAGAACTTTATTTGCATATAGTACTCCAAAATATGCAACAGCATAATTTATTGAATTAGGAAGAAAAAGTGAAACTGTTATACTATTGTGAGATAAATTTAGCTCTACTTGTTCTGATATTCTTTTTGACTGTATATTCCAATCACTATAGAATAAGGTATCATCGCCTTGTTTAATTGCTACAAATGAAGAATTATCTAATCTCAGCAATAACTCTTTAATTAACATTATACCTCCACCCTTTTTTTCTTAAATATACCATTTTTTTTTTTTAATGTCAATAATTATAACAATTTGTAAATTTATGTCGTTTTTTTAAGAATTTAAGGTGAAATGTAAAGTGCAAAAGGAATTTCCAGTTTAATGTCTAAATTCCAATGCTTAATATAAGTGGTATTTACTCGTGCACAACATATAACTAAGTAATAAATTGAATCTGGTTGATCAACCTGTAGAGAGGTTAGTGTGAAAGAAAGTATAGGAACGCCAAAAATTGGCGTACTTAAATAAGCTATCAAATAATAGCTTCTAAATTTGAGGAAATAATTAGTGTAAGAAAATATCAAGAAACTAATTGTGTTTCATTTATAATACCTTCACGTAATAAAAGTTTTTTTGCTTGATCTATAGCCTTAACCTTTTGTTTTTCACGTAAGGTTTCAGGCATGTCAATTTTATATAGATCGCTTGGATTCCACTCTTCACCAGTATACAGCATCTGGTAGATTGCAGTAAGAATCATTCGGGCGATAGCAACAATGGCTCTTTTCTTACCACGACGCTTTTTTGTAGTAAGGAGATTTGTCAGATTTTACGGCTGCATGTGAACACTGTACTATGCAGGTTTGAGGTAGACACCGGCACATGTAATCCGAACAGATTACTTCTTACCAGCAGATTCATTGTTGCCTGGAGTTAATCCAGCCCAACAACATAAGCTTTTGGAACTAGAAAACTGAGTCATATAAATACCAATTTCGGAGATGATAGTGATTGCACTATCACGTTTTACACCCGGAATGGTACTAAGAAATTGTATAGCATTTTCGTAAACAGAATCAGAAGAAATTAAAAATTCTATTTCTTGGTCTGTATCTTTTATTTCGGCTGTGATATAATCCATATGTGCACGTACTAGGCGCATACGATACTTTTGGGATTCAATCATCTGATATCCTTCAATGGATTCAATAACAGTGTCTTCTTTGGATTTAAGAGACTGTAGGAGTTTAGAATCTATTTCTTCGAGATTGATAGAATTGCCAGACTGTTCAAGCAGGAAATCAATGATGGATGTGGATGACTTCCCGAAGATATCGGAAACAACAGAATCTAATGCAACATTACAAACAGTAAGTGCATTTTGATATCTATTCTTTTCACTTGAACGACAGGATACAAGTTTATAACGATACCTTGTAAATTCATGCAGGATGCGTATTTTCTTACAAGGAATATAACTGCCTTTTACAAGACCAAGACGGAATAAATCTCCAATCCATTTAGAATCTTTTGTATCATCTTTATTACCTTTGACAGCTTTTACCTATTTAAGGTTAGCTATGGTAGCATTAATATCATCTTCTAAGAGATTAAAGACGGTAATCCAGTATTTACCTGTAGATTCCACGCAAAGATCATAACATTCATTGTCAAGAAGCCATTGTTTGAATTCAAGTATAGATTTGTTAAAAGTGGAATAACGCTTCTTCTGATAGAAGGTTCAACTCCACTGGTAGTTTTAATTATTGTGGCAACGAGAAAAGATTTGTGAACATCGACACCACAACAGGTTTGATAAGTAACTTTCATAATCATACTCCTTTCTAAGTTAAGAGCAGAAGCCATTGACTGAACTGCCACACAATTTAACTAAAGTGCTAAAACAATTTTTAGTGTACGGTCTTATAGAGCCACTAATTTGTGCTTGAAAAGTCAGAACTTACACTGATTAATATGCTGTCTAAAACAAGAAAGAATTTACAACTCCTCCTCCCGTGCTTTGTAGTGTAGCTTCTTAAAGCTATTATCTCATAGAATAGAGGTTTTGAAAATCTTTTATTACAATTTGTGCCGCGCGCAGCGGCGGAATGGAGATTAATATGAAAAATAACAAAAACATTTTGTCTGCGTTTCTTCTAGATTTAAAATTTTTTAAATGTGCATATCAAGTGTTTGAATACTTGCAAGATAAAAATTTATCATTAAAACATTCATGAAGTTGTTTACAGTGTTTTTAATAAATAATGTTTCATAGTTTATGAATTAATGTGTGATTAGAAGGTGATATAAAAACTAATATTTAATACTGGGATTCTAATTGTTCCTAGCAAAAGGGTATGTTAGAAAAAATCATAAATACATACACTATATATTACCTGAAGTACATTCGTTTGATGATTAAAACATAATCAAATTACGATAATTATTAATTATATTAACAATACTAAAAGGAATAGTCTGAATAACTATCTCACTTACTTATTGATAATACATTAAATAAATGTTTATCATTACAGGAAATAACTCCTTATAGATAATCTTTAAGATAGCATAAATAAATTAAAAACTAAAAGCACATGCAGTATTAATACCACATTACATAACATAAAAAATATTTACAAACAGGTGAAATTTAGTTTTTTGTTTACTTGTCTGTTCCATGCACAATTATATGAACTGCTTTGTAAGCACACGCAATAAAACGATTTAACGTTAAATAACATTTCTTTTTTTGGAATCAATATAATCCAATGTAATATGGTAACTTTGTATAAAAGAGCATAGAACGAGATTGTCAAGTTAAATGTGTAAGTTTTTTATAAAAATTTTTATAGATATTAATTTGTACTCTAAACGGGTAGGTATTTACAGATACCTACCTGTTAAAATTTTACATATATTTTCTCATTCGTTCTTTTAGCTTTTCATCAATATCAAGCTGATTTCTAACCATAGCCCAATTGTTTTGAGGACGACCATTCCATTTTTTGTAAAGTTCAGTAATTCTAAGATACAAAAGTTTTAATAGTGAATTTTCATTAGGAAATTCACCTTTTTTAGTTACTTTTCTAAAACTCGAATTTACACTTTCTACTGCATTAGTTGTATACATAACTTTTCTAACGACACTTCCATAGTTAAATAATTGCTCAACATGACTAAAATTTCTAACCCATACATCAACAGCTCCAGGACATTGAGCCCAGGTTTGTCTGAATTTTTCAAATTCTGCTAATGCTGCTTTTAGATTTACTGCTCCATATATTTTCTTTAAATTTGCTGTATAAGCTTTGTAATCCTTGCTAGGAACGTATTTTATTGATAAATTTTTAAATTACTCGTGGAAACAAAAGTATCTTAAAATTAATTTTAGAGCCTTTAAAAATATTTAACAATATTATCTCCAAGTTCTGTATTGATATATATTTTTTTGCTCTCATTTTTTTCATCTTTTTGTCTTTCAATTAACCCTATAATATCCAACCACTTCAATGTTTCAAACATTTTTGTTCTATTAAAATTTGATAAAATAACTAATTCCTCAAGAGTTATACTTACTTTATTAGACATATATTTTAATATTTTTTTAACCATTGGTGAAAGTCTTTCAGCAATTGACTTTAATTCAATATAATCATTCATGAATAGGCTTCTTTTAGGTAATATAAACAAGTACGAACACGTTTGTACATATCTATTATATAGATAAAAACAATAAAAATAAACATAAAAAATAAGATCTGAAACAATTAATTGAGAAAAAACGTGTAAACACGTAGTGCAGGAGACCGCTTCAAGTTTTGTGTAAACACAAAAAGCGATGTAATTTTTAAAGTAAATTTTCACAAGGGTAGACTCTAAAAGCGAGGTCTTCCTTTGTTTGTATTATATAAATATTTTTAATATTATTCTTAAAAATTTCAAAAAATCCTAAAAATTTGGATCTCTTATTATTATTTTAATTATATATGAAACTTTGCCTTGTTTCCATTCGCCAAGGATTTCAAAAACATATATACCTTCTTTATCCGGAACAACTATTTCTTTACCTGTGAACTCATAATCTTCTGATTTAAGCCCTCCCCAAGGAATTACTTCAACATTATTCGGTTCTTTACTAAATAGTAAGTTTAATTTCGTCTTGGGTAAAATATGATTTCCTTCCATACTTGCCGCTATCTTTTCCACAGAATCAGTATCTTTAACTATGGTTTTACTTGAAAAGTACCCTTCTTTTACGGTCCACTTATGTGTGCCTTTTTCAACCTTAATATTCTCATTGTCTGAACTTATTTTCAACTCAGGTACATCCGCCTCAATATTGTGGTGTATTGTATCCGTAGCTTAAAAATGCCTTCTGCCAATCCTTTAAGTCTTCTTCATCTATGCCTGTCATAACTTCCATATGAATTTGTTCGTATATATATTTCTTCTCAGCATCACTTAATAGCTCAAATACTTTATCGTATTCATTTTCCCATATGCATGTATCCAATATATCTGTTAAATCTCTGATGCTGTGTACCGATTCCCTAATCATAATAATTTTGTCGGAGATATGCCTGCAATCTTTTAGTTCCTCAATTAATTGCCTAAAGGAATTTAGTTCCATCATTTCTCCATCTATAAAAGAGGCTTTCCCTTGAATTATAGAATGATTTGACTTAACAAAGATATTTTCAAGCCTTTTTATAGACAACGCATGTTTTATTTCATAAGAAAGTTCAATAGCGACCTTTATCATATATGATTTCTGTTTTTTATCATCTATTTCAAAGAACTTTAATATTTCATTCAGAGCTATTATCATTCTTTCTTGAATTTGCTCAATTTCAAGCGCACTCAAAGTTTCATACAGTTCTGATCTTTGAGAGTCATTTATACTTAATTGCATTATATTTTCGCCTATTATTTCCAATCCTATCACATTTCTTATAACTATTTCAAAAATATTTAAAGGGATGTTTTTAAAATCGGTATTATATCCTCTCAGAAGACTCTCTATTTCATTTGCGGGGAAGCAACTGCAAAAATTGTTTTCCGCATACAGTCTATTTAAATACTCCAATATATATTCAATTCCCGTAAAATCTTCAATATCCAAGGCAAGCTGATAATCAATGCTTCCCGGAGTTTCATGTGCGGCATAAAGAACATCATAATTTCTGAAAAATGACTCCAGGCCTTCCGACAATGTATCTTGATAATAGATATTATCTATATCCTGCATATTGAGTTTTATATTCTCAAAAAGTTTTTTGGCAGAGGATAGATTTCTTTTTTCCAGTTCCAGTCCTCTTTCATACAAAATGACGGCATTATTATATTCGTCTGTAGCTACAATAGCTTTATCGAGTGATTTTAAGTATCCGTTTACGCAATATAATATTGAGCTCATAAGCTGCTGAGCTTTTTCAACGGGGATAGAACTGTGATCATTTACAGTATATTTTTTGTATTTATCAATCAATATCATCATTAAATCATTTTTATTTGCTTCTATATCAAACATTTTCTCCCCAATCCCCCTTATCTTTTTCATCATATTCCTCATACATATCTTCGTACAATTCATAATTATATCTTGAATTTTTACACATATTTTCAAGATAAGTAGATCTTAATTTTTCTATTGAGCCCTGACATTCATTATCAAAATACTTCTTCATCCCGCTTATCAGCTCATCATCGCTTAAATTTTCCAGTGATTCATTTTTGAAAAAATAAAACATCTCCTGAAATTCTTCAAGTGTCTTTACATAATTGTCCTGTGAAATATACTGCGAGTCACAAAATTCATAGATAAGCTTGGGAATTATGCTTTGACCAAGCTCCATTCTTCCCATTTCTTTCAGTATTTCGTGCTGGAATCTGACCAGCTCGTTAGTCTCAGCCGGGCTTAAGGCTAATCCGAATTTATTTGTATATTCATTACAGGCATTTATTGATTTAATTGCAAGTTGTTTTTGTGTTTCTAATATCGGAAGCAAATTTTTTTCATCCATAAAATACATCTCCCCATAAATATTATATTGTTATGTTAAAGCTTTAAGTGATATTAATTTTATTATATGGATTTTTATTCAAATATGCAAGAATTGACTTTTTCGTGATTTTATGATATATTATATGTAGAAAAGGTGCAAAAAACAAATTTTTGCACCTCAGACTGATGACAAAGTCGA
>DGYI01000011.1:0-15195 GCA_002396645.1 Firmicutes bacterium UBA5010
CTTCTTACATGAAATGGGACACGGAATTTATAATTACAGTGCAAATGAGAAGGCTATTGAATACAGCATGTGGGGCGGTATAGGCGGAGCTGTACATGAATCGCAGGCAAGATTTTATGAGATAATTCTCGGAAGAAGCGAAGAGTTTTGGAAATATTTTTATCCGATTTTACAAGAAGGCATTAAGGAGTTTAGAAATATTGAATTTGACAGGTACTTCAGAGGTATTAACAATGTGCTTCCTACTTTGAAAAGACTTGATGCTGATGAACTTACATATAACCTGCATCCTATAATTCGATTTGAGATAGAAAAGGATTATTATGACGGAAAAGTCAAAATTGACGAAATCAGAGAGCTTTGGAATGAAAAGTATAATGAATATTTAGGAATCAAAGCTAATAATGATGGTGATGGAGTTTTGCAGGATGTGCATTGGGCTATGGGATATATAGGATATTTTCAGAGCTATACTCTCGGAAATTTATATGATGGGCAGTTTTTAAATGCCATACTTAAGGATAATCCGAACATGTACAGTGAAATCGGGCAAGGAAATTTCTCCTTTGTCAATAATTGGCTGCATGACAATATACATCAGTTCGGAACTTTATATACTCCTGATGAGCTTATAAAGAAGGTTACAGGGGAAGAATTGCAGGCTAAATATTATATAGAGTATGTAAAAAATAAATTCAGAAAGCTGTATAATATAAAATAATTTTATTATTCGTTCAAGGGAGGACATCGACATAAAATGAAAAACAAAGTAGATTTGCTGGAGGGAAATATACTTTCCTCGCTGACCAGACTTGCTGTTCCGATTATGGCAACTTCATTTATACAAATGGCATACAATATGACAGATATGATTTGGCTGGGAAGAGTAGGCAGTGATGTGGTTGCGGCAGTAGGGGCAGCGGGAATGTTTATGTGGCTTTCACAGGGGTTTATAACGCTCTGTCGTGCAGGAGGACAGGTAAAGGTTGGACAATCTCTTGGTTCAAAGAATATAAAGGAAGCTACGGGATATGCAAGAAACTCTATACAGATTTGCGCAGCATTAGCTATATTATACAGCTTAGTTATGATAATATTTTCAAAGCAGCTTATCGGATTTTTTAATTTTGAAAATACTAAGGTTGTTCAGGATGCCAGAACTTATCTGACATATGTGAGTTTTGGGCTTATATTCACATTCTTAAATCAGGTTATAACAGGATTGATTACGGCAACAGGCAATAGCAAGACGCCTTTTAGAGCTAATTCAATAGGCTTGATTGCTAATATCATATTAGACCCGTTATTTATATTCGGATTGGGACCGATACCTGCTATGGGAGCAAAAGGTGCGGCAATAGCTACTGTTATTGCTCAGGCTATAGTATTCGTAGTATATATTTCATATATGAAAGATGATGAGCTGTTTATAGATTTAAAGCTTTTATCAAGACCTGAATTTAATAAACTCAAACAAATTGTTAAAATCGGACTTCCTCCGGCTGCTCAGAGCAGTATGTTCACACTGATTGCGATGAATATATCAAGGCTGGTCGCAAGCTTTGGTGAGGCTGCTGTAGCTGTACAAAATGTAGGAGCGCAAATAGAATCCATATCATGGATGACGGCAGATGGCTTTGCCGCGGCACTGAACTCTTTTGTTGCCCAAAACTATGGAGCAAAGAATATTGAAAGATCTGCGGAAGGCTATTCGGCAGCATTTAAAATAAGTGTAGTTCTTGGGATTATTACTACATCATTGCTTGTATTTTTACCGGGACAAATATTCTATTTATTTATACCTGAAAAGGATGTACTTCCTCTAGGTATATCTTATTTAACTATTTTGGGATATTCACAGCTGTTTATGTGTGTGGATATAGTTACCGGAGGGGCCTTTGCAGGTTTTGGAAAAACACTGCTTCCGTCTGTCATAAACGTAAGCTTTACGGCACTGAGGATACCTTTAGCATATATTTTAGTAAGGTTTATGGGTCTGAACGGAGTATGGTGGGCATTGTCGATGACTTCAATAGTCAGAGGAATTCTTATACCTACACTGTTTATGATAACTCAAAACAAGATGAAAAAATTAAAAATAATATAATCATTATATATACAAGTTATTCATAAGATTAAGTATAAATCAATTATTTATATTTAATCTTTTTTTTATTTTGGAGGTAAAATGTTTAAAAATTTAAAAAAAATCAATATAGTATTTTTTATCGCTATGATTTTTATTATAATCATAAATCTTATTATATATTTTATAAACAGAGACCTTAGCGTAAATAATGAGGAATTGTATAAGGCAAGAGATAAAATTTTTATCATTATTGACCCCGGACACGGAGGTATTGATTCAGGTGCCGTAAACCAATACGGTGAAAATGAGGCTCCAATAAATCTTGAAATATCAAAGTATTTGATGAATTTTTTAGACAGTACGGGGTTTGAAGTCGAGATGACAAGATATGGTTCGGTCGGACTGTATAATGAGGGTGCAAATACTACTATAAGAGAAAAGAAAAACGAGGATTTAGATAACAGGGTTAAGATAATTAACGCATCAGATGCTGATTTGATTGTATCGGTTCACTTGAATGCATTTACTCAAAGTCAATATTACGGTGCACAAAGCTTTTATAAAAGCAATTGTGAGGAAAGTAAAACTGCGGCAGAAATAATACAAAAAAATCTCAGAAATATTTTAGACAAAAATAATGAAAGAGTTCCTCAGGCTAAAAAGGATGTGAGAGTTTTAGACGAGTCAAAATTACCTATAGTTTTAGTGGAATGCGGGTTTGTATCAAATGCAGAGGAAGGAAGACTTTTATCAACACCTGATTATCAGGAAAAGGTAGCTTGGGCGATATATGCTGGGATAATCGAGTATTTTGAAAAGAACTTAGTAGAAAGATAATCGCACTATACAAAGCTGCGGCAGTTTTGCCGCAGCTCTTGAGTTTTTAAAATGGATAAAAACAAATTTAAAAATCACTTCCGTTTTTAATCACTTCATTCATCTTTTCCATTATTCTTTCATAAGAACCTTTAGCATGAGGCACTAAGCAGTTTGAACAATCTTTTATATTATTACCGGTTTTTACAAAATTGCCTCCGCACTTATCCTTTAGCATATAAAGGGGGCAATAGCAGAACAAGCAGTTAAACTCTTCAACATTCTTTATCTTATGACACGGAAAGTATTCACATTCTTTATTTTGAAAAAACTTATAGTGTTCTTCGTACATATTATCCTCCTGATTAAATTTCATAAAACTTTATGAATTTCATAAAACTTTACGAAAAATATTTTTATAATAAACTATAAAAATATTATAACATTAAATTTAAAAAAAAGAAATTATATGTTATAATAATATTCGAAGAATATTATTTCTAATGGCTCAAACAAAGTTTGAGACTATGTTGTAAATATTCATGGAATATTTTTTATAGCTCGCTCAGTAAGACTATGTTATAATAATATTTAGAAAAAATAAATATTTTTAAATGGGAGAAATTGGAAATATCATGATAAATATTTTAATTGTGTCACATGGTGATTTTGGAAAAGAACTGTTAAAAAGCTCAGAAATAATAATCGGTAAAATTGATAATATTGAATGTATATCCTTTAACTTAGGGGATAATTATGCTGATTTGTGTAAAAAAGTTCAAGAAAGCATTGAAAGAATCGGTGATGATGATTTAATTGTATTCACGGATATGTACGGAGGAAGTCCGTTTAATTCTGTAACTAAACTTATGAAGGATAAAAAATTCTTTCATATAACCGGAGTTAATTTACCTTTGTTTATAGATATAGCTATAAATAAAAATACATACAGCATGGATGAAATTGCTGAGAAAATAATAAAAAACGGAAAGAAAAGCATAGTTTTTGTAAATGACAAATTTATATTTGACTAAGCAGGAGAGAACTAATGAAAAATATTGTAATGGCAAGAATAGATGACAGACTGCTGCATGGACAGGTTGTGGTATCATGGATACCGTTTCTGAAGGCAGAAGAAATTATTGTTATTGATGATGAGAGCTTTAACGATGAATTTATGAAAGAGTTAATTTTAACATCAGCACCTGAAGGGATAAAAATACATGTTTTTAGTCTTGAACAAAGCATAAATTATTTAAAAGAGCCCTCGGGAAGTGAGAGAGTTTTAATTTTAGTCAATAAGATAAGCTGTATTAAAGAATTATTAGACAATCAAATACAAATAAATATAGTTAATTTAGGTGGTTTAGGTCATAGTAATGAGAGGAAAAGATACTTGAATTTTATACACCTAAGTGATGATGAGCTAAGCTTGCTAAAAAACATTGAAAAAATGCCTAATTGCAATTTAGAAATACAGATGATACCTAATGACAGAAAGTTATAAATTTGTCATTTACAAAANNATGCACTAAGTGCATGGAGGTATTTATGAACATTTTTAACTTTTTGTTGATTAATTTTTTATATTTTATCGGATCGAGTACAGCTTGGTCGTTCGGAATAGGATACTACACTCTTTACAGACCCGTTATATCGGGGATGCTGGCAGGACTTGTATTAGGAGATGTTGTGCTTGGAATGACAGCAGGAGCTGTTGTGAATATAGTATANNTTGTTCAAGACTAAAAACATGTGTTGTGAATATAGTATATTTGGATTTCGTTTCTACAGGCGGAAGCTTAAAGGGAGATCCGTGTCTGACCGGGATAATTGCTGCTATGAGCGTTATAATATTTAATATAAATGCTGTAGAAGCTTTGGCTTTGGCTTTTCCTTTCGGCTTTATAGGTATTTTAATCTGGAAATACCGTTTGAATATTAATATTTATTTTGTTAAAAAATTAGAAAGTAACAAGAGCATAAAAAGTGAAAAAATTATGTTTGTATATAATGCACTGCTGCCCCAGCTTTTGCTGCTGCTTATGAGTACGATTGTAATTTTAGTATGCTTTTTAATAATGTATCTGTTGCAGGGATACTTTACCGCATATTATGAATTTCTGAGAAATGTATTATTTCTATCGGGGATTTTTATATTGCTGAATTCAGTTTTTTCAAATCTTCTGACAAAGGAGAATTTAAATTTAGTTTTCGTATATATATTGACTTTTCTTTTATTATTTATTATGAGGTCAGTCATAATTGTGGGCGCTGTGATATTATTTTTGATTTATTGCATGGTTATTGACTACAGAAATTCATCAAAACTTAATTATAATTCCACTGCCGAATCAAATTTTATATCTAAATCTGATCTGTTAAGATCCTGGGCAGTTTGGATGAATTTTTCACATGCATCATATAATTTTGAAAGAATGCAAGGCTTAGCCTTTGCTCATACAATGAAAAATATAATATTTAAGTTGTATGACAATGAAGAACAGAGAATAGAAAGAATAAAATATCATACGGATTTTTTTAATGCAGAGCCGAATTTAAGCACACCGATACATGGATATATCATATCATTAGAAGAGAAAAGATCGAAAAAAGAAGACAATACAAATATAAATGTTTTAAAAAGAGCTATGATGGGTGCGGTTTCAGGACTTGGAGACTCNNCGGTATCAAATAAATTAACGGTTTCAGGACTTGGAGACTCATTTATACAGACTATGCTGACTCCGATGTTCATTTTACTTTGCATATATTTTGCTTTGACAAAGAACCTAATTGGAGTTATAGTTTCAACTTTTATTCTTGCTGCTGTTATAATTTATATTTCATACTCAGGTTTTATAATTGGATATTTTAATGGCAAAGGTGCATTAATAGAAAGAATTAATGACATTAAGAACAGCAAACTAAAGAAATATTTTAATATAATATTTTCTGTGTTGTTTATGATAGTAATAGTTAGCTTGAAGTTAAAATACAGCGTTTTAATAGATAATAACATATCAAGTATAGCTACAGTGCTGACAGCTTCGATTTTATATCAGGTATTATCATATGAAAAAATAAAAGAAAATTATCTTATACCGTTAATTTATTTGATACCGCTTATAATAGTTTTGATTATTAAGTAGTGAAATATTTAAGGTATGTATGACTAAATTATAATCATAAAAATCCTAAAAGCATGTAAAAATAAATATTGACACATATATTGATTTGCATTATATTAAAATATAAAAATTGCTTTTATGGAGGGGAAAGAATGAATTTAGCAGAAAACCAAAAAGAATATTGGAATAGCGTTGCAGATGAAAAGAAATTTACTACACCATTTCAAATAGATATTTTTTCAAAATATCTTAGTAAATTTTCAAATATACTTGATGTGGGATGTGGATATGGTAGAGTATTGGATGAACTTTATAGCAATTCTTATAGTAATTTATACGGTATAGATTTTTCAGAAAAGATGATAGAAAGAGGCAAGGCTTTGTCACCATACTTAAATCTATGCGTTCAAAATAGTACAAACATAGATTTTGCAGATAATAGCTTTGATGGAGTGATCCTATTTGCTGTTTTAACCTGTATTATAAATGATAGCGAACAAGAAGCATTAATGAATGAGATAAGAAGAGTTTTAAAGCCAAGTGGTATCATATATATTAATGATTTTTTACTTAACCATGATGAGAGAAACATACAAAGATATGAAAAGTTTAAAGAAAAGTATGGAATATATGGTGTGTTTGAACTTCCTGAAGGGGCGCTGGTAAGGCATCATGAATTAAATTATATAGAAGATTTAACATGTAATTATGAAAAGCTTATTTTAGATGAACTTACCTTTACTACTATGAATGGAAATAAATCAAAGGGATTCATGTATATAGGTAAAAATATTAAATAGTTAGCTTTGATACCTTAATTTATATTGCTTTTAATACCTTTTTATATTATAATTATAAATACAATGATTATTTATTAAATAATTTACATAGGTTACTTTTATGTATTAATAGGGAAAACAGTGAATTCTGTTACAGCCCCCGCTACTGTGAAAGGTGATGAAATACAGTGCCACTGTTATAAATGGGAAGGCGTATTTCATATGACCCGAAAGTCAGGAGACCTGCCTATGTTTGTTTATTGTTATTTCGGGAGGAATTAACACAATAATTAACTTTAATATTCTGTGTCCAAAATCTCCCGAAGAATGGGAGATTTATTTGTTGGGAAATAATTAAATTTCGACTAAATTTTTTATCTGATATTTCCTAATTAGATAAATGAAGAATCGGAACGATTCTTCCATAGAGTGAACGTAGTTTGCTTTTTTTACAATACTATAATTATTATCGAGGTAATCGTGATTTCTTTAACTTTAGGCTATATATTGGATCTTTTTCTCGGAGATCCTCAGGGTTGGCCTCATCCTGTCAGATTAATAGGAAATTCTATAAAAAACTTGGAAAATGTTCTTAGAAAAAAATGCAAAACTTCCCAAGATGAACGCAGAGCGGGATTCATATTGTGGATTGTCATTGTTTTTGGATCATTTCTAATCCCATGGATTATTTTAGCTGTAGCAGCGAGAATATCAATACATTTTACTATTATAACCGAATCGGTTATGTGTTATTATCTACTTGCGACTAAATGCCTAAAGGATGAAAGCATGAAAGTATATCATAAGCTTAAGGATAATGATTTATCGGGGGCAAGAAAATTTCTTTCATATATAGTAGGCAGAGATACCAAAAATTTAGATGATAAATCTATAATCAGAGCTGCGATTGAAACTGTAGCTGAAAACACATCTGATGGTGTTATAGCACCTCTTATATTTATTCTTATTGGCGGAGCTCCGCTGGGCTTTATGTACAAAGCTATAAATACTCTGGATTCTATGGTTGGCTATAAAAATGAAAAATACATTAATATTGGAAGATTTTCAGCAAAAGCTGATGACTTTGCGAATTATATACCTGCAAGAATTTCATCATACATAATGATATTAGCATCTATGATATTGAAACTGGATTTCAGAAATGCTTACAAGATATATAAAAGAGACAGATATAATCATCTTAGCCCTAATTCCGCTCATACCGAATCGGTTTGCGCGGGTGCTCTTGGAATAAGACTTGCCGGAGGAAGCTATTACAACAATGTTTATGTTGAAAAGCCTACTATAGGAGATGAGATAAAAGAAGTGAGCTTAGAGGATATAAAAACAGCCAATAATCTTATGTACACAACGTCAATACTGTGCCTTGTATTGGGCATAGCTTTTAAATCAGTTATTTTATATTTTATATAATAGAAAGGGTTGATTAAAATTAGAAATTATACACACGGCGCAGACATTTATACTACAGCCATAGAGCTTGATATTAGCGAAAATTCAATAATCGATTTTTCATCTAATATCAATCCTTACGGGCTGGCTGAGGGGGTTAAGAACAGCATTGTTGAATCACTTGAATATGCTGACAGATACCCTGATTTTAACTGCAGAGCATTATCAGCTGCATTGTCGGAATATGAGAACGTCCAAAAGGATTATATATTCTGCTCAAACGGTGCAGAAGAATCAATTTTCAGAATAGTGAATTTTTTAAAGCCTAAAAACGCACTTGTTATAGCTCCGACATTCAGTGAGTATGAGCATGCTTTGGAGGCTATAGGATGCAACATAAATTATCACTATCTTAAAGAAGAAAATGATTTTATACTTGACGAAGATATACTGGAAGATATTACTCAAGAAACAGATATTCTGTTTATTTGCAATCCTAACAATCCGACAGGGCAGCTTACAGAGAAAAAGATTATAGAAAAAATATTGACTCATTGTGAAAAAATGGATACCAATGTTGTTATTGATGAATGCTTTATGGACTTTGTAAGTGATAATGAGGAATACAGTGCTAAAAATTTACTTGGAATATACAGCAATCTAATAATATTAAAAGCATTCACAAAGATATTTGCAATGGCAGGCATAAGACTTGGATATTGTATGTCAAGCAATATAAGAATAATGGATGGAATAAAAGAGACAGGACCTATATGGAATGTGTCAGCTATAGCTCAGGCTGCGGGAATAGCAGCGGTGCAGGAAAGCGAATATTTAAGTGAATCTCTGCAATATATAGATGAGCAAAGAAGATATCTCGTGGAGAAGCTTGATATGTTAGATTTAAAAATTTATCCTCCTAATGCAAATTATATATTTTTTAAATGTATGAAGGATATTGATTTAAAATATGAACTTCTTCAGTACGGAATTATGATAAGAAGCTGTTCAAATTATGAAGGACTTGACGAAAGCTATTATCGTATCGCAGTTAAAAAGGATGAGGATAATAAACTTTTAGTCAGAGCATTGAGAAATATTCTTTAAATAATACATCAAAACTGCGTTGAGACTATCAACGCAGTTCAAACTATGGAGGGAATACATAATGGCAAAGCTTATAATGGTACAGGGCACGACATCAAATGCCGGCAAAAGTTTGGTTACTGCTGCTCTTTGCAGAATTTTTCATCAAGATGGATATAAGGTAGCCCCCTTTAAGTCACAAAACATGGCTTTAAATTCATATATAACAAAAGAAGGCTTAGAAATGGGAAGAGCACAGGTTATGCAGTCAGAAGCTGCTTGCATCGAGCCGGATGTAAGAATGAATCCCATACTGTTAAAGCCTACAGGCGAGAAAGGTTCACAGGTTATTTTAAACGGAGAAGTCTTAAGAGACATGACTGCAAAGGAGTACTATAAGCAGAAAAAAATGCTTATACCTCATATCTTAAAAGCCTATAATTCCTTGGCAGAGGAATATGATATTATTGTAATTGAGGGTGCAGGAAGCCCCGCTGAAATAAACTTAAGAGAAAATGATATAGTAAATATGGGTATGGCCGAGCTTGTAGATGCTCCTGTTATACTTGTAGGAGATATTGACAGGGGCGGTGTTTTTGCTTCTATTGCGGGAACCTTGCTCCTTTTGACCGATGATGAAAAGCAAAGAGTAAAGGGAACTGTTATCAATAAGTTCAGAGGAGATGTCGAGCTTTTAAAACCCGGGCTTGACATGCTTGAGGATATAACAAAGGTTGATGTTTTGGGTGTTATCCCATATATGAAATTAGAAATAGATGATGAGGACAGCCTTTCGGAAAAATTAGAAAACAATACAGGCTATAATTTAATTGATATAGCTGTTATAAAGCTTCCGAGAATATCTAACTTTACTGATTTTAATGTATTCAGCATGTGCAATAATGTAGGGCTCAGATATGTTTCAAGTGTAAGAGATCTTGGTGAGCCTGACATGATAATTATACCCGGAACCAAGAATACTATAGAGGACTTAAAATGGTTAAGACAAACAGGTTTTGAGCCTAGAATAAAAAGACATGCAAGCGAAGGCAAGGCCCTGTTTGGGGTATGCGGAGGTTATCAGATGCTCGGAGAAAAAGTATATGATCCCGATAATGTGGAATCAGGCGGAGAAATAAGAGGACTTGAGCTTTTAAAAACCGAAACAACCTTCTACAAAGAAAAGATAAGAACACAAATCAAAGGAAGATTTAATAATATAGAAGGCTTATATAAGCCTTTATCAAACGTTGAATTTGAAGGATATGAGATTCATATGGGTGATACTGATATCAAGAATGAAAGCTCTCTAAGCAAAATTAATGTTATATCTGCGGCAAATAATCAGGCAGAAAGTATGGATGGGGCATTTAGCGATAATGTAGCCGGCTCATATATACACGGTATATTCGATAACAGTCAGGTTGTCAATGCGATAGTAAAAATTCTGTATGAGAAAAAGGGATTAAGAGCTGATGAACTGGAAAGCTTTAACATAAAAGAATTTAAAAACAGTCAATATAACTTGCTGGCACAAGAAGTGAGAAAATCATTAGATATGGAAAAAATATATAAAATATTGAATAAGGAAATATAAAGTATAATTATATACGGAGGTATTTAAATGCTGACTGAACAGGAATTAAATGATTTATTTGATAAATGGATTGATATTCTCAGAGTTAAAAACAATTGGGATATCAATCTTGAGCTTGTAAATGATCCGCTTTTTAGAAAAACGGGAGATTTTAAGATTGACTGTGACGATAAAAAAGCCATCTTAATGCTGAATGTATTAAATCCAAAGCAGGAAAATCCGGAGGAAGTAATTGTTCACGAATTATTGCATTTAAAGTTATATCCTTTAGACCAACTTACAGAGGGCCTAATTGATGGTCATTATGAAAAAGATAGCGCTGCATATGATACAATTTACACACAATTCATGACAATGCTGGAGCAAACAGTTGAAGAACTTACTAAATGCTATCTAGGAGCTTTCGGAGCAAACAAAAATCTGTCATACGGCAGGTGTAAATCGATGAAAAGTTTCAATGATTTATACGATGGGCTTAAACCACTATGCTAAATTAATTTAACTTACTGATAAAATTTATAAGAAAATGCTGAAAATATTTGGCATTTTTTTATTTTTTGAAAATTATTGTTTACAATGCATAAAAAGTGCAATATAATATATAACAAGTTATATATAAAAAATTACATATGATAATTATAAGCATAAAGCTAAAATAGGAGGATGATGAATTGACTTTAAGATTTATTATTTTAGGATTATTGAATTATATGGCTATGACGGGGTATGATTTAAAGGTTTTTATGGATAATTCCATTAACTTTTTTTGGTCGGCAGAATTAAGTCAAATATATAGGGAGCTTTCCAAGCTCGAAGGATTGGGTTATGTAAATTATAAAATAGAGCCTCAGGAGGGACGTCCGGATAAAAAAATTTACAGCATTTCACAAGAAGGAAACACTGCATTTATTGAATGGCTCAGAGATTTTCCGGATACCTTAAGTACTCCTTCAAGAAATGAATTTTTAGTGAGAATTTTCTTTAGCTCAAAGCTTAAAAAGGAAGAATTAATTTTACAATTTGAAAATTATATCAGAGAGTTAAGTAAAGAATTAAAAATATATGAGCCGATAGAAAAAAGGCTTAGTGAAAAAATTATAGGAGAAAACTGCGAAGATGATGTTATTTATCACAGATTTACTGTAAAAAGAGGATTATCCTTTGACAGAGCTGAGATAAATTGGGCAAAAGAATGTATTGAAGATCTTAAAAAATTGTTATAAGGAGGATTGTATGATAAGAGGAATTTTAAAGAGAAAGATCTTTGTTTTTATGCTTAGTTCATTATTTGTTCTTACAGTAGGATGTCAAAGTAAAGAGACTATTAATGGCAAAAAACTTGAAATTGTTAAAAAAGAGAAATGGACAGAAGTTGGAAGTGATATTTTTGTTTTCACAGGAAAGTATTATAGCGTTAATATGACCTTGGTTGTATCAGAAAAAGATGCAGTTTTGATTGATACGGGAATGCATGATGAAGAATATCACAATGCTATGGAATTGATCAAGGAGAAAGGTCTAAAAATTGAAACTATAATAATAACTCATGAGCATAATGATCACGTAGCAAATCTTGAAAAATTTAAAACTGAGGATGTTGCGCTTATAACACCTGACAATGCACAGAACAATCAAATTATAAGCGTGGGAGATAAAAACCTTAAGATAATGTTTACTGAAGGACACTACAAACCTCATAAGCATATAAGCATAGAAATTGAAAATCAAAGTATTTTAATTGCAGGCGATATTATAGACAATGATGATGTATCATCTGCTGTTGCACCGGGAGGAGAAGCCAAAAAATTACTTGAAACTTTACAAATGTTTAAAGACAAAAATTATTCAATAATAATTCCCGGACATGGGGAAGTTGGCGGGAATGAGATGCTTAACGAGCATTTAGAATATTTTAGTAAGAAGGCTAATAAATAAAAATTAATTTACAATATTCGGGAGGGTTCTATGAAAATGTATCAAAAACTATGTATAATTATTGTACTTGTATTTTTAGCATCATTTACTTTATCAGCTTGTGATAAATCCGAGGAAGCATCTAAAATCAATGCAAGAGAAGATGTAATCGACGAAGAAAATCTATTATCAATAGTTGAAGAATTAAGTTCAGAAAAGTATAAGGGCAGACTTGTAGGTACAGAAGAAAATAAAATGGCGGCAGAATATGTAGCAGCTAAATTTAAAGAAATTGGACTTGAAAATCCTGTGGGATTAGAGAATTATATGCAGTATTATTCAACTCAAGTTTTGATTATTAAAGATGAGCCGATAATGCAGCTTGAAGATGCAGAGGGAAACATAATAAAGAGCTTTAAATATTTTGAAAATTTTCTGTTCAGATCTCTATCCAGTTCCCCAATCATAGATATTACAGCGGATCTTCATAAGATAGACAGTCTTAAGGATGTATCAGACTCAGATATAAAAGGGAAAATAGGCTTATTTCCTATTTCTGTTAACAGCAAGTCAACGGTAACTGAGATTATTGATTCCTTTAAAGATAAAGGACTTTTAGCCGGAATAGGTGAGTTTGATATAAAAAGCCCTGGAAGAAAATATTCCAGCTTGCTTGCGACTCCTATGCGGGGAAGATGGATGACAGGTAATTACAATCCATATTTAATAGTAGATAATGATACATTTAAAGAAATCAATGATGCTGCCGATAAAGGCTTGCGGCTTCATATCAAGTGCAATTTCTCTCAGGATATGAGAAAAAGGGTGCCTAATGTTATAGGAATTATACCCGGTTCCGATCCTGTACTGAAAAATGAGTATATAATTATAGGTGCACACTTTGATCATGTTGGTGATAACAAAAATGGAACATATAACCCAGGTGCTCTTGATAATGCTTCAGGAACAGCGGGTCTTATCGAAATAGCAAAAATTATCAAAAGCGGTAAAATTGCTCCGAAAAAAACTATAATATTTGCAGCGTTTAACGGAGAAGAAGCAGGTATGACAGGCTCTTTGCATTATGCGGAAAATCCTGTTTATCCGTTGGATAAGTCGGTAATGATATGCATGGATATGATAGGATGTTCAGCTGAAATACCTATTACTATTGCCAGTGCTGAAGAAGGTGAGAATGAACTTCAAAATGAACTGTGCAAATATGCTGAAGAGCTGAAAATCAAATATACAACGGATGTCCTGGTCGGAAGCGATCATTCCAGCTTTTCACAAGTTGGAGTGGAATCTGTTCTTTTGATAAATCAAGATTGGTTAAACGGGTATCACAGTCCTGATGATACTTTAGAGGATGTAGATAAGCTGAATATGGAGCAAATAGTCAAACTTGTTCTCTATTATGCTGATAAAAATGCATATTAATCAGTAATAGATTATATAAGGAGGAAGATATGAAAAAGGAAGAAGGGATATGGCTTGGTATAATTTTGATTATAATTGCTATAGTTCTAATAATAGAATTCAATTCATACATTCCAAGTTTTGGCACATCCGATGAATATGATTTAGAAAAAATTAATAGAAGTGGTTCCTGGAAGCAGGTATGTGAAGGAATTTATGTAATCACAGGTGATTATCCAACTATATCAAAGGTTAATATGGTATTGATAACTGACGCGGATAAAGCAACGCTGATAGATGCAGGAAACGGAGAGACTGAAGGAATTCTGGTAAAAAATTATTTAGAAAACAATAATATAAGCTTAGAAAATTTGATTCTTACTCATAAACACAGCAATCACATAAATAATGTAGAATTACTGACAAAGGGAAAACAAGTAAATATATATGCCTTTGATAATTAGAAGGATGGCCAAATCATAGATATGGGAAAGATAAAATTTAAGATAATAGTTACCCCGGGACACTGCTCAGATCGGCATATCAGTGTCGAGCTGGTAAATGAAAAGATTTTGGTTGCGGGAGATGTGGTTGTTACCAGCTATTTGCCATTGTTGATATCCGGAGGTGGTGCAAAACCCTTAGAAGATACATTGATTAAATTGAAAAAAAATAATTATGAATTGATAATACCCGGACACGGTGATATCGTGGAAGCAAAAGAAGCTGTCAATATAAATTTGGATTATCTTAAAAACGCAAAAAAGAAAGTATCAGAGATAATAAAAAACGGTAAAGATATTAACGGTACAGAGATTAGAGAATTAAGAAATATAAAATTAGAAGAATGTATTAGCACAACCAAGTATCTTGAGCTAAATAACATAAATAATATGCACAGAGATACTATTACTAAAATATATTTTGAATCCCGCAACCAAAATCTTTTCA
>DGYI01000011.1:15299-15674 GCA_002396645.1 Firmicutes bacterium UBA5010
CATGTTTTCGGATAAAATTATAACGGGGAATTTCAGCGAAGATGAAAGTAAAAGTCTAAACACCTTTAAAAAGATTGATGATTTTCCTGTTTATACTATGAACTTTTATGGAGATTATGGATTCTCCGACTATCTTAAGGAAGGCAAAAAAATATCAGAAAAACTTAAGTCCTTTTGTATAGCAGATGCGGTAAAGGACTATAATGCTTGCAGTTGTGTTGCGGCATTGAGCGATGGGGAAGACAAGATTTTCGGAAGAAACTTAGATTATTATTATAGTCCCAAGCTCTTGCTGTTTACCTCTCCATCCGACGGATATGCTTCAGTATCAATGGTGGATTTAAGACATGTTGGTTTTTTAACAAAAGAACAATT
>DGYI01000011.1:15739-16069 GCA_002396645.1 Firmicutes bacterium UBA5010
ACGGCCTGACAGTGGGAGAAATGACTGCTTTAGGCACGAAGACTTCAATTGATCCCAATAAAGTCACATTAGGGGATTTAACAGTCATTAGACTTGTATTAGATCGTGCAAGAACAGTTGATGAAGCTGTGGATTTAATGAAAAATTATAATGTTTATTTTCCACCTGCACCACCTTTGCACTTTATGATTTCTGACAGAGGAGGAAAATCTGCAGTAATTGAATTCATAGAAGGAGAAATGAAGATAATACCCAATGAAGAACCTTGGCAGGTATCAACAAATTTTTTGATTTATAGAAGCAATGATGATACTAAAAATGGATGCAGAA
>DGYI01000011.1:16202-16519 GCA_002396645.1 Firmicutes bacterium UBA5010
AAGATATCAAACATTTTAAGTTAAAAATGAAATAAGCATTTTTTGAGTTATAAATATATTTGATAAGCAAAAGCTTAGAGGGATTTTATCATATATATACTTTTGTTGTAACATAATATAAAACCAAAGAAAAATGAAAAAATATTTTTCTTTGGTTTTTAATTATTGGTGTATGATAAAAGAGATAAGAAAATATTAAAAATATTTGGTACATTTTTCTTTATTTAGAAATTGATGTTTACAATATACAAAAAATATAATATTATAAAAAATAAGGCATATAAAGCTATAAATTAAAAGTATATAATGTTATTATG
>DGYI01000011.1:16598-25891 GCA_002396645.1 Firmicutes bacterium UBA5010
AAATTCAATTCACATACTCCAAGCTTTTCTAAATCCAACGAATATGATTTGGAAAAGATTAATAGCGGTGGTTCATGGAAACAGGTAAGTGAAGGAATTTATATAATTACAGGTGATTATCCGGATATATCAAAAGTTAATATGGTATTAATAACCAAAGGAAATAAAGCAACGCTTATAGATGCGGGAAACGGAGAAGCTGAAGGTATTCTGGTAAAAAACTATTTAGAAAGCAACAATATAAGTTTGGAAAATTTGATTCTTACTCATAAACACAGTGATCACAGAAGTAATTTAAAGTTTCTTACAAAGGACAAACAAGTAAATATATATACTTTTGATGATGTAGAGGACGGACAAATCATAAATATGGGAAAGATAAAATTTAAGATAATATTTACTCCGGGACACTATGATGATCGCCATATCAGTGTTGAACTGGTAAATGAAAAGATTTTGGTTGCCGGAGATGTAGTGGTCACCAGCTATTTGCCATTGGTTTTATATGGCGGCAATGCAAAGACCTTGGAAAATACATTGAACAAATTGAAGGAAAATAACTATGAATTGATAATACCCGGACACGGTGATATTGTGGAAGCAAAAGAAACTATAGATACGAATTTAGAATATTTGAAAAATGCAGTGCAGAAAGTATCGGGGATAATAAACAGCAATAAAGATATTAATGAATTAAATAGTATAAAGGCAGAAGAATGTGTCAGCACAACTCAATATCTTGATCGAAACAGCATAAATATTATACACATGGGTAATCTTACAAAAATATATTATGATTTGAAAAAAGAAAACTAAGCTAAAAGCTATGTGAATACAGAAAGCCAGAGAAAAATGAGAAATTATTTTTCTTTGGCTTTCTGTGTTATTAAGGTAGATACATCTAAGCTTTTACTCACTGATTCTTTGATTATTACCAAAACTATGATAAGTTCAAATTACTTATTAAAGAATTTAGTATTTTCTTTTACAAAGCCAAGCAATTTTGATATAATTTATATGCTAATAAATTTTATGACAGGATATAGTAAGACGGAGAATTTATGCAACTATGAAATAAAGGAGCTTGCTTATGGAATTAAAACTCGTTACAGGCAGAGCAAAGTCGGGTAAATCTGATTATCTATATAATGATGCATTAAATAAACTAAAATTGAATAGCGGAAGTAACTTTTTATACATAGTTCCTGAGCAAATGACTTATTCTACCGAGCTTGACATTATAAATAAAATAAACGAGGACGGTCTTCTTGACATTCAAATAATCAGCTTTAAAAAGCTCGAATATATGGTTTTTGACGAAGTTGGAGGTTTAAGGCTTCAAAACATCAACGATTATGGGAAAATAATGCTTCTAAAAAAAATATGCGAGCAAAGTTTGGACGAGCTCACAGTATATAAAAAAGCATTATATAAAGATGGATTTTTGAGAGAATTCAACTCCTTTATCAGAGAGCTTAAAAAGAATAAAATAGATATTTCAGTCCTTGAGAAGATAGATATTAATAGTTTGAAAAATGAGCTGTTAAAAAGAAAGCTTTCCGATATAATTAAAATTTATAAAAAAATAGAAGATGCAACAAGAGATAATTTTTTTGATGATGAGGATAAAACCAATTTTTTCATCAATATAATAGAGAAATCCAAGCTGATAAAAAACTCTTACATTTATATAGATAATTTTGAAAGCTTGGTAGGACAAAGACTGGATATAATTAAAAAACTTATTGAAAATTCAAAAGGAGTTACTATTTCAATAAACATAGACAACAAATGTCTTGATAGACTTGAAGCGTCAGATGATTATGAGATTTTTAAGGTAACTTACGATACATATTTGCAGTATAAAAAAATAGCAGATGATTTAACCTTAAAACCTGAAATAATTCAGCTTGAAGAAAGCTATATAAGCAATAAAGAAATAAAAGCCATAGATGAAAATATGTTTACAGTTTCAGGGCTTAAATACAAATACCCTGGAAATCCAAAGAGTGTAATATCTTTTTCATCTATGAACACATATACGGAAATAGAGAATATATGCAGAAAAATCCTTAGTCTTGTGCGTGATGAGGGATATAGATACAGAGATATAGCTGTAGTCAGTTCCGCTATGGATTTGTACAGTATAAATATTCAGAAGGTTTTTACGCAGTTTGATATACCGTTTTTTATAGACTTAAAGAAGGATATAATGAATAATCCTTTTGTCAAATACATTTTATCCATACTTGATATGTTCAATTTTAATTTTAAGCATCAGAGTGTTTTTGAGTATTTAAAAACAGGTTTTTCGGGGATTGATTACGGTGAGCTTGATAAGCTTGAGAATTTTGCTTTAGAGTTTGGGATAGAGGGAAATAAGTGGTTTAAGCCATTTAATATTAAGAATAAGTACAAAGATATGGAGTTTTACGAAAGGCTTCGTCAAAAATTTGCAGATGATTTCGGAAAACTCAGAAAAGAATTTTCAAAGTTAAAAACCTCTGAGGATATAACTATATTTTTGTATAATATATTTAAAATGCATAATATACAAAAAAACATTGAAAGAAAAGTGGACGAATTCAGAAATAAGGGACTGTACGAATTATCCTTTATAAATGCACAGGTTTGGAATATAATAATAGAAATTTTTGAGCAAATTATACTTACATCTAAGGATGTGGATATAACGCCTATTCAATACAGAAAGATATTGGAAGCCGGACTTTCCGAAATAGAGCTTGGCATTATCCCTCCTACACTTGATAAGGTAGTTGCGGGAGATTTAGACAGGGCATTTATAAATAATTATAAAGCTATATTTTTAATAGGAGCAAACGAGGGCGTATTGCTGTCCCATGGAGAGGATAAGGGACTTTTGCTGGATGAAGAAAAAGACAGCTTGAAAGCTCTTGGCTTGCAGTTATTGAATACAAGCACTTACAGCAATTATAAAGAAAAACATATTTTATACAAGGTCTTGACAAAGCCGACAGACTATTTGTTTATAAGCTATGCTCTGAGTACAGTTGAAGGAAAGGCTCTTCAGCCTTCTATGTATATCGAGAGATTAAGTCAAATTTTTGTTAATCTAAAAATTGAAAGCGACTTGAGCAGTAATGACGACTTAAGCTTTATCATGACTAAAAAGGCAACGCTCGAAGTTCTTATAGAAAGATTGAGAGAACATATTGAAGGCAAGCCTTTGAATGATGTTTGGAAGGATGTATACGGCTGGTATAAAAGAAACAGCGAGGATTTGGCATATATAATTGACAGCGGACTTAACTACAGAAATATAGTTGAAAATATTAAAAATACAGATATTGATAAGCTGTATGGTGAATATATGACAATGTCTGCTTCAAAGCTTGAAGATTTTGCTTCATGTCCTTTTAAATTCTTTTTGGATTTCGGCATCAAACCCCTTCCGCGAAGGGAGCTTAAAGTTGAATATTACGATATAGGCAATATTTTCCATGAATGTATAGAGAAATTTACTAACCTTATAATTGCTAAAGAGCTAGATGTTAAATCAACGGATAGAAAAAATGTGACTGAGCGCATGGAACAGTGCATTGCAGAGGTTTTGGAAAAAAATCTCTCAGATAATAATGCTCTTGAATACAATGAAAGAAATAAGTACATAAAAGAGAAGATAAAAAGGCTTTTGGACAGAGCGGCATGGACTATGATAAGTCAGCTTAAAAAGGGAAATTTTGAACCGAAATTTACAGAGTTTGAAATCAAAAGTATACTGAACAAAGTTCATGATACTCAAATTTCGGATATATCAAAGAAAATCTTAATTGAGGGCAGAGTTGACAGAGTTGATGTGCTTGAAGAAGGAGAAAATATATATATAAATATAGTTGACTATAAATCCTCTAAAAAGGATATAGCTTTGAGTGATGTTATGAATGGATTGCAATTGCAGCTGTTTATGTATCTGTCTGCAATAATTAAGAGCGGCGAAAAAATAAATAATCTTATTCCTAAAATCGGGGGAGTATTTTATTTTAACATAGATGATCCGTTTATAAATGCAGATAACAGTTCAAGCGGCTTATACGAGGATGAGATATTTAAAGAGCTATCTCTCAGGGGTTATGTACTTGAGGATATGAATATAATAAAAAATATAGACAGCGAAATTGAAGACTTGAAGTCATCAAATGTAATTCCTGTATCTCTGAAATCGGACAATACTTTGACAAAAACGTCTAAGGCACTAAATGACAGTGAATATATGATGATTTTGGACAAGGTGGACGAAATAGCAGAGGACCTGTCTGATAATATTTTGGAAGGCAAAATAGATATAAATCCATACAGGAAAGATGCAAATAAAACCCCTTGCAGCTATTGTGATTACAAAACCGTATGTCAATTCGATTCCTCGATAGACGGAAACAAATACAGAAATATTAAGAAAATAAGCAAGGATGAAATAATAAGTACCTTGCTAATAGAAAAAGAAAAAGGTGAGTAAATAAATGCTGTTTAAAGATTTAAAAAGCAGGATGCTTTTGCCTGATGATGAAATTATCATAAATAAGCACATAAAGATTAAGGATAAGGATTGTATAGTTTTGGGATTTTGTTCACAAGGAGATGAAAACAAGCTATGGATGATAGTACATGATGAGAAGGCATGTTATAGAGATAACTCTGAGGATTTAGATTTTACGTGCGATGAAGAAATGATTTTGTCGAACAGAGGGCAAATGAAACAAAGAATTGATGATTCAACTCATTTCAGTATAAATGAAATTGAGATTCAAGGAAAGAAAATAAACTTCTGCTCATCAACTGCTTACTGTTTATCCGACAATGGCTATGAACCATATATGATGCTGCAGCATTTTGCACAGAGGGGTTTACTTCTTGATGAGTTTGATGAATATAATGTTCATGAATTATTTATATACAGCTTTAATCAACAGGAAAATGAAGAATTTCCTAAACCTGATTTGTCAAGGGAGCTTGATATTAAACTACATGTGTCATATAATCCTAAAGAGATTTTGTCACAAAAATCTATAAGCCTGGATTTTGGTGATGATATCAACGAAAAATATATATTTTATGATGAAGAAGCTAAGAAGGAATGTGTATTTTATATTAATAAACTGATACATTACGATATCTGGGAAGATGCAAACAAGCATTTTGATTCCGAAGATATGAAAAATGCTATAAAAGCTTCCGGGATTAATAATGAAGAGCTGGAAGTGATGAAAAAGGATTATTTTGATTTTGTCGAGCAGAGCTGTCCTAAAGGAATGGATTTAGCCATGATAGAATATGAAACGGAAGATGATATTCAGCTTAATTTTTATACAAGAGAGTTTTTAGATGCTAAGCCGGAATATAAAAACAAGTCAGGTATTTTTCTTTTCAGCCCTGACATAAAAACGGGACCTCATGGGTTCAGAAACAGAATGACTATGTTAAAGACCGTAAAAAAGGACTTTAACGAAAAAATGGATTTTGAATTATTTTCTTGGTATAAGAAAATACCGGATGAAATTATCGAATAAAATACTATGTGAGGTGAAGGCTGATGAAATGGACAGCCAATCAGCAAAAGGTTATAGATACAAGAGACAAAAATATACTTGTTTCAGCCGCGGCAGGCTCCGGAAAAACTGCGGTTTTGGTTGAGAGAATAATAACTCTTATCAGAGATAATCAGGAAAGTATAGACTCTTTTTTGATTGTGACATTCACCAATGCTGCAGCTGCGGGAATGAAGCAGAAGATTCAAAAGGCTTTATACAAGGCATTAGAAGATGATAATATGACTAATGGCAGTGTGGAAAATCAAGATTTCTCACACTTGAAAAAGCACCTCAGAGCGCAGCTTAACCTTTTAAGTAAAGCCAATATTTCAACGATACACTCGTTTTGTATAGATGTATTAAGAAAGAATTTTCATGTACTTGGAATTGACCCGAATTTTAGAATCGGTGATACGAATGAATGTCAAATACTGTTAAACGATTCTGTGGATGAAGTTCTTGAAAGAGCCTATGCACAGAAAAGCAGTGATTTTGTTCAGTTGGTGGAATGCTTTACAAGCAATCGCTCAGACAATGAATTGGTTGATATAATAAAAGACATGTATTATTTTGTTCTGAGCTTTCCAAATCCCTTAGAATGGCTTGAAAGTTCAATAAATATGCTCAGCCTCACAAAAGAAGAGCTTGAAGACTCAGAATGGATTCAGGTCATAAACGAAAATATAAGTACCTTTTTAGAAGGAGCTAAAGAGTCATTAGAGGACTGTAAGGCTATATGCAGAGAACCCGGGGGGCCTAATGCTTATATTGACACTATACTGGCTGATTTAGATAATGTGAATTTATTAAAATCTTCATTGGACAAGAGCCTTGAGGATTTTATAAATACTTTATATTCAATGTCACATCCAAGACTTGCATCAATTCGAGGAAAAGCAAAAGAAGAGATTGATGAACAAAAAATAGATGAAGTAAAGCAAATACGTGAGGAATATAAAAAAATAACAGACAACATAAAAAAGCTTATACCCAATAAGACAATGGACGAATTTGCCGAGTCAATAAATTATATGCAGCCCCCTATGCGAGCTTTATATGAATTGGTTCGTGAATTAATGCTTGAATTTAAGGAGAAAAAATCAGAAAAGGCTATAGTTGATTTTAATGATGTGGAGCATTTTGCACTTGAGGCTTTATCAAATGAAGATGTAAGTGATTTTTACAGGAATAAATTTAAGTTTATTTTTGTGGATGAATATCAAGACAGCAATCAGATTCAAGAAACTTTGCTCAGTCAGATTAAAAGAGAAAATAATATGTTTATGGTCGGTGATTCCAAGCAAAGCATATATAAATTCAGATTGGCTGATGTAAGCCTGTTTAATTCTAAAATGGAGACCTATGAGGAAGATTGCGAACTTTTGGAGGATATAAATCAAAGAATAGATTTAAATCATAATTTCAGAAGCAGAAGAGAAATTTTAAGCGCAGTTAATTTTATATTTGAAAGAATCATGTCCAAAAAGCTTGGAGAGATAAATTATGACAACTCTGTATTTTTAAATGCCGGAACAGAATTTGAATCTGACAGCAAAGATTTTGTCGAGTTAAACATCATAGAATCTGACATAGCTGATGAGGATGAACTTGAAAATCAAGATAATTTTGATATGGAAATTCAGGCTATGGGTACTGCCGAAATAGAAGCATATTTTGCTGTGAATAAAATAAAAAACCTATTGTCACAAAATACATATCATTCTAAAACAAATGAATTTAAAGCTATAGAGTTTAAGGATATAGTCATACTTTTGCGTTCTGTATCAAATTGGTCGGGCATATTCGAGGAGATTTTCTTTAATGAGGGGATACCTTTTTATTCCGATACGGGTACAGGATATTTTGAAACAATTGAAATTCAGATAATGATTAATTTGCTAAGACTCATTGACAATATAAGGCAGGATATACCTCTTTTGAGTATAATGCGTTCACCTATAGGCAAGTTTACTACGGAGGATTTAATAAAAATAAGAATCAAAGCTCCTAAAATTGCATTTATAGATGCATTGTATATTTACAAGAATACAGAAAAAGATGAGTTATCAGATAAAATAAGCACTTTTATAAATTTAATAGAAAAATATAAAAAAGACAGCAGATATGCCAAGCTTAATGATTTAATCTGGAAGATACTCATTGAAACAGATTATTATTATTTTGCAGGGGCATTGCCTAACGGAAAGATAAGACAGGCAAATTTGCGTCTGTTGACAGATAAGGCATACGAATATGAAAAAACTTCAATGACGGGATTATATAATTTCTTGAAATATATAGAAAAGCTGAAGCTTTCAAGCACAGATGAAGCAACAGCTAAGATACTCGGTGAAAATGACAATGTAGTAAGGCTGATGACTATACATAAGAGCAAGGGACTTGAATTTCAAGTAGTTTTACTATGCGGTCTGAATAAAAAGTTTAACATGATGGATGTATCAAAAAATATTTTAAAGCATAAAGTATATGGACTTGCTCCAAAATACATCAATCCTAAGCTTCGAATATACAAGGAAACCTTGCCTCGTATTGCCCTTAAAAATGTAACAAAGCTTGAAACCTTATCAGAAGAAATGAGAATTTTATATGTTGCTCTTACAAGAGCGGTGGACAGGCTGATTCTGTGTGGAACTGTAAAAAGTGCAGAAAGAAGAGCTAAAAAGTGGAAAAGAGGAACAAGCCATTATAACTTGTATAGCGCAGCCTCGTATTTAGATTGGATTTGCAGCTCCTTATACAGTCACAAGGATGCTCATGCATTAAGAGAAACTATAGGGGATGACAGCTGCAATATAAAAATAGATATTTTTGAATCAAGCTGGCATATAAATATTTTATCATTGTCGGATATTAAATATAACATCAAGGATGCCAATTTTGATAAAGAGTATAAAATAAACGAAATTAAAGCCTTTATAAATCAAAATAACAGCGACTGTATCGATGAAATAGACAGACGATTAAGCTTTGAATATAAATACAAAAAATCAGTCAATGTTCCGACAAAATTATCTGTAACAGATATGAAAAGCTTGAACAACAAAGATAAGAATATTGAAAATGTAAAATACAACATTCCCAAGCTTGTTGACATACCTATGTTCAAGGAAAAGAATACCCAGTTTACAAAGGCAGAGGTAGGTACGATAACTCATTATGTGATGCAGCATCTTGATATAAATGTTAGATCGGATATTGATGAAATCACAAGGCAGATATCTGAGATGGCAGACAGCGGGTTATTAAGCTCAGATGAAGCTAATGTAGTTAATATCAAACAAATATCAGGATTTTTCGAATCCGATATAGGAAGAAGAATGTTAAGCTCCGGTAAAATAAAAAGGGAAATAGCCTTTGTTGTAAAAAAGCCGGCAAATGACGTAATTAAAAACCTGAATGAGGATGATAACATTCTGATTCAAGGTATAATAGACTGTTACTTTTATGAGGGAGATGAAATAGTTTTAATAGACTATAAAACTGATGCAGTTCATGACAATATCAATTCAATAAAGTCTATGTACGAAACTCAAATACTTGCATATAAGGAAGCGCTTGAAATATTGACAAAAAAGAAGGTCAAGGAAGCATATTTATACTTGTTTGATAATAATATGCAGATTAAGATAGAGGATAAATCATAAGGAGAGAAAAATGGAAATTTTAATTTTAACACTGGTATCAGCATGTATTATACTCAATATT
>DGYI01000011.1:26108-75358 GCA_002396645.1 Firmicutes bacterium UBA5010
AAAAGAATAGAAGATAATTTAAATAATATCAACAAGAGAGTTGATGAAAGACTTAGCGAGGGCTTTGATAAAACCAATAAAACATTTGCTAATATTTTAGAAAGACTTTCTAAAATAGATGAAGCCCAAAAGAAAATAGACAGTCTTTCTACAAATATTGTTTCATTGCAGGATATTCTTACCGATAAAAAAAGCAGGGGAACATTTGGAGAAGTACAGCTTAATAATATTTTAATTTCAATTTTCGGAGAAGTTAATGATAAAATTTATGAAATCCAAAAGAAACTGTCAAACCAGTATATCGCTGATGCTGTAGTATATATACCTGAGCCTGTCGGAACATTATGTATTGATTCTAAATTCCCTCTTGAGAATTATCAGAGAATGATTGATAAAAATCTTCCTGAATTTGACAGATTACAGGCAGAGAAAGAGTTTAAAATAAATATAAAAAAGCATATTAATGATATAAGCAATAAATATATCATAAACGGCGAAACCTCCGAACAAGCTGTTATGTTTATACCCGCAGAGGCAATATTTGCCGAAATCAACGCTTATCATCAGGATTTAATTGATTATGCAAGTGTGAAGAAGGTTTGGCTTGCATCTCCTACGACATTGATGTCTGTGCTGTCAACAGTACAGGTTATACTTAAAAATATTGAAAGAGAAAAGTATTCCGGTATAATTCATTCAGAGCTAAACAAGCTGGGAGAAGAATTTAAAAGGTATAAAACACGTTGGGATGCACTTGCTAAGGACATAAAAAGAGTTTCTGATGATGTTGAAAATATAAATATTACATCAAATAAGATAGAGCGAAAATTTAACAGTATTTCAAAGGTTGAAATAGAGAATAAAAATATTGATTTTATTGATGATATAGGCGAAGTTGAAGAAATAGAATAGAAAGAGCAGAGGATAAATAAATTATGGACAGTATAATTTTTGATTTAGACGGTACGATGTGGGACAGCAGAAAAGAGGTTTGCATAGCGTGGAATGAAGTCCTGAAGGATTTTGACACAGTTAAGAAAGAAGTAACGATAGAGGATATGACTTTTACTATGGGGATGCTGCTTATTGATATAGGCAGACATTTATTTCCTGAATTAGACGATGAGACTCTCAAGAAATTGATAGACGCTTGCTGTCATAGAGAGAATGAATATCTGACGAAAAACGGAGCCAAGCTTTTTGATAAATTAGAATATGCATTAGAAAAGTTATCAGAAAAATATAAGCTTTTTATAGTCAGCAACTGCAATGACGGATATATAGAAAGTTTTTTAGCGGCTCATAAACTTGGAAAATATTTTACAGATACAGAATGTCCCGGACGTTCAGGTTTAAATAAGGCAGAAAACAATAAGATTATAATCAAAAGAAATAATCTGCAATCACCTGTATACGTCGGAGATACACAAGGAGATTGCAATTCAGCGAAGGAAGCGGGTATTCCGTTTGTATATTCAAGATATGGTTTTGGTAAGGATGTTAAGGGTTATGATTATGTAATAGATAAATTTGAAGAGCTGTTGGATTTGTTTTGATATGGAGGTTATATGAATATATTGATTAGTGCATGTTTATTGGGAGTTAATTGCAGATATAATGCAACAGGCAAGATGATACCTGAGCTTGAAGAGCTTATATCAAAGCATTTATTAATTCCGATATGTCCCGAGCAGCTTGGAGGATTGTCAACTCCAAGAAGTCCGGCTGAAATAAGAGGAGAATCTGTGATAAATAAAGATTCTGTTGATTTAACGGCGGAGTTTATAAGAGGTGCAGAGGAAAGCTTAAAGTTGGCGAAAATCTATAATTGCAAATTTGCGATATTAAAGGAAAGAAGCCCTTCCTGCGGAAGCGGAAAAATATATGGCGGTACATTTTCCAAAACGATAGTTGATGGTGATGGATTTACAGCTAAGCTGTTAAAGGAAAATGGAATTAAGATAATCGGAGAAACAGAAATTAGAAATTTTTTAAAAAATTATTGAGAATTACAAAACAGCGTATCAATTCTTGTGATTGATACGCTGTTAATCTTTATATTCAGGTAGTTATTTGTTTTTCAGTTAGTGACGGCAGTTTGTTTATAATATAGTTTACATCACCAACCATATATTTCTCTGAAAGCATTAGTGACTTCATAACGGATATTCATTCCGATGTCTGAGTTTTGCATTACTACTATTCCTGAACCATCAGCAGGGCAAAAAACCATATTTGAATGATAGCCGAAATTTGAACCGCCATGTCCAAATGTTATTCCTTTTTTACATTGATTTACGGCAAAACCTATCCCATATGGCGAGTCTTCATATGCTTTTTTTGTCATTAACTTAGCTGTCTTTTTTTTGAGGAATTTGCTTTTATTTTTTAGTACCTTCATTATTTCAATGCCAAACTGTGCAAGGTCTGACGGTGTAGTCCACAGTCCTGCCGCCGACAATTCCGGCATTATATTATATCCCCCTGGTAACTGTAGGTTATGAGGATTATAGCCAAAAGCGATTTCATTGAACTTATCTTCAGGCAGAGGTTGCGAATAAGTGCTGTGAGTCATCAGTAACGGAGAGAAAACCAAGTTGTTCATCAAATCACAAAAGTTAAGTTTGCAAATATCAGTGACGATTTTTTGAGCAAGTATATATCCGCCGCCTGAATATTGAAATCCTGTCCCAGGGTCTTTAAATAACTTTAATTTTATATGATTTGAGGGAAATGATCCGGTTAATATTTGTTCAACCGTTGGTATTTCTTGCCCATGTTGATAGCCGGCAAAGCCATGAAGATTCAAACCGGCGTTATGGCTTAATATTTGCCTTAAAGTGATTTTATGTTTTTGATTATCGTATGTAGGTACATCATAGCCAACGAGATATTTAGAAATGTCTTTATCTATATTGAGTATACCACGCTCAACTAAACGCATAACGGCAGCGGCGAATACAGGTTTACTAATAGAACCTGCTTGAAAAAGCGTATCCGACGTAATCTTTTCATTTGTCGTTTTTTGCTTTACTCCGTAAGTATATAGCTCACAAATCTTAAAGTTTTCTATTATTGCTATACTGACAGCAGGTGTATGACATTCTTTCATACGCTCAATAAGAGTAACACCGTCATAATGCTTTTTATTCTCAATAATTTCTAAAATTTTACTCATGTTATACCTCAGATTATATAATTTTTCTAAACCAACCGCTTTGTTTCTCGTAATTTATCCCTTCTCATATGTCTATATATCAGGATTATATACTATATTCACTTGCAATAAAATCATTTAGATTTAGAAGCGACTTTTTGCCTATATTTTTTTCTATGGTTTTAATTTTGCCGTCTTCTGCTCTTTCACCTATATAGTCACCTGTAATTAAGTTGTAATCGTCCTGAAGCCTTTCCATTGAATCTCCAACAAGTTCATAGCTGCTCTCTGTAAATCCGATTAAATACCAGCCACTGTCTTGGTATCTGAATCTAAACCGTTTGTCCCATCTAACAGAGCCACCCATAAACTTCAATAACACAGAGCCTCTTTCTATGGATATGCTCTCAAAAGGATCTCCGAATGTTCCTCCCTCGTCTGCACGAAGTATTGCATTTTTTGAGGTTATTGATAAGTCATAACTGTTATCTGTATTTCCGAAAACTATTATTAAATTTCTTTGCGCTGCGCTGTCAGATGAGTCATTTTTATCTTCTTCAATCACAAATGCCTTATCAATTATACCATCCTTATTTAAATCCCCTTCTGCTATTGATAGTTCATCACCTTGTTTTAATATTTTCCAGCCCTTTGGAATAAATGAAGATATATCTGATGTAGGTTCAACGTTATTATTTAAATTCGATTCTTGGATTTTGTCAGTAGTATCGTTGGTATTGGTATCTGTAAATGCAGTGGATTTTTCAACTATCGGAGAATATGTTATATATTTGACAACAAAAAATGCACCCAATAATATAATCGCTATAAAAAGTGCTTTTTTATAGATACTTAACTTTCCAAAAAAATTTTTCATACTATTCCTCTCCGTAAAATATAAATATCAAGCAGTCTTTGTACTTATTAACGCGGTCCAAGATTTACAATTCCAACTTTAGCCACAAAGCGGGACGAACACCGCCTGTACATTTGCCATCGCTGATGTTGCCTTTCAATATATTGTTGCCTTGGATACCTATATTACCGTCAGTACCGAAGATGTACACGGCTTTTACATTAACTCGGCCGGGCGAGCGAAGCCACCACCACCAACCCCATTCTTTACCCTGAAGTCTTGCTAATCGTTTACTGTTGTTTTCGTCTTTTCTTTCAAACCAATATCTTTGATTTTTTCCTCGATTATACAGTTTTGAAAGGCTATCACCGAAATATTTGCACACTTCCTCAAGGCTTAATAAAAATATATTGTCTTGCGTATCTTCTCCTCCATTTGAGCCATACCACTGATTGTCAGGATTTTTATTTATTACCGGAATTATTCTTGATTTATCAGTTGCATTGAATTTGTCATAAAATTCACCGTTAAGATATTTTCTTAACGAGCAGTCAGCCCATGTTATATCTTTATAAGCATCATGGTAAGAGCGTTGTTCTATTATTTCTTCAGTTATAATCAAAGCCGCATCATTTTGTATGTCAAGCACTCGCCATTCATATTTGTTAAATACTATTTTATCTCCTACTTGCATATTTACCTCCCGTATATTATATAAATACTGTTCGCTTGCACTATCGTTCAAAGCCGAACATAAAAATTCATTATTCATTATAGCACAGCCGCCCACCCAAAACAACGACAAAACGTGACAGCCTGCTGTATTTATTTTTCTACCTTAAAAAGCTCTTCTTGACAACAGCCCTAACGGCCACATATGGATTCATGTATTTATCGAAAAGACCACCGCCATCTCCATCCTCATAAATATCAGTGATAGTAAATCCAGCTTTTAGCAGACCTCCAAGTTGTTCGGTGAGTGTATGACTGAATACAAACGGCTTGTTATCTTCAATAATTTTTTGCTTTCTCTCTTCGGAAAGGTCCGTAAGTGGATTGAATGGAAGTCTGTGCCTTGAAATTAAAACATCTTCGTTCTGAAAATCAGGATCAAACATAAAGTGTTCTTCTTTTACAAAACCCATCATCAGAATTCCATTATGTTTTATCACTCTTGCACACTCGTCCCAAACAGGTTGTATATTTTCAATATAACAATTTGATATTGGATTAAAAATTAAATCAAATGTATTGTCAGAAAAAGGTAAGGTAGTTGACATATCACCTTTTAAAGCAGTGATTATATAAGCTTCACGCTCAGCAATAAAATTTTCGCTTTCAATCTGGCTATCTGAAATATCCATAATTGTTACATCTGCACCATGTGCTGCAAAAATAGGTCCCTGTTGTCCGCCTCCGCTTGCTAATCCCAATATTTTTAGGCCTTTGAGCGGCGGGAACCAATTTAAGGGAACATATTTTGCAGATGTCAAAGAGACTTTTAGCTCTCCATTTTTAGCACGAATATATTCTTCATGGCTAACTGAACGCGTAAATTTATTTCTGGCATCTTCGGATACTTCTTTTGCAATTGCGTTCCAAGCATTTGCATTATGATTTGTGTAATTCATTTTATTCAACTCCTTAATGTAAGACAGATTTTTGTCTAAGTATATTTACCAAAAAAATCTAAATCATTTTTAGTTTACCATAAAAAACAAAAGAAATCGACTATAAATCAACTTTCTTTAGATAAAAAATAAAAGAATTAAAAAATAGTAATATAAAATTTTTTCATAATAAAACAGTATATATAAAAAATATTTTATTTTGCAATATATCTTGTATATGATATACTCATTAATTGATTGTATAAAAATTAACAAAGAATATGGGAGACATTCAAAATGAAAAAATTTAAGGTATTAAGCATTGTTTTAGTATTAATGATGATTCTGGCTGCTTGCACAACTGAAAAAACTGATGTGCAGGATAAGAAAAATGATACAGCTAAAGATGAGTTTAAAGCACAGATTTTATTTAACGGCTCTTCTACTTTAGCTCCGGTTATGGCTTCAATTTCTACGAATTTTATTGAAGGTAATGTAACTTGGGACAAGGTTAATCCTTCATTCCCTAATGAAAATATAGCTATTTATGTTTCAGCTGGCGGATCTGGACAAGGTGTTAAATCAATAATTGATAAAACAAGTGATTTTGGTATGATTGCAAGAACTGTTAAGGACTCAGAAAAAGAGCAGCTTGCAGAGCTTAAAGAATTTAAAATTGGTATTGATGCATTAACATTAGGTATTAACCCTAACAATCCAATTTTAACTGTGAAAGATGACTTAACAAAGGATGAAATAGTTAAAATATTCTCTGGAGAATTTAAGACTTGGAAGGATCTAGATGCTTCACTTCCTGATAAAGAAATAATTGTAGTTACAAGAGATATTGGTGGTGGTGCTCATGAAGTATTCCAATCTAAAATAATGGGTGATGTTGAAGTTAAGGCAGATGCAATTCAGGCTCCATCAATGGGTGCTTTAGTTACAAAAATAATTGAAAATGAGTATGCAATAGGATACGCTTCATTTGGCGTTGTTAACCAAAATATAGGTAAGATTGCTACGTTAAAAGTTGATGGTGTTGAAGCTACAGCTGAGAATATAGTAAATGGATCTTATATTATTCAAAGACCTCTAATTGCATTGTTTAACGGTGAGCTTAGTGCTCCTCAACAAGCATTTATGGATTATGTTATGAGTGACGAAGGCTTAGAAGTTGTTGAATCTATGGGATTTGTACCTGTAAAATAATATTTAATGCAAATATTGAAAGAATTCATCCTATAAATGATGAATTCTTTCTCTTGTATAAATATGTATATTTAGTAAAGGAGTCAACATGAAAGAATATAGAGAAAAGATTTTTAGTCTATTAATTACCATTGGAACTATATTGTCTAGTTGCTTAGTTCTTTTGGTATTTTTTTATATATTAAAGGAGAGCATGACTTTTTTCAAAGAAGTTAAGATTAGTGAATATTTACTGGAAAAAACATGGAGCCCGTTAGGTAGTGAAAAGTATTCCTTTCTCCCTATGATATTAGCTACTTTGTATGTTTCTTTTTTAGCCATTGCAATAGCAACACCATTAGGAGTAGGATGTGCATTGTTTTTAAGCTTTCTTGTTGATAAAAAAAAATCTAAGATTATACTTTCGTTTGTTGATATGTTAGCAGGTATTCCCTCTGTGATTTTTGGATTTGTAGGTTTAGTTATTTTAGTTAAATTTTTAGAAAAAAAATTAGACATGGTAACTGGTGAAAGTGTGTTAGCAGGGGGTATACTTCTGGCAATCATGCTTTTTCCTTATGTGGTAACCGGTTGTACTGAAACCTTTGAGAAGGGAAAATTAAAGTATTTTATTGCATCACAGTCATTAGGAGTATCAAAATGGTACACTATGAGAAAAATCATGCTTCCATTTGCAGCAAATAGTATTGTCGTTAATATGCTTCTGGCTTTTAGCAGAGCTATAGGTGAAACCATGGCAGTAATGATGGTTACAGGAAACTCACCTATTTTTCCAAAACTCTTAGGACGGGCCGAAACTATCCCATCCTTAATTGCTCTTGAAATGGGAACTGCAACATACAAAAGCCTTCACTATCATGCATTGTATGCCGCTGGTCTGATATTAATTATAATTATATTTATTATTCAATTAATTGCTCATAAGATAAGTAAAATAGGATTGAGGCGATTCTAATGAAAATCAAGAATATATTATTTAAATCATGGGTCGTATTATCAGGATTGACCATTATATCTGTAACTATGGGTATATTTATATACTTGCTATATAAGGGGTTTAATGTGATTTCTTTGGAGTTTGTCTTTAGCTCACCAAAGGGGATTCCTTTAGGGACAGAAGGTGGTATATTTCCTGCAATAGTCGGTTCTTTGCTATCGGGACTAATATCAGGATTACTGGGAGGGATTTTGGGGTTATGTACTGCAATTTACTTAGTTTTTTATTGTTANNCGATTTTATTGTGAAAATATAAGAATACAAACTTATATATTAACTGCACTGCAATGTCTGGCCGGAATTCCTTCTGTTGTAATAGGACTTTTTGGATATTCATTATTAATTGTTGGATTTGGTATAAGTAAAAGCCTATTAAGTGCTTCGATAACATTAACCATTATGATTATACCATTTATATCTATACGAATAAAAAAAGCATTTGAGGAAACTTCAAGAGAACAATATATTGCATCCTTAAGTCTTGGGATTCCAAAGGGCTATACTATAATAAGGCTTGTTGCTCCCAATGCTTTTAGAAATATAATGACATCCTTGGGATTAAGTATAGTCTTTGCTATGAGTGCAACAGCGCCAATTATGTTTACCGGAGCTGTTATAATCTCAGGTGTACCAACAAAGCTTTCAGATCCTTTTATGTCATTGCCATATCATTTATATGTTTTGGTTAATGAGGGATTATCAGCTGAAATGGCATATGGTACTGCCTTTGTATTAATAGTAATAGTACTTTTAATAAATTTAACTTGCCATTTTATAGGCAGTTTTGAGGATAAGTAAATGAAAAATATTATTTTAAAAACCGAAAAATTATTTGTAGATTATGAAAAATGTAACATTTTGAAAAATATAAATGTAGAATTTGAAAAAAATAAGATTACTGCTATTATAGGTCCATCCGGTTGTGGAAAATCTACATTTTTAAAGTCACTTAACAGAACTATTGAAGAATGCGGCGGGAAAATTAAAGGGAAAATTGAATTTAATAATTCAAATATAATGAATATACCTCTTGAAAAGCTTAGAAGTTCTATTGGCATGGTTTTTCAAGATCCTGTAGTTTTTCCTTTCTCTATTTATAAAAATATGACTTATGCTCCAATTTATCATGGTGAAAAGGATAAAGAAAAATTAAATGATATAGTTATTACAAATTTAAAAAAATCAGGTTTGTATGATGAAGTAAAGGATAATTTAGATATGCCTGCCAGGAAGCTTTCAGGAGGTCAGCAGCAACGTTTGGTAATAGCAAGATGTCTGACTGTGAACCCGGAAGTAATATTATTAGATGAACCTTGCTCTGCCTTAGATATAAAAAACACAGCAAATATTGAAAAAATGCTTTTGGAGTTAAAAAATGAATATACAATTATAATTGTAACTCACAATCTTGCTCAGGCAAAACGAATTGCTGATTTTGTAATATATATGGAGGAGGGGGCAATAGTAGAAGTTGGAACTCCACATAATATTTTTAATGATCCTATTGACTCAAGAACAAAAGAATATATAATGTATATGAAAAATTAAAGGTAATGAGGTGAAGTATGATAAATATAAATATACCTAGTATAAAAAACTATTCCATTGAAAATATAGTATTTGATTATAATGGAACCATTGCGGTAGAAGGTAAAATTGCAGATGCCACAAGAGAAAAGCTTGCTATTTTATGCAATATAGCTAATGTATATATTCTTACTGCTGATACATATGGTTCAGCTGCTAAAGAATGTGAAGGATTGAATTTGACATTAAAAACATTTCCTAAAGATAATGCAGCTGTTTATAAGAAAAAAATAGTTGAGGATATAGGAAAAGACAAAACCATATGCTTTGGTAACGGGTATAACGATATTAAAATGTTTGAAATTGCAGAGCTTGCTGTTGCTGTTTTGGAAAGAGAAGGAATGTGTGCTAAGCTATTAATGAATGCCGATGTAATAGTTAAATCCATTGAAGACGGAATTAATTTGTTGCTGAATACTAAAGCTTTAATTGCAACGCTTAGGGGATAAGGTGTTTTTGTACCTTGTTATAATAAAAAATTGAAAAATCTGACACAATAATCATAAGCACCTCCAGCAATCCTATTTTATTAAGATTGATTCCATTTGGCAGCCTTTTGCAGTGTTTCATTAATGAAATAATTCCTATCGGCTGTATATTTTTTCCTACCTAATATCATGAGGATATTCTGAAGCTAGTTTTATTTTTAGAGCTTCGTAGGTTTTTGCAACAAATGGATGGGCATTAAAATAATCACAAAAAATTATATGGTCATGCCAATACGCACTGTCAACCTTAAATGATGTGTATGTTATGTGTTGTAATCCTGTCATTCAGTTCTACATTCTTACCTATAGTAAATATCATATGTTCATCTAAAAACCAACCACGATTAGAAAATGGTTATTCGGGACAGTTAAAGAAAAATGGATTTTCCAGTTCTCTTGTTTTCATCCCCATTTTTAATCCATGTCTATACAATGCTTTAGCATGTATCCTATCATGCCAAATAAACCTTCTGAGTATTTTGGTTTCTGTCCAACATTCACCATCAACCTCAAATACCTGGAAAGGTTTAGTAAAGTAATTATTATGTAGTAAATCCATACATTTTACACGATTTTCAATTAGTTTACCATTGTTAAAGCTCTCATTTATACCAATACGAGATGTATAATACCAGCTTACGACATCAATATGTAAAAGCATTTCATAAGCAGTTGAAGGCGGCTTATCCAAAAATGATGATCTCAGTTTTTCAAGCTGTACCCAGTGTTTATCAGTTATGCTGTTATACAATTTCAAAACACAGTTTGCGGATAACAATGCCAATCCAATCCATCTATTAAACTCGCCTTCGGAAAGACGCTGACGGTCACTGTCAAGTAATATTTCGGAATCTGCATCATTAATTTGCAGATCATCCTTGGCCTTTACTCTCTTTACAATATTAATATCAGTTTGCGATATTGTTAAATCGGCCCACTTTTTATAATCAAATAATTCTTGTTTTGCCTTACTAAAAGCAATCTCTTCGGTTTCTCCTCTTGTATACGCCCCGGGATAGCATGGGAATTGCATAAGGATACCATTTTTGTTGTATTCAGATATTAACTCAATTGCCATATCACACCGCCTAATATAAATACTACTCACAATCTCATTATAGCAAAAACTTGACGAAAAAACAATCTACGCTTTGCAAGCGTAGATTGTTTTTTCGTCAAGTTTCATTTGGTACCGGTGGTGGGATTTGAACCCACATGGTTTCCCGCACGATTTTGAGTCGTGTACGTCTGCCGTTCCGTCACACCGGCGTAAAATAATCACTTGTATATAGTAGCATAACTGGCTAAATAAATCAATAGTTTTTTAAAAAAAATTGTAATTTTTGTTTATTTAATTATATGATATAATATGCGTAGCATATTAGCAATGGCTCAGCTTGCTGAGACTATGATATAATATGTGCAGCATATTTTAAATGTCTCATCTTGTCAAAAATATAAAGTATATAGTGAGGAATTTATGAAAAAACATATTATTATTTCAGGTGTACCGCGTGCAGGGAAAAGTACAATTTCACAAATGATTTCCAAAACATTTGGTTATCAGCATGTCAGCATGGATTCAATTATTGCCGGTATTGAAAATATATTTCCCGAAACGGGAATCGACTCTGATGCTGATGTTCCTGCCCTGGATAATATCACCAACATAAGCTCTAAGATGTCACGATTTATCCGTGAAATGATTGATAGCGGTGAGTATGATGAATGTGACTATGGAATGGTAATTGATATATATCAACTTTTACCTCAAGACTATGTACGCTGCATAGATTCTTCCGTTTGCGATATTTATTACTTTATAACGGCTGATGTTACTCCTGAGGAAAGATTCCAAATATTAAAAGAAAATGATACACCAAAGGATTATACATACTATATATCTGACGAAGAAAACTATGATAGCTGCTTTGAAATTGTAGATATCAGTAAAATAATGAAAGAACAATGTATACTGCACGGATTACCCTTCTTTGAAACCTCAAAAAATAGAGAAAGTATAATAAATTCATTTATACAATCCTTATATGAATAAAATAATACGAATATACTTTTAAAGGATAATCAGCATAATTGATTATGAGGTATGAGAAAAATTAAGGTATAAGTTAAAATAACATTAAATATGGTGAATATTTCAGTATAATATTATGAAAGATAAACTTAAGGAGTGTGATAAAAGTGACAAAAAATGAGATTCTTGCAATGCTTTGTGATTTAGGCAACGAAAAACGAAAACAAATGTACATAAAAAATGGTGCAGGTGAAAATACTTACGGTGTTTTACTTGGAGAATTGCGTAAATTGGCAGGTAAATTAGGAAAAAATCATGAACTGGCATTAGATCTTTGGCATAGTCAGAATACGGAGGCTCAATGGATTGCATGTATGATTATTGATGTAAAAAGTCTAAGCTTGGATGAAGTGCGAGATATGGTTTCTTCATTAAGCTATCCTGATTTGATTGATAAATTTATCAATGAAGTTATATACAATCACAAGGATGCGGATATTCTTGCAAAAGAATGGTCGGTTTTGGATAAGGATAACTTAGGCAGAGCAGGCTGGAAACTGATTGTTAATCAAATATCTGATGATAAATTAACAAATGATGAACTGGAAGAGATTCTTATAAGGATTGAAGCTGAATTGCAAACTGTGAGTCCGGGAAAACAATGGGCAATGAACCACGCTTTGTGTGAAATAGGTATATGCTATCCGCAATTTACCGAAAGATGCATCGCTCTTGGCGAAGCTTTGGGAGTGTACCGAGATTTGAAGGTACCTAAAGGCTGTACTTCTGCTTATGCTCCAAACTGGATTAATGCAGTTATAAAGAAAAAAAAGAAATAGAAGCATAGAAATATCAGTTATTAAAATAAAAACGGACTTTATTCCATTTTTAACTTGGGATAAAGTCCATCACCATATATAATGTAAGGTATAGAGAAAAAATATGGGTAAATATGGAATATATGTCTGCCCCGGAAGCTGCAAAAAAGTGAGGTATTTCAGAGCGACGAGTACAAAAACTTTGTGAAGAAAATAGAATACCGGGTGTTGTACGTTTTAGCCGTATGTGGCTGATACAAAAGGACGCTGAATAGCCTGTTGATGGTCGAAAAAGGAAATTAAAGTTGAGCGAAATTTGAGATTTGTATTTTAATATTTTGAAGATATGCGACGAAAAGAGGAATATTGGTATGAATGAAAAAATCCTATTGGTAGACGATGAAAAAGGCATTGTTGTCATGATGAAAAATTACTTTGAAATGTCAGGCTATCAAGTTTATACCGCCTATAACGGCAAAGAAGCTCTGCAAAAAGTAACATATAATCCCGATATTATTTTATTGGACATCAATATGCCTGACATAGATGGGCTGACGGTCTGCCAACGTATTCGGGAAAATATCTCATGCCCTATACTATTTTTGACCGCTCGAATTGAAACGAGTGATAAAATCAAGGGTTTTCAAGTCGGAGCAGATGATTATATAGTAAAACCATTTGACCTTGACGAGCTAGGCGCAAGAGTAGCCGCCCATTTACGGCGCGAAAACCGCAGACAGGAACATGCTGTTTGCCGGTTCTTCGGAGAAATGACAATCGACTATTCCAAACGGAGCGTTACAATCGACAATACCCCTGTCAGCCTTTCAAAAAAGGAATTTGACATTGTGGAACTGCTTTCCCAAAACGCCGGACAGGTTTTTGACAGAGAACGGATTTATGAAACCGTATGGGGGTTGGAGGGTGATGGGAGCAGCGACACCATCATGGAGCATATCCGCAAGATACGGGTAAAATTCACAGGGTTGACGATACACAATTATATTGAAACTGTTTGGGGGGTGGGCTACAAATGGAATGGTTAAAAAGCAAAAGTCTGAAACAATCATTTTTCATTATCAGTAGTCTATTCCTTTGTGCAGGATTGTTATTATCTGTTATGTCTTTTATGCTATGTATCAATCTAAGAAATGATATTGAACCCTATCCTAAATATGAAATCTCACTGGACGAAAGCGGCAATATAGCTTCATCTGATAAAGCGAACACCGATACGGAATTAGAAAACAACAATGCGCACAATACTCAAATTATATTTCTGAATATACTTCAATTCGTGTTGCCTGTTTTATTTGTTATCCTTTCTTTGGTATTAGCCGACATTGTATTTTACAGACTTAAATTGAAAAAGCCGCTTTTAGTTTTACAAAGTAGTGCGGAACGTATACGTCATCAAGACTTGGATTTTGAAATCAAAAAATGTGCAGATGATGAATTAGGTATGCTTTGTAGTGCATTTGAGAAAATGAGAATAGAGCTTTTGAATAATAATCGTAAGCTTTGGCGGCAAATAGAAGAACGGAAACGACTGAACGCTGCTTTTTCCCATGATTTAAGAAATCCCGTGACCGTCCTAAAAGGAAGCACTACTTTACTAAAAAAGAAGCTGAAAAACGGAAATTTTGATAATGAAAATGTGGAAGAAACCATTTCTTTGATTGGGCAATATACAAACAGGATTGAGGGTTATATAGAAGCCATGACTACGGCACAAAAGTTAGAAGATTGGAAGTGCTCTCCCTCATCTGTAAATTGGTCTGTACTAACGAATGAATTAGAACACAGCTTATCATTTTTAAGCGAAGATATGGGAAAAAAAATCATATTTTCCTTTAATGACACAGACAGTAAATTATTTGTAGATAGGACGATTATTCAGAATGTTGCAGAAAACCTTGTAAACAATGCGCTGCGATATGCTAATACCGTTGTAAATGTAGAATTATCGCATAAAAATGAGGAAATGATGATAAGTATATTTGACGATGGTTTAGGCTTTTCGTCGGCTATTCTACAAAAGGGCGCAGCACCATTTTTAAGGGACGGTGACGCCGCCAAACAAGAGCATTTCGGCATGGGGCTTTATATTTGCCGATTACTTTGTGAGAAGCATGGCGGAAATCTTGTAATTGAAAATACCGCAAACGGAGCAAAAGTAACCGCTTCCTTTCAAATTTTGAAACCTTGAGGGATTTTTGAGATTTATATTTTATACTCTCCTTATAACGAAAAAAGGAGAGTGTTTTTTTATGAATATTGAAGCAAAAGAGCTTTCAAAAATTTACGGTAGCGGCGAAAACCAAATTGTCGCACTTAATAAGGCTAACTTGGAAATTGCGGCGAATGATTTTATATCTATTATGGGTCCGTCTGGCAGCGGTAAAAGTACGCTTCTACACCTACTGTCCGGTCTTGATAAGCCCACGGCAGGAGAACTTACCTATGATGGAAAAAATATTTATAGTTTTAACGATAAGGAGCTTTCAGCATTTCGCAGACAGCGTATTGGATTTATTTTTCAACAATTCAATTTACTTCCCGTCCTAACAGCAAAGGAAAATATCATCATGCCGCTGCTTCTCAATAAGAAGCAGCCGGAGGAAACCTATCTTAAAAATCTAACTGACCTCTTGGGAATTAGTGACCGTCTAACCCATTTACCTCATGAACTGTCGGGAGGACAACAACAGCGCGTAGCGATTGCCCGTGCACTCATTGCACGGCCAGATACTATCTTTGCAGACGAACCAACAGGAAATCTTGATAGTAAAAGCGGTGGCGAAGTTATGGAACTGCTAAATAATATTTGGCATAAAATGGGGAAAGCCCTTGTTATCATCACACATGACACCCAGATTGCACGAATGGCAGACAGGCAATTTGTCATTGTAGACGGCGTACTTTCGGAGGTGAAGGCAAGATGAAATCCTATCATACTCTTGCGTGGAAAGAACTACAAGCACAAAAAGTCATGGCAACTCTGGTTTTTATTGCAGTAATCCTTTCCGCCATGATGACAACGGTGATTGGTCAATCTATTGGTATTTTGAATGCCATGCGGGTGGAGCAAGCTGCTGATCTGAATGGAAACCGATATGCCACTTTGCATCAAATGACTGCTGCGCGGGCAAATGCCCTATCTAAGGATAGCCGGCTTTCCTATGTTGGAAAAATAATTTCTATTGGTGTTTCAGATATTCAGAGCAGCAAACTTTCTATCCTTTTGCGGGAATATGAGGGAAACGCCCTTTCCGCTTATCCCGGTGACGCACAACTTGAAAGCGGCAGATTGCCGGAACATGCGGGGGAAATTGCCCTACCCCGTGATGTACTGTCATTACTGAATTTTAATGGTTCGATTGGTGACAGGCTTACACTTCCCATCCACATATCGCTGCTGAGGGACACAGAACCAGCGTATGAATATTCCAGCGATTTTGTTTTGACTGGAATTCTGAAATCAAACTATGTCGGTTATGTTTCCGGCACTACAATAGGAATTGTCGGTGAGGGAACTGCGTCAATGGTACTGCCCGAAAAATATCAGCTTTATTCTGTTGATATTCTCACAGAGAGTAAGAAAACCTTTCAAAGCACACTTGATGATTTGACACAGACTTACAGAATACCGGAGTATTGCATACAATACAATGACATTTTGCTATATGCAACAGGTATTCCCTATCGATTGGGAAATGAAATAGATACTGCGTCCGGCTTTTCTTATATGACCGTGGCGGGCGTACTGATTGGTGCACTTGTCCTGATGGCTGCAGGACTTGTGATTTATAATATTCTGAAAATAGCGGTGACAAAGCGCATTAAAGAGTATGGGACGCTTCGTGCACTTGGCGCGGAACGCAGAAATCTTTATACGTTGGTTTCCCTCCAGCTCACCCTGCTTTGCGGCATCGGTATTCCGATTGGTATTCTGCTTGGGCTGCTATCCGCACAAGGAATTTTAGCGGCTGCGACCAGTTTCTTTAACCCGGATATTTTTATGGCAAACTCCCAAAATGAAGTTACAGAAATGATTGCCGCAAATTCAGGCGGTAAAATCGCCCCGATTATGATTAGTGCAGGAATTACACTTACATTTGCCTTTATCGCCGCTATACCCGCTGCCCGTTATGCCTCAAAGGTATCACCCACGGTTGCAATGTCCGGGCGAATGGTAATGGTAAAACGCCGAAGCCGTAAATCTGGACATATCCATAACTTTGAAGCCTTTTACGCTCGTATGAATATGAAACGAAACAGGGGTAAAACAGCTGTTACAATTTTATCCCTTGTTATGAGTATCACCGTATTTGTGGCATTGCAGGGCTTTTCGGGGTTGTTAGACGCTTCTGCCGGGGTGGAGCAAATGCATATTGGCGATTACTCCATGACCAGCCAATCCGTAGGCTTTTCACAGGAAGATGTAACGAGAATCCGTGAGATTTCCGGTGTTGAGTATGTTTCCACTTTGAAATACATCCTTTACGAATCAGACGAAGCGGGAAATTGGGAGGAAATAAAAACCTCTTTCGCCCCGCAACCCGGCGAAACCGTACAAGTCATAGGGTTAGATGAAACAAGGTTTAAAAGATACGTTCCGTCGATTCCTGAGCAGGATTTACATGCATTAAAAGACGGTAAAGCCTGTTTGCTTAAAAATCCGATTGCTGTATCTTTCGGAAATGTTGAAATTAAAAATACTGCGCTATCAGTAGGTGAAAGTATTTCCGTGAATGGAAAACCATTGAAAATAGTAGGCGTGCTGAACAGTGCCATTACCATTGAAAACGAGGGGTTTATCAATGGAGTTCAAATCATTGTTCCAGACAATATATACGATGAATTGACAGGTAAGACACGATACACTGAGCTTTATCCGATCATTGCCGATAATGCCGACCGGGAATTGGTGGAGAAATCCATAGAAGAAATCTGTCAGTCTGTTGGCGGGACATGGCTTTCGTATGAGAACACCGACCGTCAGCTTCAAGAAAGCTATGAACAAATCCGTCTGCTTGCGTGGGGGCTGATATTCTTTGTCGGGCTGATTGGTATTCTGAATATCATCAATACCGTTTACACAAATATCCACACAAGAAAGACCGAAATAGGTGTTCAGCGGGCAATCGGCATGAGCGTAAACAGCTTATACAAAACCTTTTTGTGGGAGGGGGCTTATTATGGTATCATTGCTACCGTAATAGGAGGTGTCGTAGGATATATCTGCACTATTTTTATAAGCGCTGCGACTACAGACACAATACAACTTATTGCCGTACCCGTTTTGCCGATTACAGAGGCGGCTATCCTCTCTATTGCTGCTTGCCTGCTTGCAACTTATATCCCGTTAAAAAAGATTGCAAGCACAGATATCGTAGCTTCTATAGAAACAGTTGAATAGAATTTCCAGTTTTACAGCCGCCGCTTTATTGCTGTCACGAAATTATGCGGCGGTTTTGAAATCAAAGCCGCCCCGGCAGCAAAGGACACAGCAATCCACAAAAAAGAAAGAGCGTGGGCACCATTGGATGATTTTATGCAGTCGAAGCAAAAAAATAAAGTGCCGCAATCCTGCAAAAACATAGTGTTTATGTGGGTTTGTGACACTTTACACCCCAGTATAATGTTCAAAATCATGCTTGACGATAGGGAGGAATTCTACTATTTTTTATTTAATTTAATTTATTTTTTTTCTTTACGGAAGCACATGAACCAATCAAGACAGTATTGATCTTCATCCTCGCTTTCCATCCGTTCCTTAGCTACACCGCAGCTGCCGGCAGTTGGTACAATAACATCTTCGCCCGGTCTCCAATCCGCAGGAGTAGCTACTGCGTCTGCATCAGCCTTTTGCAGAGCTTGGATAACACGCTTGATTTCATCAAAATTTCTTCCTGTACTTAAAGGATAATAAAGAATCAGACGTATTTTGCCTTCCGGATCAATAACGAATACAGCTCGCACCGCTTGAGTGTTGGACTGACCAGGTTGAATCATACCGTATTTGTTGGCAACTTCCATTCGGATATCCTCTATAAGAGGGAATTTAACCTCTATGTTTTTCATATTCTTCCACTCTAAATCCTGAATTTTTCTCAACCAGGCAATATGAGCATAAATTGAGTCTACAGACAGACCTACCAGCTCGGTGTTCATAGATCTAAATTCTTCAGCCATAGAAGCAAAAGTCATAAATTCTGTGGTACAAACAGGAGTAAAATCTGCCGGATGAGAGAAAAGAATTACCCATTTTCCCTTATAATCTTGCGGAAAATTGATTGGACCTTGCGTTGTAACAGCCTTAAAACTTGGAGCATAATCTCCTATAAGAGGCATTCTTGGAATAACAGTATTATTTTCTGACATAATTATAAAATCTCCTTTCAATTAACATATATTTTTATTTGTATTTTAACTTTCATATAACGGGTTTGCCGTTTTCATGTATGTACTTTATCATAACAAATGTAATCACTCAGTGACCAAGTCACATATACGATGAAATCAAAAATAAAATGAAGTTTTTCGTGTGAGCTGCAGCAGAGTAGGATAAAACATGGGTTTAATACAAAAGATTTGACTTTTACTCATATGAAACTTATAATTTCCATATGAGTCTGCGTATACATGCATATTAGCTTACTACGGGGAGAGAGAATAAAAAATTGTTAATGAAGTTTAGATTATTAAGGAGGATAACGATGATACAAAAACTTATATCTTCAATTCCTGAGGATTTTAAAAGAAGACAAATACATATGAATGAAGAAAGTTCACTAAAATGGTTTGATGAACTTCCTCAAATTATAAAAGAACTTGTTACAAAATGGGAACTTAGTAATCTGATTTTAGTAGAAGAAATGTCTTTTAACAATATTTTATTTTATGCCAATTCACCGGAACATGGAAATGTTATAGTTAAAATAGGACATCCTGCTTATGAAATATTCTTTTTTGAGCCGCAGGCGTTGAAATATTATGAAGGAAAGAAGGATGTTTGTAAGCTTTATGATCTTGACTCTCAAAATAGAGCTATGCTGTTGGAATGCTTAAATCCGGGAGAATCGATATCTAAGCTTGACAATATGGAGGAACGTATTAGAATAGCTTCAAACTTGCTTATCAGAATAAGCAAACCATTAAATGAACAGCATGTATTTCCAAGTTATGAAGATATGATGGCGGATTATTTTCAAAGGGTAAAAACTAAAGCTGACACAGATAAACAATTATTAAATTTGATTAGTATTGCCGAAGGGTTTTTATCAGAAATTATTTCAGAAAGGCATGTAAAGGTATTAGTCCATGGAGATTATCATTACAGAAATATTATTTTGAGTGAGAATGTTTATAAAGTAATTGACCCTAAGGGTATGGAAGGGTTCAAGTTTATGGATACTGCTCAATTAATAAACAATGAAATGCTTTTTTCACAAGGTGATATGTCATATCTTGATAAAGTTATAGGATTGATCTCTAAATATACCGGATATAATATAAAAATTTTGAGTAAATGGCTTTTTATCGAATGTGTGTGGAGAATAGCCGGAAATGTTCTTTATGTAAAAAGCAGCTCGCAAAAAATATCAGAAAAAATAAAACGAAGTGAGTTTTATCTGGAATATTATAGGCAGAGTTAATAATGACCCAAAGAAATTTTACTGTTCACATAAAAATTGTATGAGAAATTTCATTTATATTGTGATAATCATGCGTCTATAGTATAATCAATTTAGTTAATTATTTTGCTGAGTAAAAACTTTGAAATTCAAAGATGAGAAATATATTTAGAAAAATAGTAATTAAATGATTTATATAGTATACCATTGGTTTACATTATAGCATTCTACCATTGGTTTCTTGCCATATAGTATGATGGCAGATATGATGGATTTTGGAGGTGTTGTTCAATGAATAATCAAAATATGGGTAAGTTTATTTCTGAATTGAGAAAATCCAATCATATGACTCAAAAAGATTTAGCAGCTAAATTAAACATTACAGACAAAGCAGTTTCAAAATGGGAACGCGGATTAAGCTGTCCGGATATATCGCTTTTATCTTCTATTTCAGATATATTCGGAATTACGACAAGCGAACTATTAAATAGTGAAAAGAAAGATTCTAATTTATCAGATGTTGAGGCAAGTATAGATAATGCTTTACAATATGCCGAAAAAGCCGTAAAAAACAGGGCTAAATATTTACAAGATATTTGTGCTGTTGTATTTTCTTTATTGCTTTTGCTTGGTATTGCAGTTTGTGCTATCTGTGACACCGCAATTTCAGGTACTTTTACTTGGTCTCTTTTTCCTATCAGCTCTGTTGTTTTTGCATGGCTGGTGTTTTTCCCTGTTATAAAGCTTGGGGAAAAAGGAATATGGATAACCATGAGTTCTTTAAGTGTTTTGGTTATTCCTTTCCTATTTGTACTTAACGCTTTAATTAAAACTAATGATTTACTTATGCCAATTGGTGTTAAAATGGCTGTAATTTCGATTGTATTTCTATGGCTGGTATTTATTCTGTTTAAAATATTTAAAACCAGAAAGTTAATTGCTTCAGCCATATCACTGGTATTGGCAATTCCGTTTCATGTCTTGATTAATTTCAGTCTTTCAAAAATTATTGACGAGCCATTTATAGATGTATGGGATATTTTATCTTTGTCTATCATAGGTATAGCAGTAATTTTACTTTTTACCATAGATTTTATCGCACGAAAAAATAAATTTCAATGACAGGTTTTTGGTAGTAAGCACTTAACCTTGAGCAGTCTAATCAGCTGCAATACGATTATGTAAATTTTAAATACAGGAGTAAAAAATTATATGAATATTATCAGATGTGATTGGGCGAATAGGACAGAGCTTGAGAGACAATATCATGATACTAAGTGGGGAAAAGTTGTTCATAATGATAACGAATTGTTTAAAATGCTTATTTTAGAGGGAAAACAGGCAGGATTAAGCTGGGCTTTAATTCTTGCTAAAATGGACACTCTATGTGAAGCTTTTGATAACTTTATTCCTGAAAAGCTGGTGCATTATAATGAAGAAAAAATAGAAAGTTTATTACATAATAACGGCATAATTAAGAATCGTTTAAAAGTAAATGCTGTTGTGCATAATGCAAAAATGTACTTTAAGTTATGTGAAAAGTATGGTTCTTTAGACGGCTTTTTATGGAGCTTTGTGGATAATAAGCCTATTATAAACAATTGGGAAAAGCTCGAAGATGTTCCTGCAAACACGGCTTTGTCTGATGAGATTAGTAAACAATTAAAAAAGGAAGGCTTCAAATTTGTAGGAACAACCACGATTTATGCATTTATGCAATCAATCGGAATGGTAAATGACCATTTAGTATCATGTAGTTTTCGTGACAGATATATTACTATGGAATAGGAGGAATTATGAAAATAGTAGTTTTAAACGGCACAGAGGTTAAAGGTTGTACATATCACATAAAAGAGACCTTTCTTTCTGTTCTTCGTGAAGGTAATGAAATTACAGAGTTTTATTTTCCAACAGCCTTACCTCATTTTTGTATTGGATGTAAAACATGCTTTATGAAAAATGAGAATCTTTGTCCTCATGCTAAGTTTACAAGTCCTTTATGGAATTCAATACTTGAAGCAGATTTACTGTTATTTGCTTATCCTGTATATGCATTGCGTGTACCGTCGCAGCTAAAAACGCTTCTTGATCATCTCTGTGTTCATTGGATGGCTCATCGTCCAGATAAACGTATGTTTACAAAGCACGCTGTAATTTTAACAAACAGTATAGGAGCACCTAACACTTCGGCGCAGAAGGATGTTGCAACAAGCTTGAATTGGCTTGGTGTTTCAAATATTAAACGATTGGGATTCGGACTGATGGAAGGTGTTGAATGGAACAAATTATCAGAAAAGCGCAGAAATAAGATAGAAGGAAAAACTATTGAACTGGCAAAAAAATATATTGGAATTCAACCGGCACGTAAAGGAATACGTGTGAGAATGTACTTTGAAATGTGCAGGATGATACATAAGGCAGTATTAAAGAGTGAGCAGATCCCGTCTGCCGATAACAGACACTGGATAGAAAATGGCTGGATAAAACAATAGAAGTATTGAATAATAACTATACTAAAAAATAAGGGAGGGAATATATGTTAATCAGGTGGCTACAGACGAGGATAAACCTGCTTGGAATTATGAGATATATTCTAATTCTGTACCTCACATACATTGTCATTTGTTTCCGCGTTACCTTATGAGAGTGAAGATGAATTTAATTGGTTTGTAAATCAGATGAAAAATGCTTTGAATTAATAATAGTTAAAATAAGGAGGTTTTCGTGAAAGATATAATTGTTAAAATCTTAACCTGTATTGTCAGCGCAGCAATTTTAGCTTTTTTAGGATTGGTAGCAGCTGTTATAATCGGTTTATCAGGCGGAGCGTTGTTTTATTCTCCGTTTATTATGATTTTTACCGGCATATTGATTGTATTTATTATTTTAAATGTGTTTAAATTAATAAAACCAAAACTGCTTAAAATTTTATTTTTTTCATTTTTGGCAATTTGTGTACTGACGATTGGAGGATATGAGATAAATAGGGCTTATCATAACAGTTTTTCAAAAGTTAATGAACAGGGTGTCGATTTGTACCTATATAAGCCATTTGCAGAAAATACAAAGGCAGTGAAATTAGAACAAGAATCAAGCTTGAAGATAGAGGATGAGCTGCCTCGCCTGGATGGAGCAACAGCTTTATATCCATTGTATTCTGCCTTTGCACAAGCTGTTTATCCTGAAGGTGATTATGAGGTTTATGCGGGTAAAGGTGAAGAGGGCAAAAATAGGGGTGAAGTTGCATGCAGCACTACTCCGGATGCTTATATAAGGCTTATAAATGGTGAGACAGATATAATTTTTGTTGCAGGTCCGTCAGAACAGCAAATATCGGAAGCCAAGAGCAAGGGAGTTGAATTAAAGCTGACTCCTATAGGAAAAGAGGCTTTTGTATTTTTTGTAAATTCCAGAAATACGGTAAATGGATTGTCTACTGCTCAAATTCAGGATATTTATTCAGGAAAAATTACAAATTGGCAGGAACTTGGCGGAAAAAACGCAAAAATCAGAGCTTTTCAACGTCCCGAAAACAGCGGAAGTCAGACTGCACTTCAAAAGCTCATGAAAGGTAAAAATCTTATGACAGCTCCAAAAGAAGATGTGGTTTCCGGTATGGGGGGAATTATTGAAAAGACAGCGAGTTACAGAAATTATAAGAACGCTGTAGGCTATTCGTTCCTCTTCTTTGCTACGGAAATGGTTAAAAATAATGAAATAAAATTGCTTGAAGTGGATGGAGTTAAGCCTGACAGGGAATCTATTTCCAGCGGTAAATATCCGCTTTCATATGATTTTTATGCTGTTACTGTCAATAACGATAATCCTAATACAGATAGATTTATTGAATGGATACTTTCAGAACAGGGACAGTATTTGGTCGAAAAGACCGGATATACTCCTATTAAATAGCTCTTATAAAAAATAAAAATAAGCAAGCCGATTATAATTTTCGGCTTGCTTTATGCTTGCAAGAAATTCATTATCATAAGAAAAAATTGAAATTTACAGGAGAATATGATAAAATGTTAAATATCTCAGCACAACTGAAATTAAAGATAGTATAAAATAAATTAAAAGGAGTAAAAATGGCGTATCATATTTATGAATTTATGATAAACAGTGGATTAAGTGAAGAAATCTCAGGATATATTTCGAATGCTGTAATAGTTGTTTTTATTTTTATAATAAGCGTTTTGATTCATCTGATATCAAAACATATTCTTTTAAAACTGATAAAAACAATAATAGTTAAGAGTAAATCTAAGCTTGATGATATATTTTTTGAACATAAAGTTCTTGAGCAGCTTATAATAATCATTCCTTCATTTGCTATATATGCATTGTCTCCTATGCTTTTGTATGGACAAATATGGGTGAAGAAATTAGCGTTTTGTTTAATAGTATATGGAGTAGTCAGGACTGCAGACAGATTTTTAGATGCAACAGATGATATTTACAGAAGAACTGAGGCTTCAAAAACTAAGCCGATAAAAGGCTTCCTTCAAATAATAAAAATTGTAGTGTATGCTATAGGAGCTATTATAATAATAAGTGTTATGATGGATCGTTCACCTGTCATACTGCTTGGAGGAATCGGTGCTGCCAGCGCAGTCTTAATGCTGATATTCCAGAATACAATTCTCGGTTTCGTAGCGAGTATTCAACTTACAGAAAATGATATGTTAAGAATCGGAGATTGGATTGAAATGCCTAGCCATAATGCTGATGGGGATGTAGCTGATATATCGTTACATACCGTTAAAGTGATAAATTGGGATAAAACCGTTACTACAATACCGACTCATGATATGATGTCAAAGTCTTTTAAGAACTGGAGAAATATGCAGGAAGTCGGAGGGAGAAGAATAAAGAAATCCATATACATAGATATGACAAGTATTCGCTTCTGCACTGAGGAAATGCTTGAAAGATATCAGAAAATACAATATATAAGACCTTATTTGGAAGGCAAAATGAATGATATACGAGAGTATAACGAAAAAAATCATGTTGACTTTTCAAGCCTTGTTAATGGTAGACGATTAACTAATCTCGGTACATTTCGTGCATACTTGGACGCTTATCTGAAAAACCATCCTCAGATACATCATGGACTTACAATTCTTGTAAGATATCTTGAGCCTACTGCTAATGGATTGCCTATAGAACTGTATATTTTTACTAATACAACTAAATGGATTGAGTACGAGGCTATACAGGCGGATATTTTTGACCATATACTTGCGATTATTTCTGAATTTGATTTGCGCATTTATCAGAGTCCAACAGGTCATGATTTTTTAAAAGCTGATTTTATGAGATAAGAATAAATGTTGTTTAGTATAATAAGTAATTAAAGCAATAATTTTCATAATAAAGAAGAAATAACTTTATTTTCCTATAAGTTTTTTATAATTTTTGTGCGTTGATGCTGTTGAGTAAGCAGGAGAAAAACTGTGTAAACAACAGCATTTTTTATTGGAACTCATAAAATAGAGTTGCTTTTTTTGGAGCTTATCAACCATTTGGTTAATTGACAGATATTTTATATTTCGTTATAATATTTGTTATAAGGGGTAATAAAATTATCTTTATCAAGAGGTGTCTAATGGTTAATAATGAAGTAAACGCATTATTTAGTGATATTTTTATAAATTCCCCTTGGATTAAACTGCAGTCGCATAATTGGGATTGCCTGAAAGATGCAGCAAAATTGAAATATTATAAAAAAAATACTATTCTTTATAATTCTAATCAGTTTAGCAAGCATGTTTATATTGTTGATTCCGGAAGAGTAGAGCTATCAATTGTAAGTATAGACGGCTGCAAGAAAATAATCGGAATATGTGATAAAGATAGCATGTTTGGAGAACTTCCCATATTTGATAATAAGACAAATTTTTGCACGGCAAGGGTGTGTTCAAATGCAAATATTTATGAAATTGAACCCGGATTATTTATGGAAAAACTGCTCTCAAACAAAAATTTATTTCTCTCTATTCTTGAAAGTTTAACTTCTAAAATAAGAATACTGTATACACAGGTTGAGTTTTTGGCATTTCATTCTGCAGCAGAAAGAGTTGCCTTGGTATTGCTTTCTATGTGTAAAGATTATGGCAAAAAAGGAGCAAAAGGTTATAGAATTGACATATCATTTTCTCACAATGATATAGCTAATATGACGGGTTTAAGTCGAGTATCGGTAACTAATACATTGCTTAAATTTATGGATGAAAATATTTTATATAGAGACAGTAAAAATTATATAATTTCTGATTTAGAAAAATTAAAAAGCTATTTGAATAATGACTTAAATATGTTGCTATAATCATTTATCTTATATATTAAGCCCAAATGGGCTTTTTTTGTTTTTAATAAACATTTATGATATTATCAACGATTTTTTCAATATAAGCTATAAAATTTTGAGATGATTAAAATAAAATTTAAAATGGTAAAACGTTTTACAGAATTTATAGATTTATATTGTTAAAATATTATCTAAGGAGGTGTGTAAATGGAAAATCGTTTTTTTAGTATAGAAGAGGTAATAACAGACAAGCCTTTAACAGCTACTAAATATTTGCTTTATCAAAACGAGAGAACAAACGCAGTTGTTTGGTATGTACCGGTTGGGGAAGAGGTCCCTGCACACTATCATCCTGAAACAGACGATGTGTGGATTATTGTCTCAGGTGAAGGCGACTACTATTTAGGAAATAACAAAACTGTACATATCTCAGAAGGTATGGTTATACCGGCCGAAAAAAATGAAATTCACGGAATAAGAGCGACAGGAACAAAAGCTTTGGTTTTTGCAGCCGTATCTGCTCCGATGCCCGTAGAAATGATTAAAGAATAAAAAAAGAGAAGGAGTAGAAAAATGGCAGAAGTATTTCATGAGAGATTAAAATCTCCAATTCCGACAGCAGAGCTTGAGCGCAGAACTGAAAAATTGCAATCTGCAATGAAAGCTAATGGCATTGATTGTATCATTGCTCAAAATATTACTCAGTATATGGGAGGATGTAATCGCTGGCTGACAGATACAACAGCTGAAAACAATTATCCGCAATCATCTATACTTCCAAGCGATGGCTATGTACGCTATATAGCATGTTCAGGTCCTCCGCTTGACTTGTATCCGCCGTCTCATCTTTTGAGGATTGGGAAACCGTGGGCAGCTCAGCCTTATTTTTCACCGTTTAATTTTACAAAGACATGGGAAGGAAGAATGGCAGCGCGCTGGATTAAGGAGAACAATGCTAGAAGAGTCGGTGTAGCAGGAATGGAAATGTTTTTCTATAATTATTATGAGTACATCAATGAAAATGTTGACGGAGTGGAAATTATAGATGTTTCAGATATGTTTGATGAAATCAGAGCGGTTAAAAGTAATGATGAAATCGAATTTTTAAGAAAAACCGCAAATATTCAAGATAAAGCAATGGCTTATGTTGCTTCTTATGCTCAGCCGGGTGTTCGTGAATATGAACTTAGAAGTAAGTTAATGCAAGTTCTTACAGATCACGGCGGAGAAGAAATGGTTATTTACATTGGATCTTGCCCGCAAGGTGAGCAGTTGAATCCTCTTCCAAGCTTTTTCCAAAACCGTGTACTTGAAAAAGGAGATATGTTGTATGTTAAGCTATCTACCGCAGGGCCGGGAGGATTGTTTGCAACATTAGGCAGAGTATTTTCTGTAGGCTGTGAGGCAAATAGTGAAATGTTAAGTGATAAGGCTGCTGCAATCGAAGCAGAGAGAAAATTAGTTTCAATGCTTAAGCCGGGCGCAGATCCTGAGACAATATTTGAAGAGTATAACAAATATCTGAAAAGTTTTGGATATAATACTGTTGACGGTTTGTTTGCTTATTCACAAGGCTATGATCATGTTGAAAGACCAAGTATTCAACCGGGCGAGACAATGAAATTAGCTGAAAATATGAATATAGCAGTAAATATCAGCTTGACAGGTGCCGGAAGAAAGAGTGCTTTATGCGCTAATACATATATTATAACTAAGAATGGCATTGAAAAATTACATGCTACTCAAGAGAATATTATACATTGCTAAATAGAGAGGAGATGAGTAAATGAAAAGCGGATTAATTAGAAGACCTATTTCTGCGGCAGAATTACAACGCCGTTGGGAAATTACAAATAAATTAATGGCAGATAAAGATGTTGACTGTATTTTGGCTCAAGGAAGCAATATGGCATTAGGTGGTTATGTTCGTTGGCTTACAGATATACCTGCAGAGAATAACTATCATATGACAGTTTTATTCCCTAAAGATGGACAAATGACCTTGATTCGTTCTTGTGATACTCCTATACCTGAGTGGGCATTAAGAGGAGTTGAAAAAGTCAATTATCTTGCTTCAGCTCCGACACTTAATTATATGGGTGTAAAGGAAGCTGAGCTGGTTATAGACTATTTGAAAAATCATAATGTTAAAAGATTAGGATTTGTTAATACAGCTTTTATAACCGCAGGAATGATTACAAGAATTAAAACATCTTTGCCTAAGTTAGAGCTTGTTGATGTTACTGATGAGTTTGATTTGTTAAAAGCAATTAAAAGTGATGAAGAGATGGAGTGTATAAGAGAAACAGCAAGAATACACGACGCTGTTTGGGCAGCTCTGCCTTGTATAGCAAAACCCGGTATGTATGAGTATCAGCTTCGTGCAGAAATGATTCAATTATTAATGAATTTAGGAAGTGAAGAACATCTGATGTTTTTAGGTACAGCACCTCAGGGCAGGCCATGTGCAATGCCTACGTTCCAATATGCTAACAGACGTATGCAGCCCGGAGATTACGGTGTACTTCTAATGGAAGTTTCGGGACCCGGCGGATATTATTGTGAGTCAGCGAGAAACTTTAGCTTTGGTGAGCCTTGTAAAGCCATTGTAGATGCTTGGGATGTTGCGCGTGAGGCTCAGCAATTAACGGCTGATTTATTGATACCGGGTAATGACAGTACTGAAATAGTTAAGCGTTACAATGAGTTTGTTTCATCTAAAGGATATTGTCAAGAGGGAAGACTTTACGGTCATTCTCAAGGATATGACCTTGTCGAAAGACCTGCATTTATGGCTGAGAATCCCTATGGTATTGAAACTATGCGTATCCATGCTAATATGAACTGTTCACTTCACCCTTATTTCACAAATGATGAATTGACTGTTTACATAAATGATAACTATTTTATTGATGAAAAAGGCGCTACACGTATACATAAAGTTGCTCCTGAAATTATCATTATATAAAAATTTTCAAATATTTCTCCGAAGCAGTTGCTGCTTCGGAGAATAACAAATTATAAAGAGGTGTTTAGCAGTATGAAAATTGCGATAATCGGTTCAGGCGCTATGGGCTGCTTATTCGGAGGAATTTTATCCAAGATAGCAGATGTTTGTCTTTATGATGTAAATCAGACACTGGTTGATATCATAAATGAAAACGGTTTGATAATGACAAAAGGCGAAGAAAAAGAAATTGTTTATCCCAGAGCAACAGCTAATCCAAAAGAAATAGGCATAGTAGACGCAGCTATCTTTTTCACAAAGTTTACTTTTATGGAATCGGCAGTACAGGATGCGTTGAATTGCATCGGCCCGGATACTTTTACAGTTACCTTGCAAAACGGTATAGGAGCAGCTGATGTTATCCTAAAACATGTACCAAAAGAACAGGTTGGCTATGGATTGACAGCATATACAAGTGATTTAAAATCTTTGGGACACATAGAGCTGACAACAAAGGAGTCTGTTGATACTTACTTTTGGCCGGTAGATGGAAATATGCATAAAAATGCTCTGCTTTTAGAAAAAACGATGAATGAAGCGGGTTTCGCAACGCATATAACAAAAGAGGTTGACGAGAAGATATGGAAAAAGCTTATGGTCAATTGCACAGAAAATACAATGTGTGCAATATTAAGATTAACGGTAGGACAATTGGTGGAAACACCTGCTTCCTTTGAACTGGTTAAGGAAATCATTGCCGAAATATCTTCGGTTGCTATTGCAAAGGGTATAAACATAAGTCCGGAGGCAGGTCTTGAATATGTTATGAATGTGAGCCATGCAGTTATGCATCATGTGCCTTCAATGGCATTAGATGTTAAAAATATGAGAAAAACAGAAATAGCTGTATTGAATGAGGCAGTGGTAAAAGAGGCGCAGAGATATGGTATTAAAACTCCTGTGCTTGATACTGTCGGCAAAATGATTAGAACTATTGAAAGTAATTACGGTAAATTTGCATTTTAGCAAATTAACTTAAATAAAATATGGGAGGTATAAAAAAATGAAGCCTAGAAAGTTATTAATGATACCCGGTCCTACACCGGTATCAAGAAGTATTCAAGATGAGATGGGCAGAGAGACTGTAGCATTTGGAGATCCTGAATTTGTTAAGGACTACAAAGAGCTTGTCTCAGACTTAAAAGAAATGTTTGACTGCAGCGGAGAAAGCTTTGTGCTTGCAGGAACAGGAACCATGGCAATGGAAATGGCAATTGCAAATACAACCAAACGTGGTGACAATGTTTTAATTGTATCGCATGGATTTTTCGGAGACAGATTTATTGATATCTGTAAGAGAAAAGGCTTAAATGCAGATGTGCTGGCATCAGAATGGGGAGAAATTGTCCCTGTTGAGGAAATAAGAGCTCAGCTTGAAAAGAAAGATTATGCTGCTATTACTGTAACACATGTAGATACCGCAACAGGTGTTTGTGCACCTATTGAAGAAATCGGTACAGTAATGAAGGATTTTCCAAATACTGTTTATATAGTAGACGGTGTTTGCGCTACAAGCGGTGTTGCTGAATCTCTAGATAAGATGGGCATAGACATATTGTTTACAGGAAGCCAAAAAGCTTTTGGAGTATCACCGGGATTAATGATGCTATGGGCAAATCCAAAGGCAGTAGAAAGACGTAAAAGCTTAGGTGATATACCGGAATATTATGTTGATTTTGAAAAATGGATTCCTATTATGCATGACCCTTCAAAATATTTTGCAACTCCGGCTATAAATTTAGTTTGGGCATTAAAAGAATCTGTTCGCATTATTAAAGAAGAAGGATTGGAAAATCGTTACCAAAGACATGCAAAATATGCATCTTATATGCAGGAAGCTCTTGAAGTTTTAGGATTTAGAATTTTGGCGAATAAAGATCACAGAGCTTGTACATTGTCAAATATTATTTATCCTGATGGAGTTGATGATGCACAATTCAGAAAAGTTTTGGCAGAAGAAGGTGTTCAAGTTGCAGGCGGCTTAGCGGCATATGCAGGCAGAATGTTCAGATTAGGTCATATGGGAAATATAGATCATCATGATTTAGTCTCTGTAATAGCGGCTATTGAAAGAGCTATGGGCAAATGCGGCGTTCCTGTTGAGTATGGACGTGGAGTCGGAATTGTTCAAAAAGGATTAAGTCAATAAGCAATATATAAATCAATGTCTGACATAAAAAGATTTTACTTTAACTGAAATTTAAAAGTATTAAAAAATACAAGTATATAAAGTATTATAATTAGGAGGACAATAATGAGCACTAATGTAAATAATGAAGTAAAAGAAAGATTAGAATTTAGAGGCGGAATTTGGATGTCGCTTATCCCGTTGCTTGTTTTCGTTGTATTTTGTGTATTATTCTTTGTAGTATTTAAAGTTTTTGAAATGGAAGCATTGTGTATGGGTGGTGCGCTGGCACTTATTGTAGGAAGCTTGTTATCTAAAAACTGGGGTAAATATTGGGATTCGGTAGTTTCAGGTATGTCTGACAACACTATGAACACACTTGCCCTGATTTTATTGGTTGTTGGTATTTTCGGAAAGCTGATGACAAGAGGCGGAGTTGCACAGGGTTTTGTATGGCTGGGAGACTTAATGGGTCTTTCAGGCGGTATGTTTGTTGTATTCACATTTGTAGCAACCAGTATTATAGCAACAGCTACAGGAACATCTATAGGGACTTTGTTCTCTGCATTCCCGATTTTATATCCTTCAGGGATATTATTAGGTGCTAATCCTTTATTTTTAGCGGGAGCGATACTATCAGGAGCTATATTTGGCGATAACATAGGACCTATATCAGATACTACTATCGCTTCAGCTTCTTCACAGCATTATACTAAAAAAGAAGGTGCTGCAGATATAGCAGGGGTTGTAGGAAGCCGTTTGAGATATGCTTTGGCAGGTGGTTTGCTTGCTTGCGTAGGATTTTATATATTTGGTAACGGAAACAGCTTGGATCCTGAAACCGCACGTACTCTTTTAGAAGCAAATATAAATCCTAAAGGACTTATAATGCTGATTCCGGTTGTTATATTATTATTCGTAGCATTCTATAAGAGAAATATATTTACTGCGATTACATGGGGAATAGGATCAGGGATTGTTATAGGAATCGCTGCAGGAATACTTAGTTTTTCAGATATATTGTCGGTACAAGATGGAGCATTGTCGGGATTTGCTATTGATGGTATCAAAAACATGCTTGGTACAGTAGGATATCTTTATATGGTAGCAGGTATCATGGGTATATTACGCGAGAGCGGAATGCTTGATTTAATAGTTAAAAAATTATTAAACAGTAAATTAAACCAAACCGTAATCGGTTCAGAATTAATCATGGGCTTTGGTCAGATGATATGCTGTGTAGCACTTGGAGCTGCAAACGGTCCTGCAATTATAATGTATGGTCCTATAGCTGATGAAATAGGGCAGGATAAAAAGTTGCATCCTTATAGAAGAGCAAATATGCTTGATGGATTCGCAAGTACATTGCCTGTTTTAATTCCATTCACCAGTTCTTTCGTATTTATCGTTATAACAATTATAGATGGTTTAATGGCCGATTATAGCTTTATTGAGAAAATCAATCCGATTTCTATGTCTTACGCTACATTGCACAGTGTATTCTTGTTTGTTGTTTTAGTATTCTCTGTACTTGTAGGCTGGGGACGTAAATATGAAGGTAAAGACGGTGAACCTGTTAATAAAGTTGAATAAATTTAGGTATTTAATTAGATTATAGACTTAGGAGGTCAAATTATGAATTCATATGGTTTTGTAGAAACTATCGGATTTGTCGGAAGCATAGAAGCTGCTGACGCGATGATTAAGGCAGCAAATATTGAGGTTGTTGCACAAGAGCAAATTGGCGGAGGCTATGTAACTACAGTAATAAAAGGTGATGTAGGAGCCGTCAAGGCGGCTGTAGATGCAGGAACCGAGGCTGCACAAAGAGTTGGACAGGTTGTTTCATCTCACGTTATTCCAAGAATGAGCGAAAGTGTATTAACACTATTTTTCGAAGACAAATAAGATAATAAAGTAAAATAAAAGGTAACATAAGAGAGGAGTAAATTGAAGTGAGAAAATTTTATACTGCACAAGATGTGGCTTATTTTGCAGCACGCGGAGAAAGTAAAATTGTTATTGATAAAAATGATGTTATTACTTCTATCGCTAAAGAAGAAGCCGCAAAAAAAGGTATAACTTTTGTCTTTAAAGACGAGGTTGTATCAACACAGATTATAGCTCCCGCACCTGTACAAGCTCCGGTTAATAACGTAATTGCTGCGCCAAAAGCGCCTGCAATAGCTAAGCCTTTATCTCGTGAAATTAAAGCACTTCCTTATCAAGGATTGATTTCAGAGAGCGAGGTAGACAGATGGAGAGAGGAGTTTCCGATTCTAAAAAATGTAGCACACTTGGGAAACTGCTCGCAAAGTGCACAATCTAAGAGAGTTTTAGCTTCTATTGATCGTTATTTGGACAACTGGGGCGGAGTTGGTATGGATTGGGATACTTGGTGTCATGAGGTTGATTTAGCGAAGGCTGAATTTGCTAAATTAATTAATGCAGAACCCGAGGAAATTGCAATAGCTGCATCAGTTTCTGATTTAGTAAGCTCAATTGCCAATTCATTGGATTATACAGGAAAAAGAAAGAAGATTGTTGTGACTGATGCGGAATTCCCGACAGTTGACCATGTATGGCTGGCAAATCAGAGACATGGTGCCTTGGTTGATTTTATACCTGTAAATGAGAATCATCAAATTGATATAAGTGAATACGAGAAGCATATAGATGAAAACACACTGCTGACATCAATCACTCAGGTATATTACTTAAATGGATTTAAGCAGGACATACAAGCAATAACTGATATAGCACATAAGAAAGGCTCTTTGATTTTAGTCGATGCTTATCAATCATTAGGAACTGATCCGGTTGATGTTAAGAAAATGAAAATAGATATTTTTGTTTCAGGATGCTTGAAGTACTTATTCGGAGTGCCGGGCGTTGCTTTCATGTATGTAAATAAAGATTTAATATCTTCATTAAAACCTTCAGTTACAGGTTGGTTTGGACAATCAAATCCATTCTTGTTTCAAACAAGATATAACGATTGGTCTAATACGGCAAGCAGATTTGATACAGGAACTCCTCCTGTGCTGACATCATATGCGGTTAAAGCCGGTATGGAAATCATTAATGAGGTAGGTCCTGCCAGAATTAAGGATCGTATCGATATGTTAAGTGCAAGGGCACTACAAGGTTGCCTGGATAGAGGATTGACGACGATAAGCCCATTTGATGTAAGTAAAAAAGGAGGTACTACAGCAATTGTATGTAGCCATAAGGTCGATTCTCATACTATGGAAAAATTACTTCGTGAAAGAAATGTTATCGGATCCGGACGTGGTGATGTAATAAGAATTGCACCTCACTTCTATACTAAGCCTGAAGAAATAGACTATGCTTTAGATATGATAAAAGCAATCCTTGATGAAAGGTAAACAGAAGCTTAAAGATTTGAGACTGTGGAGGTAATTATGCTTATTTGTAAAGTATGCGGAAAATGCGTTTCAACAATTAAAAATTCACAGCTTGGCGGATCTAGTCTTATGCTTTTGCAAAGATTGGATAAAACAGGAAAAAAGATAGGAGATCTGATTGTTGCGGTAGATACAATCGGTTGCAGTGTAGGTGAGGTAGTTTTGGTCACAACCGGATCGGGAGCGAGAAATACAATTGGAAATCCATCAAGTCCAACGGATATGGCAATCGTTGGAATAGTTGACACATATGATTATAACTCATAACAATATTATTAAAAATAAGTGGAGGTAAAAATATGACTTCAAAAGGTTTTATAGAAACAAAAGGCTTGGTTGCAGCTATAGAAGCGGCTGATGCTATGCTAAAGGCAGCAAATATTGAAATCGTCGGTAAAAAGGCTATTGGAGCAGGTCTTGTGACAGTGGTAATTGAGGGTGATGTCGGAGCGGTTAAAGCTGCTGTAGACGCAGGTGTTTGTGCAGCTCAAAAAGTTGGAGAAGTTATTTCTGCACATGTTATTGCCAGACCAAACGAGAATATTTATGAACTTTTAAAATAATCAGACTGTTAAGTGAGGTGAAGTATGAAAGATACGTTAAATCTTAGGACCTTTGTACTCGTTGATAATATGCAGCCTCAATATGCAGCTATAACCGGAACGGTTGTTAAGGGGGATGTACCTTTAGCGGGTATGTCCCAGCTTTACATAGAAATGGCTCCGGGAAGCGCTGTTTATTCTTTGATGAATGAGGCTTTGAAAAAAACTAATGCAAAGCCGGGGTTTCAAATTGTAGAACGTGAATATGGAGAAATAGAATTGCATTCTTTTTCTCCGGAGGATGTAAAGCAAGCAGGGGAAGCAGTTTTGGAAGCATGCGGTCTGTCATTGACGCAAAGACAAAAGCCAATAGTGGTATCTGAACAGATAATATCAAATATTGATGCTTATCAAGCTCAGATGATTAACAGAGACGGAAGATTAGGGTCAATTTTAGTACCGGGAGAAAGTCTGTTTATCATGGAGGTTGAGCCTGCGGCTTATATTTCAATTGCGGTTAATGAGGCGGAGAAAAGCTCGGATGTAAAAATTATAACGTTTGATCCTGTTGGAAAATATGGCAGAATGTATATTTCGGGAACGGAATCTGAGGTTCGAGCAGCAAGGGATGTGGCTATGGAGGCTATAGCAAAAATAGAAGGAAGGTAAACGTATATGGCACAAGATATTTTTGCTCAATATATAAGCAATCTGCAAAGGATAACTGCTCCAACAAAAGAAACGGCAATTAGTGACAGAGAAATACTTATGAATATCCAAAATAAATTGGATTCTTTATCTGCTCCAAGCGCGGATAGATTTTGCCAGGACTCGGATATATCTGTAATAGGCGGGAAAATTGTTTTGCCTGATCACGGGGTATTAGAAAGTGACTTACATATTAAAGATGGTAAAATACTTTGTTTGGGTAAATTAAATGTTAATGCAAAAAGAACGGTAAATGCTCAAGGTAAATATGTCATTCCCGGAATTATCGATCCTCATGTTCATTTGGGTTTGTTTGCAGATTTGGAGCATGAATTGGCAACCGAGACAAAATCAGCAATTATAGGCGGTGTAACAAGTCTAGGCTGCTATTTTGGAGGACAAGAGCCTCATCTTGATAAATTCTTCGAGATTAACAATTCGGTTGAGCAAAATTCTCATACAGACATAATTCCACATTTGGTAATCGGCAATAAAACTCAAAGAGAGCAAATTTATGACTATGTGCATAAGTTGGGAGTGTCTTCGTTTAAACTGTACTTAAACGGTATTCCGGGTATGATTTCTGATGTAGATGATGGATTTATATTGGACGTAATGGACGAAATAAAGAAGAGCGGCAAAAAATGCTTAATCTGTGCACATGCTGAGAATCGTGATATAATCAAAAGGTCGTATAACAAGGTAAAGGAAGACCTGGGAGATGAAGCCAAAATTTATGATTGGACAAGAACTCATCCTGAGATAGCGGAGGAAGAGGCGGTAATTCGATTATCATATCTGGCTGAAAAATGTGAAGTAGATGTTTATTTTGTTCATATATCATCACAGGAAGCAATTCAAAGACTGGAGAGGATTAAGCGAAAAAATCCATATGTACATGTAGAAACAACAAGCCCGTATCTATCGATATCAAGGGATATGTATAATTTCGACCGAGATCGGAATCTTTTAAAAATGGAACCTCCTTTCAGAGATTCAGAAGATGTTGAAGAGCTTTGGAGAGCTGTTAAAAATGGCACTGTAGATTGTATAGGAACGGATAATGTAACACAAACATTAAGTGAAAAAAATTCAAATGGTACATTGTGGAATGCTATGGCAGGCTATCCTGCATTGGGGACACATTTACCTGTATTGCTTCATGAGGGGATTATAGTCAGAGGATTGTCTATAGAAAAGTTAATTTCTGCTTTGACAAAACGTCCGGCAGAAGTCTTTGGAGTTTACCCAAGAAAAGGTACATTATTGCCGGGAAGCGATGCGGACATTGTATTGTTGGATATGAATATGGAGAAGCAGGTGCATGCAAGTGATTTGATGTCGCGCTCCGATTTTTCAATCTATGAAGGCAGAACTTTAAAGGGATGGCCCATCATGACAATAAAATCCGGACAGATTGTTGCAGAAAACGGACAATATGTAGGAACTCATTGTACCGGCATCTGTTTAAAAAGATGATAAAACTAAAGGGATATCCCAAGAATTATTCTTGAGATATCCCTTTTTTATTTCCATACTTCTTTTTTACACTTTCAGTCAGAAGATATTCAATTTGACCGTTTATTGAGCGAAAATCTTCTTCTGCATATTTGACTAATTGCTCGTATAAGGTTGGAGACAGTCTTAATAATATTTGCTTCTTTTGTTTTTCTTGATTACTCATATTAGTTGTTTTAGTATATTGATCCGCTGTTTACTATCGGTTGTGCATCCTTATTTCCGCAAAGAACTACTAAGAGATTGCTAACCATAGCAGCACGCCTTTCGTCGTCTAATTGAACGATATTATTTTCACTCAATTGATTTAGTGCCATTTCCACCATTCCGACTGCACCTTCAACGATAAGCTTACGAGCATCTATAACCGCACTTGCTTGTTGTCTTTGAAGCATTGCAGCCGCTATTTCAGGAGCATAAGCCAGATGAGTTATTCTTGTTTCAATTATTTCAATTCCCGCTACCTCTACCTTTTCCTGAAGTTCCTTTTGCAGCTTAAGAGCAACTTCCTGACTGCTTCCTCTTAAAGATAGCTCATCTGAAGTATCATCATCGTTTGAAATATCATAAGGGTATAGTCTTACGATGTTTCTTAGAGCTGAATCAGCCTGAATTGATAAAAATTCCATATAATTATCTACATTGAAAACCGCCTTGACTGAATTGACAACCTTCCAAATTACTACTACACCAATTTCAATCGGATTACCAAGCTTATCATTAACCTTTTGCTTGTTGTTATTTAGAGTCATAACCTTTAAAGAAACACATTTGCCTGACGCACTATCTCTGATTTTGGGACTCTCTGATTTTGGTTGTGAGTTTGAGGATGTAACAATTTGACCACTGGTTAAAGATTGAGCCATGAGTGATGGTTTTGTAGGATTAAATGCTGTAGCAAATGGGTGTACGTGAAAAAATCCTTCTTTTTTTAACGTGCCGTAGTATTTTCCAAATAAAGTTAAGACCAGAGCCTCGTTAGGCTTAATTATCTTTAATCCTGCATATTGAATAGGACCTATGACAAATGCGTACAAAGCACCAAGAACAATAAATACCACTCCAAGAGCTGAGCCTTTTTCTGCGAGGATAATTCCAAATATAAATAAAAACACACAAAATATTATTAAAACAGTGTTTAGAACTAAAAATGTCAAACCATTTCTGCCCTTTATTATTTTTTCCTCAATATGTAACTTTTTTTCTTCCATACTCGCCTCCATAGAATTATTTAATATATATTTGATACTATTATGATATCATAATGATAAAAAATGTCAAGAAGAAATAAAAAAATTTTTTTATTGTATTTATTATAAAATAATGTTATACTTGGTTAGTCATAAAGATTACAGTTTAATTGTACCAAAAAATTGAAAATCCAATATAAATATAAAAAGGCACTCGTTGAAGTGCCTTTTTTTTGTAAAATTATATTTTATTTTATTCCAATTCCTGATAGAACATGGTTTGTTGTTATTCCATTATAAGAATAAAAAAGTTCATCTATATAAAACGGTGGTTTTGCTTTGTTATCAAGATGAATCAGTTTTTGGTTTGTTTTTAATCGCTCAACATTTCGCACGATTGAATCTTGAATTGATGGTTTTTTGATTTTCTCGGCATTTTCTATTATATTATCAATTGTTCCGAATTCACATAGAAGCTGTGACGCGGTTTTTGGTCCGATTTTGTCCGCACCTTTAATATTGTCCGCGTTATCACCAGTCAACGATTTGAAGTCGACATATTGTTTTGGTACAATACCATATTTATTTTGTATATATTCAAGGTCACATAATACAGTTTTATCTCCACGATATCGTAAAACAGATATATTATCATCTATCAACTGAAAAAAGTCGCTATCAAAAGATGATATTATAATTTTCATATCTTTTCCATAAGAAAGAGAGTAGGAAGCTATTACGTCATCTGCCTCAAACTCGGATGCTTCTATGTGTTTAATTCCCAGAAAATCAAGTGCATCGTAAATATCCGGCAGTTGAGAAAAGGGGTTGTTTTCTTCACTCATTCGCAAATCATCGCTGCGGTTTGCCTTATATTGAGGGTCAAGATTTGTACGATCATTTTCGTGTTCGCCGTCAAATAGTACAATGAGGTGTGATGGTTCTGTCATGCGAATGATTTTTAGTAATGCACCTACAAATCCGAGTGTTCCTTGTATTGCCTTACCATCTTTATTGGTGATGCGTGACGGCATACCATAAAACATTTGGAAAAGTAAATTATGTCCATCGACAATAAGAAATTTATCCATTTTTTCACCTCTTATATTGTTATGCTTTTACATTAAATCTGATTATCAGTCTATTTGTATATGAAATCTGTATTGATGACTTCCTGATAAGCTTCGTTATCAAAATGCTTTAGAATGAGCAAAGCTCTATATGTATTAAATCTTCCTTTTATACCTGATTCAAGAGGAAAATGAATTTTGCCCGAATAACTCTTTCCACGATTGATATAACCTTTTTTCAATGCAGTTTTCACTAGGTTTAACGCATCCTGCATTCGGCTGTCATAGGGATGTCCAATGTGAACAAAATATTCTAAGGCACGAAAACAGTCATATTTCCAGCGGAAAGGATAATGGAAGCTAATCATATCCTGATGAATAGCTTCACCGCTTTTCAAAGATTTGAACAGGTTTCGCTTCAACAAATATTCTTGTCCCAAAGCAACCTGCTGTTCTATTTCAGTCAATCGATAATCGTACCCATATTTTTTGTAATCCGCAAGTGCCTCCAATACAGAAATGGTCGTATGTACAGAAGCAACCAAAGAACGGTTATGAATTGAATCCCATGCACAATTCCATCCGCCATCATTCATTTGATGCTTTAAAATGTAATCCACAATTTCATTTGTTCTCAAATCATAGATTTTTCCATAACACACAAGGCTTAGAAGCATTGCTGACATGCACATATCCTGATATCTGACTTTTGAAACTTTGCCATGATTCTGCCAAAGATCATTCAATACTTTTTTCGTTGCATTCTGATAATACGGATTATCAGAATGCATATCCATATACTTTAATTCCAACAATGTGTAGGTACTTGATATCCATTTGTTTGAGTAAATACTACCGCCCCATTCATGCATTACGGTATCGTATAAATCTAAATATTGAGAGATATATCCTCTGTTGTTGTGGTCAAACGTGCAGTCAAGCAAATACTTATTTGTCAAATGCTGAATTACAATATCTCCCTCTAATAGCCAATCAATTATCAGCACAAAAATTCCTCCCTCGTTATTTGAAATTTCTGTTTATCTGTGCGGTTAAGCTTTCTATTTGAATACTCCTAATAATCCGGCTATTATAACTACAACAGAGAATATCATTCTATATACTGCAAATATTCTCATAGGCTTTTTCTTTAAATATGATATGAATTTATTTATAACCATTATAGCAACTATAAATGACATGATAAATCCAACTGCCAGTGAAAGGATTTCAATTCCTGCCAATGTTGATAAGCCTCCGATTTTTATGATTTTCAGAAAGCTCATGCCGAACATTACGGGCATAGCTAAGAAAAATGAAAATTCTGCTGCTGCTACAGTTGATAAACCAGCTATCCATCCACCTATAATTGTAGATGCGGATCTTGACATTCCCGGTATTATTGCCAGACATTGAAATGCTCCTATAATTAAAGCCTGTTTAGCAGATACATTCAATTTTTTTGAGGCTAATTTGTTAGGTCTGAATTTTTTTTCAGCATATATCATCCAAATAGCACCAAGGAATAGTGTAATAGCAACCGTAACATAATTAAAGAGATATTTATCAGCTAAATCATCTAATAATATGCCGATAACACCTCCGGGTATACAGGCTATAAATATCATAAACCAGAATTTAAAACCGGAGTTTTCGTAACCTACTTTTTTCGGAAAGAAGTTCTTTAGAGTACTCATGATTTTTTTAAAATATAATACAAATACCGCAAGAATTGCGCCTAATTGAATTACGTATGTATACATTTCAACGTATCTTTCGCTTGTGCTTGTAAAGTTCAAAAGATTTTGGAATATAATAAGATGACCTGTTGAAGATACCGGCAAAAATTCGGTTATACCTTCTACAATACCTAAAATTATAGATTTGATAATAAATAAAATGCTTTCCATTAAACAGCCTCCGCTAGTTAGAATTATATATCCCTGTTTTGCATAAATTTACCGCTGAATGCAGAGACTCTTGCAAAATAGAGGATATGTATATATTATAGATTATTCAATAATAAAATACAATATGCAACGCTTATAATAATCATTGCATATTATGCCGTAATTATCATTGTTATTTAAAAATATTTTATCCCTGTAATGAGCTTATTATTGTGTAAGTCCCATTAATTTCTTTCTGTCCTTTATTTCTATATTTCCCCTTGATACATAAACTAAGTCTGAATTTTGAAAATATTTTAACATTCTTGTTACTACTTCTCTGGCACTGCCGAGATTTTTTGCTATGGTATCATGAGTCATGGTTATTGTATCGGAATCCTCAATAGCAGACTGCTCTAATAAAAATATTGCCAGTCGCTTATCAAAGCTCATAAAAACAACTTGCTCCATTATCCACATTACATCGGAGAACCTTGATGAAATTAATTGATTAGTAAAATCCTGAATAAGAAGATTTGAACTGCTGAGCCTTTCGTATGTCACAGACGGTACTAAAATTATTTCACAGTCTCTTTCCGCTTCAATTATCATATCAAAGGTAATGTTTTTCAATAAGCATGAAGCTGTCATTATACAGCAATCATTTTCAAACAGTCTGTATAATGTGATTTCTTTTCCGGACTCTGATAGCATATAGGCTCGTAAATTTCCGCTTTTAACAATTGCCAAACCTTTGCAATCCGCATCGTCACTATATACAATATTAGATTTTTTGTACTTAAGTATAATTGCATTATCAAGAGTTAATTTTCTCTCTTCATTGCTTATTTTATCCCAAAACGGCAGATTTTTCTTTAGAAGTTCTATATCAATTATATTGTCTAACATAAACACCTCCATAGTTTAAAACAATATCTATACTGCTACTTTTACTATTTTATATATTATATTATAAAATCCTGAATTTAGCAATCACAGTATAAAACTTTGCCGCATTTGATTTAACAATATCGTGAGATAGTAGTTAAGGTGACAATATCACCGAATTAAACTGTATATTTTTGTATAATAAATTAAAATTAAATAAAAATATTAAGAAGAGGTGTATTTATATGATAATAAATTTGACAGATAAAGCAAAAGAAAAGATACTTGAACACAATAAAAACGGTGTTCCGGTAAAGGTAAAGATAACAGGATATTCCTGATGTGGAGCCAAAATTGGAGTTGTTTCGGAGAAACAAGAAAATGAGGATAAAATATATAATGTTGACGGAGCAGATATAGTAGTGTCCGAGGATTTAACAGAAGCTTTAAAAGGAATGACAATAAAATACTCAACTAACTGGTTAGTTAAAGGCTTTGAAGTTTTACCTATATTTTAAAGTATAATTGTTTTCAAAATTAATTAATTAAAAAAATAATAAAATGCAGTTTATCCTATGGACTGCATTTTATTATTCCGCCGCCTAGAACCTCATCATTATCGTAAAAAACTGCTGCCTGTCCTATTGCCGGAGCTCGTTCAGGCTTATTGAATTTTACTATAGCACAATCCCCGCTTTGATTTGTTATTTCGCAAGGGATAAGATATCCCCATTGGCATAGCTTCACTTGAGCATTTATTTTTTCCTTTTTGTAATTATTACTATCAATATAATTTATGTCACTTACATATATTATCTCTTTATATAAATCCTGTTCATTGTCCGTCAGAACTATTTCATTTGTTTTTGCCTTGATTTCCAAAACATAATAATTTTTTTCGGTATTAAGCTCCAATCCTCTTTTTTGGCCTATCGTATAGTTGAAAATTCCCTTGTGCTTTCCTAAAAATTTTCCGTTTCTATCTATAAAATTTCCTTTGCAGTTTATGATATTGCGCTTGGTTTTTATATAATTAAACAAAGATTTTCCCTCTGTGAAGCAAATATCCGTGCTGTCCTTTTTTTTAGAAACAAAGGGTATAATTTCTGATATATGAGTTCTTACGGTATCTTTGTCTTTGAAGTTGTTTAAAGGCAATAAAATATGCTTTAGCTTATCCTGTGTTAAGTGATACAGATAATATGACTGATCTTTTCTGCTTGCTTGTGGTCTTAAAAGCTTATATATGTTTTTTTCTTTACAAGATTCTATTTTGGCATAGTGTCCTAACGCCATATAATCAGCACCAAGTTTTAGAGCCTCATCTAAAAGAAGGCCGTATTTTACGTTTATATTACATAAAATACAGGGATTAGGAGTAAATCCGTCTAAATATATATCTATAAATTTATTGATAACTTCGTTTTCAAAGTATTCAGAAAAATCAATTATATAATGTTTTATTTCAAGTGCTTCGGCAACTTTTACGGCATCTTCACAGTTTTGATTTTCGAAAAGCTTCATTGTTATGCCAAACACCTCGTAGCCTTGCGTTTTTAATATATATGCACTTGCGGCACTGTCTACACCGCCGCTTAGCGCAACCGCGACAATATTTTTTTTCATTTTTTAAGTACATCCTTTGTTTAAATTTATCTTTTATATATTATACTAAGAGCTTGCTAAAACATAAAGTGTATTTTATACGGAAATAAATTTTTATTCTAACTTTTATACTTGTCTCATATATTTTTATATAAGTTTAATTTTAACTTATATATACAAGTATATTAAAATGTCTTGGACCTGGTCCAAGACCATGCGGAGGGGAAAATGTCTATTGAAATAAAACAGATAAAAAAATTTAATGGTCTAAATGATGAAGAAGTTAAAAAATCAAGGCTAAAATATGGAACTAATCAAATTACAAAGAAAAAAAACAAATCTTTTTTTAAGCAATATCTTGAAAGCTTTGGAGACCCTACCATTAAGATTCTCTTGGTCGCACTGTTTTTAAATGTTATTATTTTCATTAAGAATTTTAATTGGTTTGAATCAATAGGAATTGCAGTTTCTATAATTTTGGCTACCTTCGTATCAACAATTTCCGAGTATGGAAGCCAGCTTGCATTTGAAAGGCTGATTGAAGATGCGAAAAAACTCAAATGTAAGGTTTGGAGAAATAATGATTTGACTGAATTATCCGTTGAGGAAATAGTTGTCGGCGACTGGATAGAACTTCAGCCCGGAGATAAGATTCCGGCTGATGGTGTTTTGATAAGCGGATACGTTGATATAGATCAATCAGCATTAAACGGTGAATCTGAAGAAGTGCATAAAACACCTGTTTCAAGTGCAGCAATTGCAAATATGAGCGGAAAAAGCCTGTCAAATCCCCACATGCTGTTTAGCGGAAGCATTGTCTGTCAGGGAGAGGGGATTTTATTAGTTGAATCTGTCGGTGATAATACCTTTTACGGCAATTTAGCGAAAGAACTTCAAGAAGAAAAGCAGGACAGCCCGCTAAAAAGGAGGTTATCTGATTTAGCTGCTACAATAAGCAGATTTGGATATCTTGGTGCTGTGCTTGTGTTTTTTGCAACTTTGTTTAATTCAATAGTTCTTGAAAACGGCTTTGATGTAAACAGTATATTGCAGTATATATTTACCCCGTATATTCTTATAAAAGATATTTTAAGAGCAGTTATTTTTGCTGTAACTGTAATAGTCGTTGCTGTTCCTGAGGGCCTTCCTCTTATGATTACTGTTGTTTTATCTTCAAACATGAAAAGGATGATAAAGGATAATGTTTTGGTAAGAAAGCTGGTAGGTATAGAAACTGCGGGAAGTATAAGTATATTATTTACTGACAAAACAGGGACATTGACCACGGGACAGCTTAGATTAAACAGCTTTATAACAGGCGATAACAGCGAATTTGACAGCTCATATTTGTTAAAGCAAAACAGCGGGCTTTGGAAAGTATTTTACATATCATCTGTTTTTAATAACAGTGCACAAATAGGACATGAAGGAGACAAACAGCTTATAGTGGGAGGAAATTCAACCGATAAGGCAATTTTTGAATTTGCAATGAAGCATCCTTTAGATAATCTTAATATAAAAAAGGTAAGCAGTATAGCTTTTAAAAGCGAGAATAAATATGCCGTAACTAACATTTCGGGAGATATGAATTTATCACTTATAAAAGGTGCTCCGGAAAAAATATTGCCTTATTGTACTAAATATTATGATTCTAAAGGAAATAAAAGGGAATTTAAAGATATTTTTATAATTAATAACAGAATAAAAGATTTATCTTCTAAAGGAATAAGAGTTTTAGTTTTAGCTACTTGCGATACTCATATAAAAGAAGGACAAAAATTTTCCGAATTGTCATTAGTAGGAGTAGTTGCGATTAAGGATGAGATCAGAGCAAATGTCAGAGATAGTATAGATATGGCGAAAAAAGCAGGAGTGCAGGTTATAATGATAACGGGTGATGCTAAGGATACAGCACATGCAGTTGCCTCTGAGCTTGGACTTATAGGAGAAAAGGATAAAAATAGCATTATGAGCTCAGAGGAATTAAATAAAATGAGCGACGAAAAAGTAAAAGAAATTTTGCCTTCGTTAAAGGTGGTTGCTCGTGCCTTGCCGAGTGATAAGAGCAGATTAGTCAGATTGTCTCAGGATTTGGATTTTGTAGTCGGTATGACGGGAGATGGCGTAAATGATGCACCGGCTTTAAAAAAAGCTGATGTCGGTTTTGCTATGGGAAGCGGTACCGAAATTGCAAAAGAAGCGAGTGATATAATTATATTGGATGATAATTTTTTATCAATAATAAAAGCTATATTGTATGGAAGAACAATATTTAAAAGTATAAGAAAATTTATAATATTTCAGCTGTCCATAAATGTATGTGCGGTCGGGATATCTGTTATAGGACAATTTATAGGAATAGAGGCACCTATAACTGTTGTTCAGATGCTATGGATAAACATGGTTATGGATACATTGGCGGGTCTTGCTTTTGCAGGAGAAGCACCTTTGCCTGAGTATATGGATGAAAGCCCTAAGAAACGTGACGAAAAAATTATAAATAAATATATGGCAAGTCAAATATTTTTTACGGGAATGTATACTACAATTATGAGTATTGCATTTTTGAAGTTTCCTTCTGTCAGGGATTTGTTCAGAGCAGCACCTGATGATAGATATCTGCTCACGGGATTCTTTGCATTTTTCATGTTTTCTGCCGTATTTAACAGTCTGAATGCAAGAACTCAAAGATTGAATCTTCTGTCTCATATAACGAGAAATAAGGCATTTGTTATTATAATGACAATGGTATTTGTGACTCAGAGCTTTTTAATATATAACGGCGGAGCGGTATTCAGAGCTTATGGCTTGAATTTTTCTGAATTCAGAATAGCATTTTTGTTTGCATTTATTGTTATACCTATAGATTTAATGAGAAAATCATTTCTAAGAATGAAGGCAACAAAAGAAGAAATTGGAAAGTTTTTATAATTAAATAATGTTTATAAATTAAAAAGTTTTGAAAAGAAACATTTTGCCAAAGAGCTTGACAAGAGCACCATAACATGGCTTATAATTGAAAACAGAGGTGATATCAATGAAAAAGACTTTTTTTAAGTATGTGGTGCCTTCAGTAATAGCGATGTGGGTGTATTCTTTATACACCATGGCAGACGGTATATTTGTTGCTAAGGGTGTTGGTGAATACGCTTTGGCAGCGGTAAATTTATCAATGCCTGTTATAAATATGATATTTGCTGTTTCAATACTGTTTTCTATCGGAACTTCAACTGTAATATCTATCTTCCTTGGTGAGGGAAACCTGAAAAAAGCAAGAGAAACTTTTACAATGAATATGGCAATATTATTTGCCACATGAGCTGTATTTATTGTTGCGGCAATTCTTAATATAGACAAAATTATAAGTTTTTTGGGAGCTACAAAGCATACTGCGGTCTATGTTAAAGAATATTTAACAATAATATTGTTATTCAGCTGTTTCCCGATGATGTCTTATTACATGGAGGTTTTGGTTAAGACTGATGGTGTTCCAAGACTTGCAACTGTAGCTGTTTCGATAGCAGCAGCTTGTAATCTGATTCTTGACTATGCTTTTGTAATAAAGTTTAATTTTGGTGTAAAGGGTGCGGCATATGCGACCGGAATAGCACAAATGCTTTCAGCATCTATATTACTTATTCACTTTTTAACCCAGAAATCAAATCTTAAATTCGTAAAGTTTAAGATAAATTTTTCTGCTGTAAAAAGGACATTTTTAGTAGGTATTCCGGACTTTACCACAGAGCTGTCAACAGGTATAATAATTTTTATGTTTAACAGAATGATACTTTCGTTAATAGGTGATATAGGTGTAGTTACTTATACTGTTATTTCATATGTAAATACTTTTGTAATTATGACTATGATTGCCATATCACAAGGAATACAGCCGCTTGTAAGCTATAATTACGGAAAGGGTGATAAAATATCCTTTACTTATTATTTTAAGCTGGCTGTAAAAACTGTGGGGGTATTATCATTAATTATATATTTATTGTGTATAATATTTGCACAACCGATAATCAGAGTGTTTATAGATGCACAGGAAGTAGAACTGTTAAGCTATTCGGTAAAATCATTGAGGATATATGCTTCTGCATTTTTAATTTTGGGATTTAATATAATTTTGTCAGGATTTTATTCTGCTCTTGAAAGACCAAAATATGCTATGATTATATCTTTGGGAAGAGGGTTTGTAGTTATTTCCATATCCTTGCTTGTTATGGCAAGTGCCTTCGGCAGTACAGGAATATGGCTTTCTGCTTCAGTATCGGAGATTATATGTTTAGCAGTTAATATTGTAATATTTGTAAAACTATTTTATAAGGATTTATTCTCAGATAACAAAATATCAAGTAAAAATAAAAAAATAGAAATTACGGAAGAATAAAAAAGGCAATAATCCACATGAAAATTAAGGTATTAAAACAAATTTGACTATATAAACATGTTTTAATACCTTTTTATAACATAGGAAAGTTAACTTTCCTATGTTATAAATGAAGAATCGGAACGATTCTTCCATAGAGTGAACATAGTTCACTCAGACCAATGACAAACCTAT
>DGYI01000040.1 GCA_002396645.1 Firmicutes bacterium UBA5010
CCGCTGTATTTTGACAGTAGTACATTAAATACTGATAATATCGCCATATGCATTGTTGTTCCTGTTTCTCTTGTCAGTTTTCTTAGTTTTGATGTTATTTCTTCACTAATCTCAAAGCGTACACTGTCTCCATCAAAGCTTTGCACTACCGGTCTTTCATANNTTATCCAGTATTCTTCCTGCTTTTTCATCTCTTCTGTTTTCAAAAACTTGTTTTGCCACTCTGCAAAATCCTTATATTGTAATTTTAATGGTTTTAAAATTTTCCCATTATAAAGCTGAGTAAATTCATTTGTTATTATGCTCATTGATACTCCATCTGATACTATGTGATGCATATCCACTAATAAGTATACCTTTTCTTTATCTTCCACGAGCTCAGCTCTGAATAACGGTGCTTTTTCAAGTTCAAATGGCTTAATAAATCTCCTTACCGCATTTTCTATATTACCTTTTCTTTGCTCTAATTTAAACTTACCGTCACTTTGTATCTTTTGTACTATTTCTCCATCTATTGTTTCAAAGTAGGTCTTTAGTGCCTCATGTCTTTTGCTTAGCTCTTTGAAGGTTTCTTCTATCTTATTCTTATCAATTTTACCCTCAAGCTCCAATACCATAGGCATGTTATATGCTGTACTTTCTTTGTCAAATTGTTGAAGTATATACATTCTCTTTTGTGCTGATGATGCTTCATAGTATTCTATCTCTTTTATCTCTTCTATTTTTTCTATGTTTGAATACATATTTTCTTCTACACTCTCAATGTATTTACTTAGTTCTTTTATCGTCGGTGTTTTGAACAATTCTTTTAACGGAATTTCTCTATTTAATTCTTTATGTATCTTAGATACTAACACTGTAGCTTTTAAAGAATGTCCTCCTAAGTCAAAGAAATTATCGTTTATTCCTACTCTCTCTACTCCTAATACTTCACTCCATATTTTTGCTAAGATTTCTTCTACTTCATTTCTTGGCGCTTCATACTCGCTCGATATTAGTTCCATATCAGGCTCAGGCAGCTGTCTTCTGTCAAGTTTTCCGTTTGATGTAAGAGGCATTTTCTCTATCTGCACAAAGTAGCTCGGTATCATATATTCCGGCAATATTTCTCTTAAGTAATTCCTTAAGTCTAATTCCTCTAATGAATCCTCGCTTGTTATATATGCACATATATATTTCTCTTTTTCTTTGTTTTCTTTTAATAATACTGCCGCTTCTTTTACCTTTTCATGCTTCAGTATTCTGCTTTCTATCTCTCCAAGCTCTATTCTGAATCCTCTTATCTTTACTTGATTGTCTATTCTTCCTAAAAACTCTATATTTCCGTCCGGTAGCCATCTTGCTAAGTCTCCTGTTTTATATATCTTTGTTCCTGTCTCAAACGGATTGTCTATGAATTTTGTTCCGGTTAATTCAGCATTGCCTAAATACCCTTTCCCTAAGCAATATCCGGATATATACATCTCTCCAAATACACCTATTGGTTTTATTTCATTTCCTGCTCCCAATATATATATTTTTGTATTATTTATCGGCTTTCCTATCGGTGATATGTCTTTTAATTTATCTCCCGACTCTATTGTATATGTTGTTGCTACATGTGTTTCTGAAGGTCCATAATGGTTGTGTATTTTTAAATCATTTTCCCTTATATAATTTTTCAACATATCTGATACTACAAGTTGCTCTCCTGCTGTTATCAAATGCTTTACACACTTTGGAAAGTTTTCATAATAATACGAATTGCTGAAAATAAACTTTGTAACTGCTGTAGGCATGTATATAACTTCTATTTCATTTTTCTCTATAAATTTGAATACTTCGCTTATATCCTTTTTTACACTTTCTTCTACTATACATAATTCCCCTCCTGATAATAATGCTGAGTAAATTTCTTGTATTGATACATCAAATCCAATATTATTAAATTGCATTACCTTTTCTGTAAAATCAATGTCTGAATTTCTATACTGACTTTGTATAAGGTTGTTTATTACTCTTTCTCCGACAACTACTCCTTTTGGATTTCCTGTTGTTCCGGATGTATATATTACATATAATTCGTCGTCGGAATTCATCATTATTTCCAGATTGTCTTTAGGTAAACTATTAAATTCCGTTTCATCATCCAGATTTAATATTTCTATGTCTTTACTTTCTATAATTCTTTGGCCGAAGTCTTTGGTTCTTAGTATATATTTCGTTTTACTATCCTTAAGAATGTACTTTATTCTTTCATCAGGATATTCAACATTTATTGGTAAATATACAGCTCCTGATTTTAATATTGATAGTATTCCAATTATTGATTCTATTGATCTTTCTGCAAATACAGCTATTATATCTCCCTTGTTAACTCCTTTTTGTATAAGCTTTCTTGCAACTTGATTAGCTTTTTGATTTAGTTCCTTATATGTTAACTTATTATCTTTAAATGAAACCGCTATATTTTCAGGGGTTTTAACTACCTGATTTTCAAACAACTTCTGTAGAGTATTTTCTTCTATATAAGCAGCACTTGTATTATTAAATTCATATATTATCTTATTCTTTTCTTCTTCGCTTGTAAGTTCAATTTGAGAAATATTCACTTTTATATCATCAGTTATATCATTAATTATTTTTTCAAAGTGATTTATCATTTTATATATTGTTTCATTATTAAATAGCTTAGTACAATATTGTAACTTAAGCGAAATTGTATTTTTGGACTCGGCTCCTACCAATAGTAAATCAAACTTAGAGGTTTTGTTTTCCAATGTATATGTCTTGATTACTAATTCTTCTGTATGTTCATCTTTTCTGTCCATATTTTGTAAAACAAACATCACATCAAATATAGGGTTTCTGCTTGTATCTCTTCTTATATCCAGCTTTTCTACCAGCTCTTCAAATTGATAGCTTTGATTTTCGTATGCTTTTATTGAGTTTTCTTTCACTTCTTTTAAGAAGTCTATATATCTTTTTTCTCCCTCCGGTCTGTTTCAGATGGAGTATCAATGAGCATCAT
>DGYI01000004.1 GCA_002396645.1 Firmicutes bacterium UBA5010
TAACCTTAACAGCTGTTAATGACCTTAAATTTAACCGGTTTGCAATCAATAAAGTTTTGGTTATAGCCCCTAAAAAAGTAGCTGAAGCAACATGGAGCAAAGAGGCTGCAAAATGGGAACATTTGAAACTTTTACGGATAATGCCGGTACTCGGAACCTTGACAAAGAGAATAAGAGCATTGAATACACCTGCAGATGTGTATGTAATAAACAGGGAAAATGTACAATGGCTTGTGGAGTACTATCGTAATAGCTGGGCGTTTGACATGGTTGTTGTGGACGAGCTGTCAAGTTTTAAGAACCACCAGGCAAAACGATTTAAAAGCTTAACCTGGGTAAGGAAACATATAAATCGAATAGTGGGATTGACAGGTACACCGGCACCGAATGGGTTAACAGATTTATGGGCACAGTTTTATCTGCTTGATGAGGGCGAAAGATTAGGAAAGAAGATTACACATTATCGCGAGAGGTATTTTGAGCGAGGGTATGATGGATTCAGCTACAAACCAAAGCCAGGAGCCGCAGATACAATACAGGAAAAAATTCAGGATATATGCATCAGCATGAAAGCAGAAGATTACTTAGAACTCCCGGATTGTATCGTTAATATTGTCCCTGTTGTACTTGATTCAAAAGCAGAAACGCAATATAAAAAGCTTGAGAGAGAATTGCTTCTTGAGGTTGACGAAAGTACAATTGATGCAGGATCAGCAGCGGTACTTAGCAATAAACTTTTACAGCTTTGCAATGGAGCTGTGTACACAGAAGATAGAGAAGTAATTGAAATACATAACTGTAAAATAGAGGCTTTCTTAGAACTTGTAGAACAGCTTAATGGACAACCGGCACTTGTGTTTTATAATTTTCAACACGACTTAACCAGGATAAAAAAAGCACTTTCAAAAAGCGGATTAAGAGTAAGAGAGCTTAAAGGACCACAGGACGAAACAGATTGGAATAATCGAAAAATTGATATATTGCTTGCACATCCGGCGAGTGCTGCTTATGGATTAAACTTACAAGACGGTGGAAATCACGTAATCTGGTTCGGACTTAACTGGAGTTTGGAACTGTATCTACAGGCAAACAAAAGATTACATAGGCAAGGACAGAAGCAAAAAGTATTTCTGCATCATCTGGTTGTAGAGAACAGCAGAGATATTGACGTAATGGCAGCACTAGAGGATAAAGATGCAACACAAGAAGCTTTATTGCAGAGCTTAAAAGCAAGAATTGAAGAAATTAAAAACGGTTAAGATTTTAAGGAGATAAAGATAATGAAATTCAAATATTCAAGAGAATTTATAGAAAAAGTTAAACGTGCTTATCCTGACAACACAGAGATACACAAACTTGCTGATAACAATAATTACCTTCTCGGTAGATATTTAGATGATGGTAGAGGCCATATAACACATAAGGAAGTGCTTCAAGCAGAGAGTTTAGAAAAAATACAAGATAAAGCTAAACAAATTGAAGAAAGAGAAAAACTATATTCAGAATGGTATCGTATTGTTTATGTTAACCCACAAAACTAAAAAATAGGTACGAATATGACGGACAAGGATAAAAAGAAACTTCTAAGCATAATAAACTTAGCTTTAGAACAAGAGGGTATGGAAGATATGTTTTTATTTTATGCGTGGGCAGCAAATAAAGAAGAAATGCGTAGATTATTTACAGAACTTAAATCGCATTTAGAGAAAAATTAAAATTTTATGGAGGAACTTAAATGGATATTATAAAATCTCCTCATATAGTTAAATCTAGAAAAGAGCATCAATGTGATTACTGTGATAAAAAAATAAATGTAGGTGAAGAGTATACAAAAGCTACATATAAAGAAAGTTATATCTATGATTGGAGAAATTGTGATAGATGCAAACCCTACGTAGATGAGGCTTTTAATAATAAGACTTATGACTTTTCTGACGGCATGAGTAGACAAGATTTTCATGACTATATGTATGGAGAACATAGAAATATAGCCAAAGAATGGTGGAGTAAAGATTAAAATTTGGGGGAGAAAGGGAGATAAAAATGAAATATAAAAATAGTGCGGTAATAATAAGAACAAGAAAAGGCAATACAGAAGGTTTTCATTTTATAGCAACAAATAGATTTGTAAAATTAAATCCAAAGAAATTTGTATATAAAGAAGCTCCAGTTGATGAATTTGAAATTTATGAAACTGTTGGGGGTAAAGTTATTATAAAAACCATAAGGAAATTAATACATTCAAATGTTTTAATACAAGACGAGATAAAAATTTCTAATGTTAATAATATTGAAATTTTAACAGATTATGAAATGTAATTAAATAAACTAAAATTTACAGGAGGTAACCTTTGAATAAAAATGAAATCATAGATCAATTAGAAAATCTAAGAACGCATTGTAAAGATTTTATGGGACCGGATTCCGATGAGATTTGGCAACAAGATGTAGAGGCCTTGGACTACGCAATAAATCTCGTAAACGACTGTAGATGTTCACTATTACATAGATTTAACGAAGGAGATAAGGTCAAAATAAAACAGGATTTAGTTGTAGGTGAATATTACGACGGATTATTATTCTCGGCCAGAATGGAATCGTACAGAGGTAAGGAATTAACAATAGCTGTGTCTAGCAGTGGAGAATATTTATTACACAATTTACCGTATTTGTTTAACGATGAAATGTTGGAGCCGGCAGAATAGGAGGGATTAAATGCTTACAGATGAACACAGAAATAAAATAGCTTATCTTAACCAGTATCGATATGCGGATAAAGAAATTGACCGAAAGATTAGAGAGCTTGAGAACTGGAAAAGTAAAATATATAATGTCACAAGTACGATATCGGATATGCCAAAGGGCAAAGGTAGGACAGACACTATAGCAAGTGGAATAGCCAATATAAACGAGATAGAGCAGACTATAAATCATGATATTGACACACTTGTTAAGCTTAGAAAAGATATCGAAACGAGGATTAATAAGGTTAAGGACCTCAAGCAAAAGGAAGTGCTTAAGT
>DGYI01000056.1 GCA_002396645.1 Firmicutes bacterium UBA5010
GTATTTATACAAACATATGAGCGAGTAACCTCGTCTGTTTACGAACAGGATTACCTGTTCTTTATTTTTAAGCGATTTTTTTATACTCCTATAAAGTTCTCTGCTTAAAATAGTATCATTGCCGTTTTCTACTTCCTGTTTCATGTCAATAATTTTTATTTCCGGCAAGTTAGCATGATTAGCTCTGTTTTTCATCTCCAAAAGCCTTATATGACCGCTATTCACCAAGTTGTATGTTTTTAAAGACGGAGTAGCTGAGCCGAGAACTATTTTGCAATTTTCTATGTATGCTCGCCTTATAGCCGTTTCAACACCATCATATTTAGGTGATGTCGACGATTTATAGCTTTCCTCATGCTCCTCATCAACTATTATTATACCCAGATTTTTGATTGGAGCAAACAGTGCCGACCTCGCACCTATAACTACATCTACTTCATTATCCAGAACTTTTTTCCACTGTATATATCTTTGCTTAGCGCTTAATTTACTGTGAAATATTGCAATTCTTTTTCCAAAGCTTTTTTCAAATCTCTCAACTATTTGATTAGTCAATGATATTTCAGGTACCAGCATGATAGATTGCTTGCCGAGATTTTTATAATGATTAATTAAATTAATATATACCTCAGTTTTACCGCTTCCTGTAATTCCATGCAATAAATATGATATATCATCAGAATTTATTATTTCGTCATAGCATTTCTTCTGCTCGTAATTCAGCGTATTTAGCGATAATTTTTCAGACTGAACATCATCTAAATATAACTTTTCATCAACTGCAGCTATCCCTTTGTTTACCAATGCATTAACTACGGCACTTGTTATATCGGTTTGGGCTGTCAAATCTTTAAGGGGTATACTGTCATTATCTTTCAAATAATTGACAAGCTTAATTTGTTTAGAAGCATTCTTTAAATTATATTCTTCTACCGGCTTGTCCTTATCAACTAAATATATAATTTTTTCTTTTTTTATTTTATTTTCCTTGTCATGCTCATATTTAATCTGAGATGGTATCATCAGTCTTATAACATCCGAATATTTGCATATATATCTTTCTCTGATCCAAACCGCCAGCTTTATAAGCTCCGGTTTTACGATTACTTCATCATCAATTATGTCTATTATAGGCTTAATTTTATCTTCCGGTACCTCTGTTTGTGAAATGATTCTTACAACCAGCGCATCCATTGTGTTTTTGGTCTTAGAAAATGTAATTTTAACTCTTTTACCAACCATAACGGAATCTAAAAATTTATCAGGAATACCATATGTATATAAAGCGTCAGTGCTTTTTGAATTATTATTAATTATAAGCTGTGCAAATTTTGTATACAAATAATCACATCCTTTTTATGTCCATGCATTGAGTAAAACCCGATGCAATAATTTTATCATTGACATAATTTTTCAACCATTAAAGCAGAAAAAGCCTGATAATTAATCAAGCTATTCTTCATCAGGATATATAGGTTTTATCTTACCGTCATAAAATTCTTCTATCGCTACTGAAACCGGTTTTATAGTTCTTGTATAAACCAGGGGATCTTCACCAGCTATAATTTGTCTTGCTCTTTTCGATATAACAGTTACCAGTGAATATCTGCTGTTAACCATTGATAACAGTTCGTCTATTGATATGTTTTGCATATTCATGCCCATGCACCAATTTCATAATAACCCAAGTCTTTCTTTACATCATTCATGGGCCCGGTGCCTATCCTTTCATTATTTTCTATTTTTTAAGCTCTTTCTTCCTTGATTCCTTGAATTAAATCTATGTTTCTATGTGATTTCATTTTTTCAACATCAATTATGCTTCTAACCTTGCTTACTGCACTTTCAAGACTATCATTCACAACAACATAATCATATTCCGGTGCATAATCAAGTTCTTCTTTTGTACACTGCATTCTTCTTTCTATAACTTCCATAGTGTCAGTCGCCCTGTTGATTATTCTGCTTTGGAGTTCTCTGATTGAAGGAGGTACAATAAAGATAAATACACCGTCAGGATGAGTGTTTTTAACTTTTAAGGCCCCCTGAATATCTATCTCAAGTATCACAGTTTTTCCTTCCCGCAATTTATCAAGAACTTTAGTCTTTGGAGTACCGTAATAGTTGTCATAAACATTAGCATACTCTAAAAATTCGCTGTTCTCAATTCTTTTGCTAAACTCTCCTTCACTAATGAAGTAATAATTTTTACCTTCTATTTCACCGGTTCTTGGCATTCTTGTAGTGGCGGAAACAGATAATTCTAAATCATCGGAAATCTCCATTAATCTTTTGCATATAGTCCCTTTTCCCGCACCTGAAGGGCCTGAAATTATTACTAATAATCCTTTATTCATCTTATATCCTCATCCATGATTAGTTATTGGTTTTTAGTGCTGTCAAATCTTTGTGCCATAGTATCCGGCTGAATTGCGGACAAAACAACATATTCGCAATCAGTAATAATTACAGCTCTCGTTTTTCTGCCGTATGTAGCATCTACAAGCTTTCCCTTATCTCTTGCTTCTTGTATCATTCTTTTTATAGGTGCTGATTCAGGGCTGACAATTGCCAATATTCTGTTTGCCAAAACAATATTACCAAAGCCAATATTGATTATATTACCTGCCATTTTATCCTCCTATTCAATGTTTTGAATTTGCTCTCTTATTTTTTCAAGAATATTTTTTACTTCAATAACATTCTTAGTAATATCAAGATTTCCTATCTTTGATCCTATGGTATTAATTTCTCTGTTAGCCTCTTGTATTATAAAATCTAATTTTCTTCCGACAGCTCCGCCCTCATTCAAGGTGCCCTCAATCTGTAGGATATGAGAATCAAGACGTATTAATTCTTCATTTATATCGCTTTTATCAGAATAAAATACTATTTCATTATATAATCTGTTTTCGTCCAGCTCATATTTGCTTCCAAGCAGTTCAGTTATTCTGGATTCAAGCTTTTCCTTATATTCATTTACCAAAGTAGAGGAATATGCTTTTATTTCCTTCGCTAATGCCTTTATTTTATCTACACCGCACAGAACATCATTTTTTAGTTGTTGTCCTTCGCTTTCTCTCATCGATAAAAGTTTTTCTATAGCATTTTTCAGAGCCATTTCAACACTATGTCCAAGCTCAGTCTCATCATCTGAATTATCTCTTGAAACCAGGACATCTTGAAACTTGATTATCGTATCTAATTTGACTTCATCCTTAATCCCTAATGCGTCCTTTATTTCATCAATAGCAGATTTGTACTGCTTGGCTAAAGTCAGATCGGGAGCTATAACTGTATCAGATTCACTTATGTATTCTATATTAAGATATACATCTATTCTTCCTCTTGAAATGCTATTTTTGACAAGTTTTCTGATATTGTCCTCATAAAACCTCAAATGTCTCGGTGTTTTAACATTTATATCGCTGTATCTATTATTGATGGTTTTTATTTCAGCTATTATATTTTTTACTCCGTCATTATACTCGCCTTTACCATATCCGGTCATACTTCTTATATTTTCCATAGCATTCTCCCTGTAAATTGATACTTTTACAAATCATATTTTTTTAAAAACATCATTAATAATTATATCACTTTTTTCAGAATAGTAAACAAAAAAATAAGAATTCAGTCGAGTAATATAAACAAGCAATTAAATTACAAATAAAGAATTGATATAAAATGCTCAAATAAAATTTCACATAAACAAACTTTATCATAAAACCCTTATCTATAAAAATATAAAAATAACAAACCTATCATAAAAATATAAGTTTGCCATTTTGATATATAAATTGAATTTATATGTGGACTATTTCTTAATTCACTATCACTTCATCGTTTGTTTTTTTATTTATTAAATTTCTGATGAAATATATTAAGCTGTGAGATATCATTGCTAAAATAATATTACCTGTTCTATGATATAGTAATCCTATGAAAATTGAAAACCAAAATGATAAAATAATTTCTGACAGTATTTCTTTTGTTATATTTTTCTTATTAATTAATTCCTGTACTATTATAAACTGAGCAAATATCAGACCGTTTAGAACTATAGCCGCAGGAATGCCCCGAATCATTTCAAAATCACCTATAAATATAAAAAATATATTTTGAGATAACAATCTCTGAGGTATTTCCATAAATCCGGCTTTCAAAACGCCTTCACTTAATTTTTTATTTTTCCCCTTATTTTTAGTAAACAATACAATCGGTATAACAGCAGCACATATCAACAGTAAATTTTCAATACTGAAAATATTATCAAGATTTAAAATTCTGATTTTTTCATTATAAATTATATACAGGATAACAAAAAATACAAAACTCCAAAATTGATATAGATATTCAGAATTTATTACAGAAAATTTAATTTTATTTTGAACAATCAAAGTTAAAACCGATAACCCAAATATAATGCTTAATAAAATGCTGACAGCAATGTATGCAATCATAAAGATTCTCCTTATTTTATAAGTAAGCTACATTATATAATATTAGTACATAAATACTGAAACAAAGAAAACAACGGTAGAAATCAAATTACATAAGCAATGAAAAACTATGGATATATATATGTTTTTTTCTTTCCATGCAGCATAAGCAGCAGGCAAGAAACCGAAGATTCTAAATATATTTTGCAGAGGAAGCCATAAATGATACAGTGAAAACAAAATGGTTATTATAACAGGAGAATATTTTTCAAACCTGCTTAATTTAGATGTAAGATATCCTCTAAAATATAATTCTTCCACAATCGGACCAATTAAAACATTAAAAATCCCGAAAACAATGCAGGTTAAAATTAATATATCTTTCGGGTATTGCCTTAAGTATTCAATGTTATTCCAATCAAAATACTCCGGCATTATCTCCGATAATTTGCTCGAAATCGGTGCCGTAAGCCAGTTCTCAAAAATAGCGATTGTTCCTGACATAATACCTGCAAAAGTAAAAAGGAGAACAGCATAACCAAAAATCTTCTTCCAACTTAGCTTTTCATGATTAACAAATGCACTTTTGAGCGAATAATTGCCGAATTCTTTTTTACTTGCACGAAGAATGATTGCTAATTCAATAGGAAGAAGAATAAGCATAACCAATAAGAAAAATAATAAAATTGAAGGTATACCTTGATATACATATCCTAATATAATATAGCTTACAGTTAGTACTGTTGTCGGAATAAAAACAAGAAAAATCACCTTCATCAAAGACAAATTATTATTCTTATTATTTACTGATGTTTCCATAAACACCTCCATATAATTTGTTGTTTTATACTTTAACCAGTTCTTTAATCTTAGCATCCGGGTGTATTTCGACAGATTCGCTGTACTCTACAAGATTTACTTCACAATCCTTGCCTAGCTTTACTCTGCCGGCTCTTATTATGTCTGCACTGAGTCCATCTGCTTTAAGCTCTGTACATTCTATCAGTTCAGCCTTAGATATATTCGATGCTTTAAAAAAAAGATTAAATCCGGGCTTAACATTAAGCGAGGGATTAATTGATATTGATTCCCCATATATTTTTTCCGTATGACATACTCCATCAATATTTATAATATCCGCCGAAAGTTCTCCGCATTTTATATATCCTTCCAGACTTATTTCATCAGCATTTACAGGACAATCTTTGAGCTTTATATATCCTTCGGCATTGAATTTTTTTGCCCTTATACTACCCTTTCCCTTAAATGTGCCTTCAATGTTCATGTCTGCAGCTTCAATCTGAGCTTCGCATTTGCACATGCCCTCGGAAGAAAACGAATTACACTTTAAATTATCCTTAATAGTTGATATGCCCTCAAGCTTTACTCTATTATATACTCCGCCATAGCAGGAACCTATTCCTTCAATTTTTAAATCTCTTAATTCAGTCATTTATTTTCCCTCCTTTACTCTTTCACCAACCATGCTATTTTTGCTTACTTCAAGCTCGTCAATATATTCTGCTCTCTTTATATTGCAATTTCGCCCTACAACAATATTTCGTCCTCTGATACAATTTGCATTTACATTTTCGACATATATGTCATCGGCTTCAATTATGTCTGCCTCTAATATCCCTGAATTTCCATCGTAGTCTTCGTATATACTGTCAGAATAATTTTTCGCTATTTTATTAAATTCATTGGTTGCCGAAAAATCTCTGCAAATCATAACGTTTGAGCCTGCTACACTTCTTACTTTGCTGCCTGATACAGGTCTTATAAATATATAATCTGAATTTACACTCTCTATATCTATTTTACCGAGAGAATAAAATCGTTCACATTCTATCTCGCATAATGATTTTAAAGAATTTAAAAATATAAGATTTTTAAATTTAAATGTTCCATCTAAGCTTAAATTTAATACACTTTCAAGAGTTTCTCCAAAAAAATTACCTTTTAGTTTTACATTTCCAGTGTTAAAAAACTTACCTATTTTCAACACTCCTAAAAAATTGCCATTTTTAGACCCAACACTTAAAATTCCACATTTCAGATTATCAGCATGTATATCTCCCATAATTGTTAAATTCTCAACACTTGCGGTTTCTTCAATGTTAAGTCTGCCCATAGCAGTGATTTTTTCAAATTTAGAATTTTTAATTTTAGTTTCTCCCATAAATTTGGCTGTTCCTATTTCGCTGTTTTCCAAATAGGCTTCACCCATACACCTTAATGTTTCAAATTTACATCCTTCACAATGGGTATCTCCCATGACTTTTGCAGTTTCGGCTATACAATCATATAGCTTTGCATCGCCCATATTTTTAATAATATCTACATTTATTCCCGAATGGGTATTTGCCCCCATTGAACTTACTTTTCTAGACATATATCCTCCTTATTTTTATAATTATATTTACGCTCAATCAAATTTAAAATTCAGACTGTTTTTATACTTGATTTTTACTATATTTGAAATATCATCAAGCTTAACAGTTTTTATAAGCTCTAAATTTTTATCCATGAATATTTCCGAATTATTTGCACACAGTGCGGCATAGTAATCTTTTGATTTATAATAAATCAGAAGCATGTATTCCATATTTTTTAATTTTTCACAATATACTTTTATACCATTTATCATGCTTATATAGTGATCTTGATTTATTTCGTAGAATTCTTTTTTTATTTTTGAAAATCCAATAATTATTATCGTTTCTATAAAACTAAAGCTTGATTTTTCAAAAATATCAGAAAATATTGAAACTAAATCCGCATCTATTTCATCAATAATATTTAAATCCTCTAAAGTAAAGCTTCTTTGAGAAATCTCGGGTGAAAGAATCTTTGACAATTCTTCAAGCGAATACTTATCTTTTAATTCTTGTATAGCTTTTATCCTGTTAAATATCTTTTCTCTGGGAAAGAAGGTTTCCTGCCCCGTATATGACGATTGCTTTATAAACCATTCCTCCGGTATTAAATTTTCCCGTTTCCACCTATACAGCTGACCATAAGAAATACCGGTTTCCTTTAGCAAATCCTTTTTGGAAATCAAATCTTCCCTCCTAACATTTATGTTTTAGCGTAACATTGTTTTATTATAATATTAATGTAACATAACATTGTTACATTGTCAAATATTTTTTCTGAATGCGAATATCTAAATTCTTATTTATATTTTCATGATAATAGTGTACAATATATCTATTAATCGCAAAAGGAAGGAAATTTTTATGGCATTTGACGGTATCGTTTTAAATAGTATAAAACATGAGCTTACAAGCAAGCTTGTCGGTGGTCGTGTTGATAAAATATATCAGCCTGAAAAGGATGAAATAATTATAAACATAAGAAATAATTCAACCAGCTATAAGCTTTTATTAACATCAAACAGCAGCAGTCCGAGAATTCATCTTACTACTCTCACACGTAAAAATCCGGAACAAGCTCCTATGTTTTGTATGCTTTTAAGAAAGCATTTATATTCTTCGAGTATAGTAGATATAAAACAGCTTGAGCTTGACAGAGTTATAGAAATTATATTTGAATGCAAGGATGAGCTTAAAACCACAGTTAAAAAATCATTGATTATTGAAATCATGGGTAAGCACAGCAATATAATATTTATAAATTATGAGAATAAAAACATTATAGACTCTATTAAAAGAGTGTCTGAAAATATGAGCAGCGTAAGGCAGGTTTATCCGGGTATTCCGTATGAGCTTCCGCCCTCTCAATCTAAGCTTAATCCCTTGGATACAGACAAGTCGGGATTTTTAGATATAATGAAAAATACAAATAAAGGAACTCTCATATATAGTTTTTTATACAAAAGCTTTACGGGTTTCAGCCCTCTTCTGAGCAAGGAAATATGCTTTAACTGCAATATAAATGAGGGCCTTAGCCTGGCAGAATTATCGGATGATGATATTGACAGAATATGTGATACATTTAGTAATGTAATAAATCTGATAAAAAAGAATCACTATTCACCGACTATATACAGTAATCCCGATGAAAATATATATGATTTTCACAGCATAAAAATCAATTATTTTGATATCTGCGATAAACAGGAATTTAACTCAATCAGTGAGCTTCTGGATGTGTTCTACTATGAGCTTGACAATAAAAATAAAATAAATCAAAGAGTTTCAAATTTACTCAAAAGCATCAATACAAAGCTTGAGAGAGACAAAAAAAAGCTGGAAAAACAAAAAAATGAGCTTTTAAGTGCAGAGGACAGAGAAAAATACAAGATATATGGTGATTTAATCATATCTAATCTTCACATGCCCTATGAAAACAACGTATTGAAGGTAATTAACTATTATGATCCCGAGCAAAAAGAAATAGCAATACCCTTAGATCCAAAGCTAAATAATTTATCCTTAAACTCTCAAAAATATTATAAGAGATATAACAAGTTAAAATCAGCAGAGGAAGAATTATTAAAGCTTATTGAATCGACAGCCTTAGATATTGAATATTTAGAAAACATACTATTCAGTATAGAAGCATGCCAGACTACAGATGATTTAGAGCAGATATATGAGGAATTGTCTCAAGAAGGCTTTATAAAAAAATATAAAGCTCCAAAAGGCTCCAATAAGGCAAAAAATGAAATTCCGGTCTATATTTCATCTCATGGGCATGAAATACTTGTCGGGAAAAACAATATTCAGAATGATTTAATAACCTTCAAGCTTGCAAAAAAAGATGATTTTTGGTTTCATGCCAAGGGAATTGCAGGCTCACATGTAGTAATAAAAACAAACGCTGATGAGCTTGAAGACATAGAATATATGGAAGCAGCAAGACTTGCAGCCTTTTACAGTAAAGGAAAAAACAATAATTTGGTTGAGGTTGACTATACAAAAAAACAAAATATAAGAAAACCCCCAAACGCAAAGCTTGGTTTTGTCATATATGATACAAATTACTCAATGAATATCGATACAGATATTTCAACCATCAAGATTAAAGAATAAAAAGCGAAACAAGTTTCGCTTTATAAAAAGGCTGCTGCAAAGTATATTAAAATACTACTTTACAACAGCCTTTAAAATTTAATCTATTCTGTAAAATGTTTTTTTCCTGCGTACATTTTGCTTAATACTAAAGCTCTCATTAATATGAACGATTTGATGTCTTGTTATGGGCATAAGTATAATTCCTGCGACATCTTTTCTTCCCCAAAAATCCAAGAGCCAAATACTGTCAGGATGTTCTGTCACACCCTTCTCATTAAGAATTTTCTCAAGCCCTTCTTTTTTAACTTTTCTTTTCATATCATCAAATTTCAGATTTTTTAAAATTTCCTGAGTTCTTATACCTACAGCATTCCTGTAATCTCTTAAAGCATCAATTTCAATATTTTTACTAAACTCCATAATTTCATCATCTGTCATCGCATTAGCTGTATCTGTAACTTTTGTATTTAATTTTTCAAGCCATTCATCATTTAAGACTTGTTCCGACTCATCAACCAAAATATTTACAGTCAAATCCTCAATTCTGGTAAGATGCCACATGCTCCATGCCACAGTAACATCTTTTTGTGTCGGCATAATTGCAAATTCATTCTTTTGCAAATCATTCCACAGCATATCCATCAATGTAGGTTCTTTTAGTTTGCTTATTTCAAAGAAGTGCACTGATTGATGCATAGATATAAACAGTTCTTTTGCTTCATCAAACATTTTTTCATTTTTTATAATCTCTTTCAGCTTTTTTTGCTTTAGATTCCATTCTGATGTTATGCTCATGTTACCCTCCCGAATAATCGTTTATCTTCACACTTACTTTATACATCATTTTTAATTCGTAGTCAATATAGATATTGTTCTTGCCTTTGAACAAGCAATAATATCTTTTTGTGTTTTTCTAAACAAATCATACATTTTTGCCGTAGTATTTATGCTGATATTTTCCATCTCTGCCTTCATAGACAAATTATTTTCGGATTTATATTTTCTCATATCTGAAATTACTGACTTTAATTCCTCCCCAAAGCTTAATATATCTCCATTAATTGTGTCTTTAATTATCCAACTTGTAATGTGTATAGATTTTTCCTTTTCATACTCTATGAAAAACTCCTGATAAATATATTCTGTTATATGAGGAACAAATATTGCATAAAGCTTTAAAATGCTTAGTAAAGAATAATATAAGGCATATTGAGCCGAGCGTCTTTCTTCATATCCATGAATCTCCGGCTGATACAATCTTTCCTTTACTATCTCAAGATAATTATCACAAAAATCCTTCCAGAACAAATCATCTATCACATGCTTTGCCAATCCTATTTCATATTGATTTAAAAGTGCACTTGCATCTTTAACAGCTTTATTTGTCTTTTCGATAATCCATCTGTCTACCGGCAAAAGCTCGGGAATATTATCAAAATTTATATCCTGCATATGCGATATTGAAAACTTGGACGCATTCCAAAGTTTTGTTATAAATCTGCGTGCTATAGTCAACTCATCTAAAGAAAAGAATGTATCTGTTCCAAGCTTGGAATTAGCTGCCCAATACCTTAAAACATCGGCTGAATTATTTTTAATCAGTTCTATAGGAGACATATCTGAATTATTTTTGGACTTACTTATCTTTTCTCCCTTTTTTGCCAGAACAAAACCACAGATCATTATATCTTTCCAAGGTATATTTCCTGTATGATACAGGCTTTTAACAATTGTATAAAATGCCCATGTTCTGATTATTTCATGCGCTTGAGTTCTCATGCTCATGGGAACTAAAATATCGCTTAAGCCATCATTTTCACTAAATCTTGCATTAATTTGAGGAGTTACAGAAGATGTCGCCCAAGTATCAAATACTGAAGATTCGGGTATAAATTTTTCACAGCCACAGCTGCATTTGCCTTTATATTGAGTTTCCAGAGGATTTACAGGCAAATCCTCATAATTTGCAAATACTGCTTCCCCGCAATTCTCACAGTACCAAACCGGAAAAGGAACGCCGAAGTACCTTTGTCTTGAAATGCACCAATCCCATTTTAAATTTTCAACCCAGGATATATAGCGGTTTTTCATGTGTTCAGGATACCAATTTATCTTATCTGCTGCCTCCAAAAATAATCTCTTATCCTTCAAAATATCTATATACCACTGCTTTGAAGATATAATCTCTATCTCTTTTCCGCAGCGCTCGTGAACAGAAACCGTGTGGCTTATATTTTCGGATTTAAGTAATAAATTTCTCTCAGACAATATCCTTATTATTTCCTTTCTTGCATCAGGTATCTTCAAATCAGCTATAAACGGAACTTCCCCCGATATCCTTCCGTTAGGCAAAATAACTTTTCTGTAAGGCAAATTATGCTTTTCGTACCATTCCAAATCAGTGCTGTCTCCAAAGGTTGCACACATAACAACACCTGTACCCTTATCCAAGCTAACCTTATCATCCGCAATTATTGGAATTTCATAGTCATACAAAGGTACTCTTGCTGTTTTGCCTATATAAGACTTATATCTATTATCATTCGGATTTATAAACAGGCATACACATCCATATAAAAGTTCAGGGCGAGTTGTGGCAACAATTAACTCATCATTTTCAAGCTTAAAGCTAATATAATTAAATGTTGAATCTACATCTTTTGCATCAAGTTCAGCCTGTGCTATTGAAGTTTGACACTCTGTACACCACAAAACAGGAGATTCTTTCATATATGCTTTTTTCATCTTTACAAGCTCTAAGAATGAATGCTGTGAAATTTTCTGTACCGGTTCACTGATAGTTTTATATTGCAAATCCCAATCTACAGAAAATCCCAATGATTTCCATAACTCTTTAAATTCTGATTCATATTTATCGGTTATACTCATACATTTCTCTATAAATTCACTGCGCGGCAAATCCTTTGCCATTATTCTCTCATCTTTCTCAACCAGCCTCTCGGTAGGAAGTCCGTTATCATCAAATCCAAAAGGATAAAAAACATTATATCCCTGCATTCTTTTAAATCTGGCAATCATTTCAGCCTGAGTATATGAAAAAATATGCCCTATATGCAGACTGCCGCTAACCGTAGGCGGTGGAGTGTCTATCGAATATATTTCACCTTTCTTATCCTTTCTGAACTTATAAATTTTAAGCTCCTCCCAAAGCTTCTGCATTTTCCTTTCAATTATTTCGTGCTGATAATTCTTCTCCATTTTTGTTCTACCTCCAAATATAATTTTACTGAAAACAATAAAAAACGCCCTAAAGTAATTAAAATCACTTTAGGGCGAACATTATGTCCGTGGTACCACCTAAATTCAGAGAAAAATCTCTGCACTTAATCAATACGGGATAAAAAAAATCCGATATTGCTTTCCTGTGACGGCGGAAAATCCGTTGAAGTCTACAAAGAATTATATAAATAATAACTCTGTTCGGTTCACAGCTCAGGGGCTACTTCCATACTTGCTTCATGAAGGTTTACACCAAACACCTTCTCTCTTTGCTTCCGACAAATATGTACTCCTCCTCGTCAATGCCTTTATCATTTTCAATTTTACCTATAATACTACTAATAAATTTTTTTGTCAATAGCAATTACAGGTTTTTATGAAAATATTTCTTTCTTAATTTTTTGGACATATTATTAAAATTCTTTTCTTCAGAAGAATCTTGCTTTTTTCTTTTTTGTGCCATAAATATAAAATATCCGTCTATTTCCTTAATATCAACACCGCCGAATATCGAAATAAATTTATTCTTATACCAATCTTTTCTTTTAGTTACCATATACATTTTCCCGCCGATTTTCAATTTCTTATAACTCTGCTCTATAAGCTTTTTAGGAACTGCAAAATCTGCGTGATAAGGCGGATTAGATAATATAAGAGAAAAATTATCTTTTTTAATGTTATTTAAACAATCGCTTTTAACAATACTTATACCTTCACTGCCGTTTAATTTGGCATTATATTTTGATAATTCTATCGCATCATCAGATATATCACTCATTACAATATTTTTATGTTCTATTATCTTGCTTGCATATATACCGACAAAACCATATCCGCACCCTAAATCAAGAATCTTATCATTTTTATCAAAACTTACTTGTGAAATCAAAGCTAAAGTTCCCTTATCTATGCCCGACGGTGAAAATATTGCACTGCTTGTTTTAAATCTTAGTACAGCATTATTTATCTCTATTCTAATCATACGAATATCTTTGCTTTCTTTGCATTCATGCACATCTTTTGCATAAAATTTATTCATTGACTCTCAGCATTTTTCAGTAAAAATTTCAGTAATTTCAGCTTCATTCTCTCTTATAAAATAATATAATTCAGCAGATGATTTTGCATTTACTTCATCTTTTTCTTTTATAAAATAAGCTGTAAATAAAAGCTCTATGCATTTCATAACATTGCACATACTTTCTTTTTCCTGTCTTTGGAGATAATTTAAGCTGTCATAGGATTTTAAAAATTCCTCTGATATTTCTTTCCATTTAACTATATATTCTTTGTTTTGATATCTATTAACAAGCAAGCCCATTAGGAAATAGCATATATCAAATATTCTGATATTTTTCTGGCTCAAATCAAAATCTATATATCCGCAAAAATCACTTTTATTATCATTAACAATATTGTTTTCATTTACAATATTATTAAATAAAATATTCCCATAATATATATCCCTGTGAATCAGTTGTTTTGGCAATTTATCATAAGCTTCTTCCAATTCGGCAATTGATTCCTCCAAATCAAATCGGGTTACATATTTATAGTTATTTTCCTCCAAAACATTGCTTATCCAGCCTTTCATTTCATCTAAAAGACTGTTGTCCCAAAACGCTACTTTATCCTCACAGCTCAAAAATGCTTTATGTAGATTAGCTATGATCCTGCCTGTTTCACCCGCTATATCTAAATAATTTTTCTCATCAAAAATATTAATTATCTCTTTTCCGGATAATTTTTTTGATAAAAAACAAAAATTTTCTTCACACTCAATATAATCTTCACCACTAAGGGTAGGAATCGGAACAGCAACAGGTATATTGCATTCATTTAATATTTTTATCATTACTATATTTCTTTTCATTTTAGCAAAATTATTATTTATTTTAATAACATAATCATTGCCTACAGACCATGCAGTAGGATATATCTGAAAAATATCCTGCTCTATATTCCAATTATCAGATAAAAGCTTTTGCAATTTATCTTTCATCTTATCAGCCTCCTTCTTATAACTAAATAATATTCTTCTTATGCTTTTTACAGAAAGACAATAATTTTTTGAAAGCATTGCCAAGTCATATCCTCTTAAAAAATCAGTGTGAATATGTTTGTTTCTGATTAACAACTCTTGGTTATATGAAGTTTTGCTTCCCCATTTATCCCTTGTACCATCTTTTTTGGGGATATAAATATAATTCCCCTGAGTATACTCTTGTACAAGCTCCAATAAATCATCTGGAAGCAAGTTTTTTGCATTAATGTATTTCATAAAGCCATCCTTTTAAAAATATTCTGAATCAATATTATTATAATAACATTATTTAATATTATTATATAAAAAAGAATATGTCCATAGCTTGGGCTGCCCAAGTTCATCTCTGTAATAAGTTTGAGAAAAATTAGTACAAAAAACTCCATGAAATATTTTTACATGGAGTTTTGCTGACTTTTATTTATTTTAATCTTTCATTTTTGCAATCATTACACATACTATTATAAAGCTTTATTTCTGGCAGTTTTCACAAAAATATATTGTTCCTCCCAGATATGCTGCTTTTTTTATTTCGGAGCCGCATTCCCAACAGATTTTTCCCAGAGTATTTTTACTCAGCTTGGTCTTATAGCCGCCCTTACGACCGAATATATCCTTCTCCGTATCTCTTCCTCCGCCTTCAATCATCTCTTTTATTGTTGATTTAATCGATAGATATAAAGCTTCATAATCTTTGTCGGATAATGTGTTCATCTTTGTTTTCGGATGAATTCTGGCATTATATAATATATCTTGAAGTATTCCGTTGCCAAGTCCCGGTATACGCTGCTTTGTGGCTAAAAAGGCTTTAGAAGACATCTTTGCAGCCTCATCATCCATTAGACTGTTAAAATATTCAGCACTAAATTCATCTGTTGTAGGCAGAGGCTTTTTCTTTGCGACATAATAATAATCATTGTCATTTTGTCCGTCTTTAAATGCCATCATACCGCCGTACATCTGTACCGTACATACTATGTAGCTTTTGTCATCAAATTCTATCAGCAATTGATGCTTTTCGGGTATCTTATCTTTATCAGTAATATATCTGATGTTTATACCGTCATTCAAAAGTATTTTAGAATCTTCTACACCTATTTCCACCATACTTCCGATACCTATTGAATCTCCCATAGTTTTTCCCGCAAGTAAGGCATTGTACTTCTCCGGATTTCCAAAATACCATGCAAATGAATGCGGTGAATGATTTGCACATACACTTTTTATTGTTTTGCCTCTTACAGTTTCATCAAGTTGTTTTGCAAGATTTATACTTTCAGGAATTTCTATCATATCTTTATCTCCTTTTAAAATATTGTATAAGTTTTAACTTTTACGTATTTTTAAATTCATATAATTATTAATTATAATAGATTGAAATTATATCTAAGCGGTTTAACAGTTATATTTTACCATATTACCGCTTAATTATCAAATAATAAATATACAGAAAATAAATTTAAACCAAGATAAAAAACAATACAGAATTATTTTTTATCTTGTTAATTTTATATTATATATATATAATTTTATCGTACGATTGTATCTTATATACTACTGTATATGCTCACAAGTCAGTGATTGTATCCAAATAAATAAGAGGGTAATTATTATGCTTTATATTGAAAATTTCAAACCTATTCAAAGTCTATGCTCTGCACAAATTAATATGATGAAGTATTGTACAGAGCCTAATAATGAATTAAACAAATTTTTTAAGTTTATTTAATTCACTATCTTCATCGATAAAATAAAGCTTTATATATCACAGTTCTATGACTGTGCTTATTTTAGTACGTATTTTATCGATGTAGTATATATTAAGATTTTTAGGTCATAGGCAATCAATACTTTGTCTATGACCTTCATTTTTTTAGAAGGTCAGCAAAACAGCTAGCCTTCTTTTTTTATAATTATTATTTATGAAATGAGGAATTATTATGAGTTTATTAAAAATATCAAATTTAACACACAGTTTTATTGATAATCCGCTTTATAAGGATGCATCTTTTGAATTGTACAAAGGTGAGCACATTGGTGTTGTAGGTCAAAACGGTGCCGGGAAAAGTACCTTGATAAACATTTTGTTAGGCAAGGTAGTTCCCGACAAAGCAATTATCAAATGGCAGTCAAATATAAAAATCGGCTGCCTTGATCAATATGCAGAAATTAAAGAAAATATGAGCATCTTAGAATATCTGCATACTTCGTATAAAAAACTATACGATGTAGAAACAGAAATGAATAGACTGTATCAAGAAAGCTCAATAACACAGGATGAAGAAAGTTTGCAAAAAGCATCACGATATCAAGAATATTTAATCGATAATGATTTTTATTCCATAGATTTTGAAATAAACAAGGTTGTAATCGGACTTGGTTTAGATGCAATAGGAACAGAAAAGTCTATAACCGAGCTAAGCGGAGGACAGAAGGCTAAGCTTATATTGGCTAAGCTGCTTTTGAGTCTGCCTGATGTTTTGCTCCTTGACGAGCCAACTAATTTTCTTGATAAAGAGCATGTTGACTGGCTCGCTGATTATTTATCTGCCTTTAAAGGAGCTTATATTGTAGTATCGCATGACTTTGATTTTTTAGAAAAAATAACTACAGGAATTTGTGATATAGAATTTGGTACAATCAAAAAATATAACGGAAAATACTCTGAATTTTTAAAGCAAAAAACCTTCTTAAGAGAAGATTATATAAGACAATACAATTCTCAGCAAAAAGAAATTCAAAGAACCGAAGCTTATATACGCAAGAATAAGGCGGGAGTTAATACAAGAAATGCTATGGGAAGACAAAAACAACTGGACAGACTTGAGAGACTTGCCCCTCCAAGCTTTGCAGAGAAGCCGAGATTTTCATTCCCTAAGACTTCTATGACTTCATTCAGAGCCCTCAGCGTAATAAATCTTGAAGTCGGATATTATTACCCCCTGCTTCCTAAGCTGAACTTCATTGTTGAAGGAGGTCAGAAATTAGTCATAACAGGATTTAACGGAATAGGCAAATCTACTTTGTTAAAAACATTAATATCTCAAATACCTGCTTTATCAGGAAGCTTTAAGTTTGCTGACAATGTAAAAATAGGATATTATGAGCAGGAGCTGCAATGGCAGGATGATAATAAAACTCCGTTTGAAATCATATCAGATGCTTATCCTGATATGGTAAAAAAAGAGATTATTAAAAATCTTTCAATCTGCGGAGTTAAAAATGAACATATAACAAGATCTATCTGCGGTCTAAGCGGCGGCGAGCAATCTAAAGTTAAGCTGTGCAAAATGATTTTATCTCCATTCAATTTTTTAATTATGGATGAACCTACCAATCATTTTGACAAGGAAACAAAGGAAGTTTTAGAAAATGCAATAAAGGAATTTCAAGGAAGTATTATTTTAGTATCACATGAGGAAAAATTTTATAAAAATTGGGTTGATAAGATAATCGACCTAAGTTCTGCTTATTAACAGTATATCCTTACAAAAATTTAAGGTAAAATTATGATAATAAAAACCCACTCACGAATATATTTTTCAATTTTCTGTGAGTGGGTTAATTATTTGGCAGTATATGTATATATGTCATCAAAGTATTGCTTTTTTTATTTATTAACACGAATTTTGTGGTATTTGCCAGATATATATTTACAATATTTCTGTATTAATTTAAAAAATCCAGCAGACAGGCAGATTAGCAATATCGTAACAAAAAATGAACTAATTAATTGAGCAATTCCCGTTAATTGATAATTAGAATTAATTACCATCAGGGGTATGCTTGTTAAACCTATTGCATTTGCTATAGCTATTCCTGTAATTCCTAACCCTAGCAACGTAAATTCCAAAGAAATTATTAATAAAGTCGGAATCAAAATTATACCGGTAATTCCCGTTAATCCAAAAAGCAGACTATCAAATATTGCTGAGAACTTTATTGTTTTATTGGTAAGTTGATATTCAACAGTATATGCTTTTGCAAGCTTCTCAGGATTTCCCAGTTTATTTAACACACTATCTACAGATTTTTGTTGATTAATTGATTCATAAATATGATTTTTAATTTCCAATACAATAGAATCCCTTTCTTCACCAGATATTCCTCTCAGTTTTTCAGAAAAAGATTTTAAATATTTTTCTGCTTCATGATTCATATTACCACTCCTCATCTTTAATTTGATTAATTGATGTTATTAAGTTTTCCCACTCATTGCTCATTAAACTTAAAAAATTATTTCCTTCCTCAGTCAGACAATAATATTTTCTCGGTGGCAAGCCTTCTATAGAATTCTTCCAAGTGAACTTTATTAAATTATCCTTTTCTAGTCTCTTTAATAAAGGATATATTGTACCTTCTGTGGTAGATAAAACTTCCCACTTGCTTAATGTTGAGATAAGCTCATATCCATACATTTCTTTATTACTTAACATTAGCATAATACTATATTCCAATATTCCTCGTCTTACTTGAGAAAGCCATTCTGCTTTTTCCATAAAGATACTCCTTTCTATCGTATGTATACATTGTACCGCATAGTACATAGTAAGTCAATATACTTTTTAAAATATTACCTAAATAATATTCCTAAACTTTCCTAAAATCTTAAAGCTACCTATAAATTACTACTTTTTGATTTATTAATAAAGCAATTTTCAGTTTTAGTTTATTATCTTGTAATTTCTAATATTATGTAGTTCATTTACGCTTTCCGATAATGGAAACTCGATTAAAGATATTGCTAGATTTGAGTGGATTTATCAAGTGTCGATTGTATATTTTGCTTTATTATGGTAAAATTTTTATAATAATACTACAGGGTGAAAATCAAAATAAGAGATTATATCTAATTGCAGATTGAAGGCTTAGTTCCCCAACTCGACTTATTTTTGTCTTGATGAGAGTAGAAATATTTTTGTTGAAGCGATAAATATAAGGCACTATCCAAATGACAGTTTGCTGTTGAACAGCTGACATATAGGTGATAGGGTGAATCAATAGCAGGAGGTTATTATGAGAGATATAAAACCGGAAATTTCTATGTCAGATTTAGATAAAACCGACATTCGGGTAGGTACTATTAAGTCTGTGGAAGACATAGTTCAATCAGATAAAATGGTCAAAATGACTGTTGATTTTGGAAACTTTGAAAGAATTATCTTAGTTGGTATGAAAAAAGAAAGGGAAAATCCAAAAGAGGTTGAAGGAAAGCAGGCTTTGTTTGTTGTCAACTTAGCACCAAAGAAAATGTTCGGAATTCTTTCTCATGGAATGCTATTTGACATAGGGTATCAGGATGGCATCATACCTGTATTAGCAATGCCTGAAAAAGCAGTGCCCAACGGAACAAGGGCAGGATAAAAAGTGAACTATATTCACTCCGGCGAAGCAAGCTTCGCTCTAAAATTAAGACAGCTTAATCTTTAAGCTGTCTTTTTCCATATATAATCTTTTTAATAGAATGAATGGAAAGAAAATATTCCTCCGCCAATTCATCAATATTTACGCCTTGTTTGTATTTATCATAAATTTCTTCATTTCTTATATACAAACTTTCACGTGCCCCTGAATTTTCTCCCCAATTTTTACGAGCTTCTTCAAGAGCAGGTATATATAGATACTTTCCATGAACATATTCTTGAATTTGTGATAATAAATGTTCAGGTAAAATTGCATTTGCATTTTGATATTTCATATGACTTCCTCTCCTAATTCTTATATATTTTGAATAAGGATACAAAGTCGATATGTTTATCATTTACAGCGATTTATCTATACTCCATACAAAGCATCGCCTGACTGACACATCGACTTTGCATGGAGTAAGTAATTATTTTTATAACAAAATAACATAACAAACACCTCCGTTAGTTTCATAATTATATTTTAACATAGCTATTATTTTACAACAAGGATTAATTTATATAATATATTAATATCTTAATATTTTTTCGCTAAGTTGCATTTCAGTTAAGTTTCCGTTGAGGAAGCAAGTATTTTTATAATGTTTCTATTCCGAGTAATTTTGTTTGTTCACACCTTTAATCCATAGATATAAAGCATAAACAGCAAGGATTATACACTGTATCAGAATTATCCATAGCACATTATTGATTTCTCCTTGTACTGTCGTTCTTGCAATAAAATTGTGCAAAATATGCCAAATAATCAGAGGGATTATTGTTTTAGTGATGATTGCAATCTCAGCTGCCACAAATCCAAAAATAACGGCAAAAACTATCTGAACAAGCGTTAACAAAAAATCAGTTCCTATCGCCAAATTACCCAAATGCGTTAAGGAAAATATTACTGATGAGCTAAGTATAGCGTATTTTGTTCCTTTTTTTTCAAGAGTTTTCAAAATCAAACCCCTAAAAAACAACTCCTCGCTTATTCCTGCAAATAACATCATTATAAATGTCACAATAACTGTACTGATTTTAAGACTTGTATCAAAGCCAAGTGTCAGTCTTACAGCTTCAACAGCTACTAAAGGCAAAAACCACAAGACTTTTTTTGTGTTTGCTTTATTAAGAGCAGTCAAAGTCACTCCGTAACTTGCAAAGGTCTGTTTAGATTTCATTATAAATAGGGCTGCAACAGACGAAAGCAAAAAACATATTGCTTGCACAGCTAAAGCCATGTCATCATTCAGTTTTAGCAGACTATTGGCTAACACGCTCAAGGCAGAAAAAAATAATAGAATCAATGCATACTTTAATGATTGCCAAACTAATCCCATATTTTGTTTTTTCATGTCAATTATCCTCCAATTTTAAGTGTTTATATATTGCGTCATACACATTGACCAGTAGACGTTCTATTTCCTCGTTATTAAGCGTGAATGGGTTTGTAGCTACAAGTGTTGCGATACCGTGAACTAAAAGCCATAGCTCAAGAAACAAGTCCTTTGCAGCCTTTTCATTCAATCCTGCTGACACTACTAAATATTCAACTAACTCAGACATATCCGGTGAACTTGTTAAATCATCCAAGCTCTTGATTTCCAAATTATTTGATAAAAAAATATATTTAAATAATTCTTTTTCCTTATTCGCAAACTGAATATAGTTTATTCCCATAGATAAAAAAACATTTGTTTCATCAATTTCAACATTCATTAAAAATGACTCGTAATATTGAACCGCTTTGCTATATACATCTTCTTTCAATTTCTCCATATTTTCATAAACTCGGAAAAGTGGTCTTGTGGAGCAGTTAAGGATTTTAGCGATACTTCTGGCATTTATGCTATCGCTTCCATGTTTTCTGATAAGAATAATTGCAGCATTCAGTATATCATCGCGATTCACGGTTGGCTTTGGGGGCATAAATTATCACTCCTTTATGGTAACATTAGTTGCGCAACATTTGTTATCATTATAAACCTATTGTTGTGCGTTGTCAATATTATATTTAAAAAATCAACACTACGAGCGAATTGAATGAAGTAGAACATTTGATGCTGTCATTTCTTATAAAAAGATACAGCTAACCCTTCCATACATATAGAACAGCGGCTTTGATTCTTGTCAAAACCGCTTTTTTTTAGCCTCTTACACACTGAAATGTATTTAATATATTAATCATACTTTTTGATTCGTTTTATCGATTATATACAGTCTGCCGAATTATATTTCCTTATTATATTCATGATTTTATTCTCTGACATTATGGTACAATTACTGTCTTTCCACCCATATATGCTTGCAATGCTGCAGGTATATTAATTGAACCATCTTCATTTAGATTATTTTCCAAAAAAGAAATAAGCATTCTTGGCGGTGCAACTACAGTATTATTTAGTGTATGAGCGAAATACTTTCCGTTTTCGCCATTTACACGTATTTTCAAACGTCGTGCCTGTGCATCTCCTAAATTTGAGCAGCTTCCTACCTCAAAATATTTTTTCTGTCTCGGTGACCAAGCCTCTATATCAATTGATTTGACCTTTAAATCCGCTAAATCTCCTGAACAGCATTCCAATGTTCTAACAGGAATATCTAAAGAGCGGAAAAAATCTACCGTGTTTTGCCACATTTTTTCAAACCATATTTTGCTTTCTTCTGGGCTGCAAACTACTATCATCTCCTGCTTTTCAAATTGATGAATTCGGTAAACACCTCTTTCCTCTATGCCGTGAGCACCTTTTTCCTTTCTGAAACATGGTGAATAACTTGTGATTGTTTGTGGTAATTTCTCTTCAGGCAATATAGTATCAATAAATTTTCCAATCATAGAATGCTCACTTGTTCCTATCAGATACAAATCCTCTCCTTCAATTTTATACATCATAGCGTCCATTTCACTAAAGCTCATAACTCCTGTAACCACATCACTTCTGATCATAAACGGCGGTATACAATACGTGAATCCGCGATTAATCATAAAATCTCTTGCGTAGCTTATTACAGCAGAATGCAGTCTGGCTATATCCCCCATTAAATAATAAAACCCGTTTCCTGCTACTTTTCTGGCACTGTCTAAATCTATTCCATCAAAGCATGAAATAATGTCAGCATGATAAGGTATCTCAAAGTCCGTAACTCTTGGTTCTCCGTAGCGATTCAACTCCACATTTTCACTGTCATCCTTGCCTATGGGAACACTCGAATCAATTATATTCGGTATTATCATCATTATTTTTCTGATTTCCTTTTCTAATTCATCCTCGCTTGCCTCTAATTCAGCCAATTCTTCAGCCGCCTCAGTAACCTTTTTCTTTAGTTCATCTGCTTCCGTCTTTTTTCCTTGAGACATTAAAAGTCCTATTTGCTTTGAAAACGCATTTCTATCAGCTCTTAATGAATCAGCCTTCTGTTTTATTTCTCTGCTTTCAATATCTAATCTGATTACCTCATCAACCAAAGGTAATTTATTTTCCTGAAATTTATCCATAATATTTTTCTTGACTAATTCAGGATTTTCTCTAACAAACCTCAAATCTAACATATTTTCTCTCTCCTTTTTATATAATAAAAAAGCGAAACAAGTTTCACTCTATAGAAGAATCATCCGGATTCTTCATATAAAAAAATTCCAACACCCCAATATCATGGGACGAAGGAATCCGTGTTGCCACCCAAATTGCCGGCAATATCATTGACGACCACTCGAAAAGTATTTTAAAGGTTACCAACCTTCGATTCATCACCGATAGCTCCAAAAGTGGAAAGATTTAACCTTTCACCGATTCACACCAAACATCGGCTCTCTTTAGAAATTTATAAATCGCAGCTTTTATCATCGCTAATAATAAGTTTTTAATTATCATATAGTTTAACACAAATTATTAATTTGTCAATATCAAAAAAGCAGCTGCTTATATAATCAACTGCTTTTTTATAATTAATTATTTTTTAAATATACCGAATGGTTTACCTATAGGCAATACACGTTTTCCAAAATGGTTATTTAAAACATTAGCTGCTGAGCCATAGAATGAGAATAATGATATTAAAAGCTCTGATACTCCTGCTAACAAATGTGTTTGATGATACATGATATTAAACGAGCTTAAAGCAAGACCGATAAATAAAAAGTCTATCAGTATAAAAATTATAAATAATACCTTGTTTGTCTCTAATGCTCCTACAGTCATATAAATACTAAATATTAAATATCCAATAAAAGCAACTCCAAGCTGTTTTGTATCAGCAGATGACATTAATGCTTCGCCGAATACTCCTTTTTGAATCATCCAAGCCATTGCCATAGCGAACCAGAAAAATGCGAAGCCACCAAAAGCTGTAGCTCCAAATGCATTGTTATGCTTTGCATCATTAATAGA
>DGYI01000027.1 GCA_002396645.1 Firmicutes bacterium UBA5010
CTCCCATATAGCCTCGCACAGAAGTGCGTAGACTGCTATAATTGATTTTATGAGCGTCTGCGAACTCTTTTAGCGTTGTATAAGTAGTGCCATTAAAAGTGATTGTAGGAGCTTGTACGCCGTCTGTTGCTTTGTATATGCCTGTGTCTGGGTCAATGGTATAAATCCTGCCGTTAAATTCTACTGCCTCCGTGTCGGGAGTTAGAGTTGCTAGGCGTTCAGTTAGTTTAGTGCGTGCTCCTGCCCCCGTAGCCTCGCAATAAGATTTAATCGTATTATAATGCTTGCCTTGGTAAACTACTGGGCGGCTAGTGCTTCGCAACTCATCGTTCAGTTGTTTTGTTATAATTACAAGGTTTTCTGGGGTATTGTCGCTTCGGCACAAGTTTTTGTGATGTACGTGGTAGACTAATGGATTGCCTGTCGCTGGGTCTAATGGTGGTCTACTAATAAATCTGTCGTATTCTACTGGATAGTATACGCAGGCAGCTAATTTGTGGGCACTTAGGTAAATAGGTGGTCTGTAGTAGTGTAGACGTGCTATATCGGTAACATCGTCTGTTTCCCTCTCGTCGTTGCCGTACATAAAAAGGTCGTTGGCTCTGTCGAGAAGGCAGGCATCCCAATCGCTTAGGTCGGCTAGTGCTTGTTGCCTTGCCTGTGGGTCGCCTTTTGGTAGCGGCGCGTATTTAATATGCCCTAATTCCTCGTCGGTAACTGGTCCACGCTTCGGTGGGTCGTTAAACGGGTCATCATAAACATCGTAGGGTTCTAGGTCGGCTGAGTGCATAGATAGGTATTCAGGCGACGTCTTTAGTAGGTTTTGTAACCGATAAATCCTGCTTGATAGAGTGCCGTGGCTGTAGGCATTGAAGATGTAGTCTGTGTAGCCATCCTCTCTGATGTTAGGGAGGATTTTATAATATGTGTCTGCTTTGGTGTCGTGGATTACAAGGTCGCCATTTAAAAGGTATGGAGTGGAGGCACGCCCGATTAGGTAGTAGGCAGTATCTCTTAAGGTTTTGCTGTCAATTGGTTTCAGCAGTTTAAGTTCCTCTGGTGCTACTGACAAAACCTCTGTGTTAGTTGTGATTGTGTCGGCGTTGAGTGCGTGCAGTGCCTGTGCTAAGTGTAGCGTGAGGTCGTTTGGAAAAAGATTGAAGTTTAGCATGGGTAAAACCTCCTTTACATAGAATGGGTAAGCTCTTTAGCTATTGCCTTCATAGCCTTGTCAGTAAGTGGTGCTACCTGAGGGAGTGGCAGAGCTGTAGCGAAACCATGAGTGTGGTCTAGTATTTTGCTGTAGAGTGCTTCGGCTAAGTCGGCGTTAGGGCGATAGCTTCGGCGTGCTATATCAGGAGCATATCGCCTAGTTGCTTCTAAGATACCCTGTACTACGCCATGCTCTATGACAGTAGGAGGTAGGACATCCTGAGGTGCTAAGTTGTACGCATAACAATGCATACAGGCCGAAAGGATAGGTTTAATGTTGTCAAAGTTCAAGATTTCAGATTGTGCCTGTGTTTGCTGGGCTAAGACGGTGTTTAGGTCGAGATTGTGTGATTTAGAATATTTACCTGCGTGGATACAAGCAAAAGCTTCGTCTAGCCTTGTAATCACGCCATCCTCGGATGCTTGGTGCAGGCTGGCGTATTTAGAAGATAGGCTGGTATAATGTGGCTCTAAAGTGCTGATAAAAAGTTCTAAGTATTCCTCTGGTGTACGAGTTCTAGGTTCTTGCTTTGCTTGTCGTGCTAGTGCCTCTGCTTGTATGCGTGCCTGTGCTTCTCGTATGTGGGCGTCGTCTTGTGCTTGTGTTTCTGCCTCTGATTGTGCCTTAGCAGAGGCTAATGCTAAGAATTGCTCAAGGATAACTTCTATATCTGGAGGAAGCCCGTATCCGTCTCTGTTTTCGGGGGTTGCGTCTACAGGCATAGCTTTTAGGTCTTTGAGTTGGTCTGTTAGTGTGAGCAGTTCCTCACGAATAAAGATGACTAAACGCTCGCTATGATGGCGTTGTAGGGCGTCAGCTTTATATTTTATGTCGTTGATACGCCTGTCGCTTACATATGGTTGGGTGCGTAAAGGCGATATAGCGCTGTAAAAGAAGTCGTGTAATGCTGGATAATACTTCGCATTATAGCCGTTCTCGGTGTCTACACCTGTCTTAAAGTACTTAATGTATTCGCTGATGCTGTGAGGTTGGAGTTCAGCATCTTTATACTGTGGCTCTGCTACAATGGTTTCAAGTTCCCTGATAAAATCTTCAAGTGTAGGGTTTATAACGTCCATAGCCTCCCTGTATGTCTTTGTGATATAGTCTAAATAATCTTCCTGCGTTGTGTTAGGGGCTAACCCTGAAGGCCGAAGGATATAGTTGTAGATTGTAATGGCAAAGATGACCACGGCTTCGGGGGTATAACCCAAGAGTGGTGTGCGATAGTTCCTGTATATGGTGGTGCGAAAATGGTTGTCCATCTGCTTTAATAAGTCTATTGATAAAACTGCTGGAGTTAAAGATTTAAGCATAGTTTATACCTCCTTTTCAGAGTTTTTCGGTGCAGGCATTGTTTATTTCTGCTTGTTTGGGTTGTACTTGCTACGACTTAGAGCCACGGATTTCAATATATTACCGTCTGCATCTACCCAGTTTACTCTCTTACCTCCTACTACTGCTGATATAACTACAGTTGTCGGTACTAATTTACCGTCTTTATTTTTAATGAAAATATTTTGGTCTAAAACTTCTCCGTCTTTATACATAGTTGTTGCCTCCTTTTTGATTTGCGTTTATAGGGTTCTATAGGGCTACGATGTGGCATTAGTCTGCCATCTCCATTTCCTCTTTTATAAATTTCATTATTTCTATATACTCAATATGCTCGAGCCTAGCGTCTTCATGTGCAGTGCGTATATGTAAGAGTGAAAAATTGTGGAGTTCTTGAGCTTCCTGCTTTGAGTTTTGGGTGCAGAAGTACATGGGTTCTATATAAATCATAATTAAATTCCTCCTTAGATATATTTTAAGTTAAGTATACTCAGAAATATACCAAGTGTCAATCATCTTTCACTCGTCTATCATCTAACTTCACATAAAAGACTCCTACTTATCCGTAATCATTCTAGTGTTAGCAGGAATAATTACGGATAAGCAGGAATAACTACTGTAAATTGTTTTTCAAAATATTTTTTTGAGTTAAATTCCTTGCGATATAGAATAGAAAACAGCATTTGATAGATTTTGTATAGATGCAATTCCTTTTAGAACACCACTAAATGTGCTCTAAAACTCCTAGGAGGCGTTTGGGTAGTGAAGGGTGTACAATTTTACCTGATGATTGTTTAAGGCGATTGTAGGTCGATTAGAGAGTTTTATATAGTCAGACCTTTAAATCAACCCTTCGGCAAATAAAAATATCTGCAATTACAGTCTAAGAGTTGCTGACGGCGGTGTGATATTTTTGTCTTGGTCGTCGTCCTTAAAAAGACTTGCAAGGTAGCTTAACCGCTTTGACTCTATCTCAGGTTCTAAGTCGTCCATGGAACAGGATTTAAGGTTACCGTAAGCCTCTTGTCGTAAAACCTGTTGGATAAGTTCAGGGTCAAACATAATCTTGCCATATTGTGAGTTAGTACGAGTATAAGGCAAAGTGCCTGCAGATAGGCGTCGTCTGATAGAACTGACTGAAAGACCCGTTAAAGTTGCTAGTTCTGTGATTGATACTAATTTGGTTATAGACATAATTTTACCTCCTTCAAAGTTACTCAGAGTTACTCAAGTATAAGTCTCTGCTTTTTCTTTTATAGTCAGACAGGCTCAGGTCGATTTTAACTTAGTCTAACTTAGTCTATAAAAAGTTATTATAAAAAACGACCAAGAATTAATCTTGGTCGTTAATACTTAAAGTTACTTAATAATTTCTTCCATATCATTAAACATATTCTTTTCTGCATTTTGTAGTTGATTTTTCAACTTATCTATTACGTAATAATGCTCATTTATAAATTTATCTTGAACATCTAGTGGAATATATTCAATATAGTATTCTTTTAAATCATCCTCTTTTAGGGTAAGCTTTGAAGTTCCATCTGCTAAATCGTCAAATATCTGCTCTCTTATAGAATTTAAATAAATATTATAAAACTTCATATTGATTGGATATAGAGGATTATTGCGATTTGTTAGTACTAACACTAAATCACTTGGGATAAATTTACCATGTACATATTGGCTTTTTCCCAATGAACCACTTGCAGATACTGCATATATTAATGCTTCACAATCATGCGTGTATTCTGTGTGTTTTTTCCATTCATCTGAAGCTGTTATAAAATCATATTCTCCGCTATCATCATTTTTACTAGACTGTAATTTATCTTTCTTTAGTGTGTCTTTATCAAAGAAGAAGATTTCTTTCATTTTTATTAGTGAAGTGTTTTTCTTTAGATGTTTTTCAAATCCTGTTGGGTTTAATATTAACACTTCTTCTCCTTTTTCATTTAATTCCTTTTTAAATATTCTTTTCTTTTTACAAACACCTTTTACCTCGTAAGAATTATTTATTGTATTAATCAATGCGTTTTCAATGTCGTTCCAAAGGTTGTTTTTATCTACTCTTCCTTTATGCTGGATACTTTCGTAACCATCATCTTTCAAATTATAGAATATGACTTCATCATTTATATTGTGTGGCGTCTTGGTAAAACCAAATATAGAAGTATTTACGGTTCGCTTTTGTTCGCTAAAAATAGTTAAAGGCATTTTGATTACAAAGTCTAGTCGTGCTTTTTCTAGTAAGGTTTTAGTTTTATTATCTTTATGCTTAGTAAGTGTAGGTGTTGGCATAATTATAATAAGCTTCCCATTAGTTTCCAAATATTGAATAGCCTGCAAAGTAAAATCTATTGGATTTGAATTCTCATACGGAGGATTGATTATGCATTTATTCGGTTTCAACCCCCTTATATAGTTAAATAAATCTATATCTTTACTATTAAGTAACTTTCCGTTTTTATCGCTATATAAAAGGCTACTCCTATATAATAGATTTGACCTTCCATCTCCGTGTAAAAACATATTAGAGCATGCTAGTGCGAATAAAACAGCATCTATTTCAAATCCGATTAGTTGATGCTCTTGTATATGTTCAATTTTTTCTGTATCGTCTTTTGCTAGAGTTGTCATCATCTCCATTGCTTCCATTAAAAAACCACCAGAGCCTGTACAAGTATCAATTACAACATCGTCTATACTGAGCCTTGCTAATTTCACCATTAGTCCTTTTATGTGGTCAGGAGTTAATATTATATTTTTATCTTCCGCTCTGCCTGACCTAGATAAGAACACCTTATAGGCTTTTCCTAAAATATCTTGCTTTTCTTCATTTGAAAAAGGTATATAAATTTTGTTCTGAATAGTGTTGATAATTTTTTTATAATCTTTCAAAGAGTAGTCTATGTTTTTTATAAAAGAAAATTGGTCTTTCCAGTTGAATACTTTCGATAAATTATTCATCTTGTATTGTAGTTGCTCATTAATAGCGTTTACAATGCTCTCATTCAGATTGTGTGATTCTAATACAGAACCTTGAAAAGCAGCAACGGCTTCTTTAGAAGGCGCTTCTATTTGATTATATATGTTTCTAAAATTCGCATTAGTCAAGGCTATCATAAGTCCTGAAAAGAATAAGCTTCTATCTGTGTTTCTAACTTTATTATCAGCATGGAATCTTTCATTTAAATTTTTTAAAGTTGTAATTAGTTCGTCATTAGATACTGTTTCTCCGTGTTTCTTTTTTTTGAAAGTTTTATCTAAGTTTGATAGTGTGATTAATTTATCTTTAACTTGAAAGAGTTCAATATCAGTTTCATCTGCTAATTTATAATAATATGTAGCTTTTATCTGGTTTAAATTCTGACCAGAGATTGCAATTCCTATAATGTCTTTCTTTATGTTGTTATTTAACATATATATTTGAACTTCTTCTTCTGCTTCTGACTGTTTTAGTGCTTTTGCTTCAACAATTATAACATAATCATCAGTTTCCTTAAAAAAATCTGGGTATCCTTTATAGTTAGTTCCTTTTTTTGATTTAAAATTATATATGTTATTAATTGCCGATTTTTCTATAAAGGTGTTTACACCATAAAAATCCCTAAAAATATTTTCTGTAACACTTTCACTTACCCTAGTATCCATTTAATTTTCAACCTCCTGTATAAATTCAAACACCTCATTAGGAGTACAGTTCAATGCTTTACATATCTTTTCCAAGTTTTTCATTGAGATATACTCATTCTTTCCCATATTGGCAATAATGTTGGAAGTTAATCCTGCCATTGATTGAAATTCATTTTTCTTTAAATCTCTTTTAGCTAGTTCTACCCAAAGCGGTTTATAGCTAACTGCCATTTCCATCGCCTCCTTATACTCAATAGGATTATATCAACAATCTTGAATAATTACAATAATAAGTTGAGAAATCCCAATAATTTAATTCAATCTTGTAAGTTGCATTATCACTTTTAAATGAATACTAGATATTGTATTAAAAGCAATGGACACCGATAGTTACGAATAAAAGCCTTGACTAGAGGTATAGTAGCGCGGTAGATTCTATGTCAAAGAAAGGTACACTTATCGTCGACACCGTGGGGAGAGGGTTTAAGACGAAATAAGGTCTATTTTAGGGGCGATAGTGTCAAAGATATTAAAGTGGAACTTTCACTGACACTTCTGGGGTAATTTGGTGCAGGCATAGATATTTTATAATTTAAGGGAGGTTATTGTTTATGAGTGAGAAATACGGATACTGCAGATGTAGTACTGATGAATCACGTCAGGATATAGACCGTCAAAGACGAGAGCTTAGGAAACTAGGAATTAAAGACGAGAACATCTACTTCGAGTACGTGACCGGGAAGAAACCTGTCAAAATAGAATGGGAAAGATTGCTAGATAGGATTGAGGACGGCGATACTATCTGCACGACAGAAGTTAGCCGTATATCAAGGTCTACTAAACAGTTGTGCGAGATAATCGAAATGGCTCAGGAGCGTCGAATAAAACTTTTGATTGGTAACATGGAGATTGACTGCTTTAAGGACGACCCTATGAGCCGTGGTATGCTTATGATGTGGTCTGTTTTCGCGGAGATGGAGTCGGCTCTCATATCGCAGAGAGTAAAATCAGGAATGGCTAACGCTAAAGATAAAGGAAAAGTGATAGGGCGTCCGATGGTTACTATTGATAATTTACCTGTGGGGTTTATAAGACATTATCCCAAACTCATGGCTGGAGAGTTGAATGTCACAGAACTGGCTCGTCTGGTGGGCGTTAGCAGACAGAGCATTTATAAGTACAAAGAGATTTACGAAGGGAGCTGCTAGATATGGATAAGGATATAAAGTTTATGGGTTATATACTACCACGGGAAAAGGTCGTTGGTAGTCCTGACGGCGATATTGGTTTACAGGATTTTATAAAAGCTTATAATGTTAAACCTGAATCTGGCTGTGCTTTATGTGGCGTTGAGCATAAGACGTTTTTTGCATTTGTTAGCAAGGTTGCAGGTGCTGAAGGTAATATAGGCATATGCGAAAAATGCTTAGGCAGGCTTAATGCTTCTGAGTTGACTGTTTACAATTCTGGTACTAATAGCATACCCATAGTGTTTGAGGTAACAGGCAAGGTAGGTTGGGTCACAGAAGAAGAAGTTACAGTAGGTTTTGAGGACTTTGATGATATAGGTAAGAATTACAGAAGAAGCCAAAAAGTATGGCTCGACCCTAAAATTGAGCCAATGCGTGCACTAAATAAATCACTTGGTATATCATACCTCGTTGAAATTGCTGGTTACGAATTTAAGTTTTATCATTTAAAGGATGTTTGGGGATTCCAGCACGTCAAGGTTCGGGCTCATGGTACTTATCAAGAGTTAGTGGATACGGTATCTCGTGGAGACACTTGGGATGGAGGCGCTATCACAGTTAGGCAAGTTAAGGAGTAGCACATTGTCCACGAATAAAACCCTTAAAGGAGGTTGGGTATGTCTTATGATGAAAATAGTATAAATATGTTTTGCGTTCAGTGCAAAGACTGGATAGACGGCGATTGGAGCACCCACGAGTGCCCGTCGGAGTACTGGGTTGTAGCTGATAAGGAAATGGTTGGGATTGTAAGCAAGCTAAATGCTATGGGGATTACGACATTGACTGCTATATGGACGACCACTGAACTGAGCGATTGGGTTGACTATGAATATCAGATTACTATAAAGATTGATGTAGGAAAAAGAATTAGTGAAGCTGTGTTGGGAAATTTGCCAACAGGCTGGCATTATTTTTGGGAAACTGCTCCACCAATAAAAGTTGGGATGCATATGATAGCGTTCGTTGAACGGTGGTATAACCTCGGCTTTGAAAGTATCAAGGAGCGAGTAGACTCTGAGATTGAAAGATTTGAGAAGTTCCTTGATACCAAGGATGCTGAGGCTGTAAAGGCTCTGCTACTATTGACTTCGTGCTGATAAATAGATAGACCCCACAGGACAGATAAAACCGTCCTGTAGGGTCTATATTTTATTCTTCTACATAACTTATGCTTGTGTCGATACCTACGGTGTTTGTAGTGCCGTCCCAAGTTACACCTATATCAAAGGCTTTGGCTATGTCTCTTAATTTGAAGTAGTTGTTGCCGTTGATTGTGTAAGCTGTTAGGGTTACTTCTTTGCCGTCTTTGTATATCTTTGCTGTTGATAGGACTGCTGATTTTGCTTTGCCGTCACCTTTGGTTAGTTCGCCACCTACTGCTGTGTAAGGTTTGTTTGAGATTAGGTTGATTGCATTGTTCTTGCCATCCCAAGTTACTTCAAAGTTCTTATCTGTTTTGTTCACGGCTTGCGCTAAATCTCTAAGTTTGAAATAATTATTGTTGTTGATATTATAAGCGTCAAACTCCACAGCTTTACCGTTTACTAATACTTTGGAAGCTGTGGGTTTGGCGTTGTTTGTGCTTTCCCAACCTGCGTAAAGAGTAAGGTTTGAAGTTACAGGGTATGCGAAGTTCCAAGGTTGTGTTAGAGCACTATCCTTATACCAGCCTGTGAACTTGTAGTTAGCCTTTGTAGGGGCTGTTGGTTGCTTTAAATAGGTGTTAGCTGGTGCTGTAGCATTTTTAACTGATGTACCACCGTTAGTGTTGAACTTTACTGTGTAGTTTACTGTGCCTTTCTTGAATACTGCTACAAGGTCCATATCTTCGGTTACTTTACCTGAACCTGCGTTCCAAAGTGGTCCATTAGTGTTAAGGTGTTCTTGCCAGCCGATAAAAGTGTAGCCAGCTTTAGTTGGTAACTTAACCAGTGGGAAGTCTGCTCCGTCAGGTACGGTTACGAAACTGTTTAGGTAGCCGTCTGTTTCGTCGACTACATGAGATACTAAGGATTTGTATTGATTGTCAAGTTGGATATTGAAACCTATGGTGTGAGATTTTGTGTATAATGTGCGGTTCATTGCGTCAAATTTCCAAGTGTTCGGGTCTACTGGTTCGGTACAAGCTGAATCTGTATAAAGAGTTGCCGTAGCGATTTCTGGAATTTCTGATATAGTCGTGTAAAGTGGAAGTGGTCCTATTGTAGTTGTGTCATAGCTGGTAGGGTCAACAATAGAGAGTGTTCCGTCCCAATTTACTTGGGGTGCACTCGTCATATAATAAGCTTTACTGGTGTAACGCCCGTCAGCTACCCTCAGAGAACCTGTATCGTAATGCCAATTAGTAGCGTCGGCGAAATACCAGCGTCCGTCTACATATACGTGATTCCACGCATGGGGTCTACCCGACATATAACCTGATATTTTCTTAGCTGGTATTCCTGAAAGCTTAAACATAATTTCTGCGTTGGTTGCATACTCACCACAAATGCCTATAAGCCATTTAGGTACTCCTTCAGCTGCTAATGAGCCGTCTGCGTCATGTGTTCTATCGTAGGTCATATTGTCATTAACCCACTTAGCTATGGCTGTTGCTTTATCAAAATCGTTGGTTAGTCCTTTTGTTGCTTCGAGCATTGCTTTGTAATGCTCTGGGTAAATTGAAGCCCAATCTTCGTTTGGTGAGAATGAGAAGTAAGCAAGTGCGTACTCGTCAGTTCTCTCATTAGCAGTATAGTTTTTACTGTACTGTAAGAGCCTATCACTGTTTGCTGCGTGAACCTCCGTCACTGGAACTACTCCCATAATCATTACTACTGCTATTATAAGTGTTAATAGTTTTTTCATTGTTGTTTCCTCCTTAAATTATAATTTGTTAATGTAATTGTTATCATTATAAGCTGTTTGTACAGCGACTTTTACCTATGTATGGGATAATTATACCAATTATATCGGCAGGTTTAAAGGATAACTTAGGAGGGAAGCCCGTGGTGACCGAATAAAACCCTCTGCCAGAAAAGTTCCTACCTATTATATAGAGTTAATTAGAGTTCATAGGCTTATCAATTTTTAGCATAGGCTGTGTTGGGGGAAAAGGAATTTATTGACTAATCATATTCTGGCTGGTAAGATTGTCTATGAGGCCGAATAAAATAATGGAAAATGTTAAAGAAAAATAGCCCTTCGGTTTGAATGGGCTATTTGTGATTTATAGGTGGTTAAGGAGGCTCGTAATAGCAGGGGTTTTGACTGCTTGCGTTTGTATCATAACTTGTTTATGCTGGGACCTCCCGGATCCGGCAAAACAATGATTGCAAGAAGAATACCCACTATATTGCCTGACTTATCATTTGAAGAATCCTTGGAAGTAACCAAAATATATAGTATATCAGGAGAAATAAACGAGACGGGTCTTATTAAAAAAAGACCGTTCAGAAGTCCGCACCATACAGTATCAAGAGCGGCACTTGCCGGAGGAGGAAGAGCATCCAAACCCGGTGAAGTTTCATTGTCTCATTACGGGGTTTTATTCCTAGATGAAATGCCTGAATTTCCTAAAAGTGTATTGGAGGTTTTAAGGCAGCCAATGGAAGATGGCATGATTTCAATAGCAAGAGCAAATAATACATACAGCTATCCTGCAAAATTCATGCTCATAGGCTCAATGAATCCCTGCCCCTGCGGATTTTTAGGCGATACAAAACATGAGTGCTCATGTAATCAAGGGCAAATCAATAAATATTTAAGTAAGATATCAGGTCCGCTTCTTGACAGAATGGATATACACATTGAAGTATCTCCTGTGTATTATGAGGATTTAAACAGCAAGACAAAAGAGGAATCCTCCGAAAAAATAAAAGAAAGAGTTCTCAGAGCAAGAAAAATACAAGCTGACAGATATAAGGGATTAAATGTTTACACAAATTCTCAACTCTCATCCGGTCAAGTTGAAAAATATTGTAAGATAGACAGTGATTCTCAGACTCTTTTAAAGCTTGCCTTTGATAATCTTGGTCTTAGTGCCAGAGCATACAGTAAAATTCTTAGGGTTTCAAGAACAATAGCTGATTTGGAAAATTGTGAAAATATTAAGCAAAGCCATATTGCTGAAGCAATCCAATACAGAAGTTTAGACAGAAAGTATTGGAGGTAATAACATGAAAAATCAAATAGTCATAGCTTGGTTAAATTCCGAAAATATTTTAGGAATTAAAACTATAAATAAACTTATACAACATTTTGGATCGACAGAAGGAATTTGGTATAATTTACACGAAGAAAAAGCGAATATTACATTTATAAATGATAATCTTATAAATAACTTAATAAATAAAAGAAATAATTTTGAAGAAAAATTACTGAGCAGATTAGAAAAAGAAAAAGTGCAGATAATCAGCATATTTGATGAAAATTATCCTAAAAAATTGAAGAATATAATAAATCCGCCCGGCATATTGTATTGCAAAGGAGACATGAACTGCTTAAGCAATTTGTCTATCGGGATTGTAGGCTCAAGAAAGGCAACAGATTACGGAAAATTTTGCGCCGATAAATTTGCAAGAGAATTATCTGATCTTGGAATTACAATAGTCAGCGGCTTAGCATACGGAATAGACACAATAGCTCATAAAAGTACATTAAAGGCAAAGGGAAAAACAATCGGAGTTATAGGATGCGGAATTAACATAATATATCCTTCAAAGAACAGAGAGCTATATGAAGAAATTGAAAATAGCGGCGGAGCGATAATAACAGAATATCCTTTTGATATGAAGCCTGTATCATTTAATTTTCCCAACCGAAACAGAATAATAAGCGGATTAAGCTGCGGAGTTTTGGTAGTAGAAGCACAAGACAAAAGCGGAACACTTATAACCGCAAGCCATGCAGCTGACCAAGGAAGGGATGTTTTTGCTATCCCGGGTAATATAAACAGTATATTCAGCATTGGTACAAATAAGCTGATAAAAGATGGTGCAAAACCTGTTATGAATGTAGAGGATATAATAGAGGAAATTTCGGAATTTGATTATATAAATAACAAGCCGATAAAAAAAGATATAAATTATGATATTTTGAATAAAACAGAACAGGATATAGTTAAAATAATTAAAGACAAAGAAAAAAGCTTTGATGATATAGTAGCTTTAAGCGGCTATTCTGTCGGTGAAATTTTAAGCACTCTTACTCTTTTGGAAATGAAATCTATCATAATTCAGACAAATGGTAAAAAATTTATTCTTGCAAATTAATCAGTTTTAGTATATACATAATAAGGCAGAATAAATTTTAGAAATAATAATAAATCTTAAGAGTAAAAAATAAGCATAATTATAATAATTTATTTTATAGACAAAATAATAAACACAGATTCCATTAATGCACGGAGGATATATGGAAAAAAAATTAGTAATAGTTGAGTCACCGGCAAAAGCAAAAACTATAGGGAAATTTTTAGGCAATAACTATACAGTTAAGGCTTCCGTCGGTCATGTCAGAGATTTACCCAAAAGCAAGCTTGGCATCAATATAGATAATAACTTTGAGCCTGATTATATCACTATAAGAGGTAAGGGAGACGTAATTAAGGAGCTTAAAAAGGAAACAAAAAAAGCAAAGGAAGTTTTTCTTGCAACCGACCCCGACAGAGAGGGTGAGGCTATATCATGGCATTTATCCAAGCTGCTTAACTTAGATGAAAATAGCCAAAACAGAATTGAATTTAATGAAATAACAAAAGATGCCATAAAAAAAGCTGTAAAAAATCCGAGAAAAATAAATACGGATTTAGTAGATGCACAGCAGGCGAGAAGAGTATTAGACAGACTTGTAGGATACAATATAAGTCCTCTTTTATGGAGAAAAATTGAAAAAGGCTTAAGCGCCGGCAGAGTACAGTCCGTTGCTTTAAAACTCATATGCGACAGAGAAAGAGAAATAAGCAATTTTGTATCTGAAGAGTATTGGACCTTGGATGTTGAGCTGATTGAAAAAAAGAAAAAATTTATTGCAAAATATTACGGCATAATGAAAGATGACGGAAAGATAAGCAAACTTAAACTAAAAAATGAAGAAGAAACCAATGCAGTTTTAAATAGTATGGATAAAAGTGCTCTATTGGTTCATAAAGTTGACAAGACCCGCAGTCTTAAAAAACCTTATCCTCCTTTTACAACAAGCAGTTTGCAGCAAGAGGCAAATAAAAAGCTTAATTTTTCATCTAAAAAAACAATGATGATTGCTCAGCAGCTGTATGAGGGCATAAATATAAAGGGAGAGGGAAGCGTAGGATTAGTTACCTATATCAGAACAGATTCCTTTAGAATCTCTAACGAAGCACATCAAAATGTAAAAACTTATATTTCAGACAGTTTCGGAGATAATTACTATAAATTTACCGAATACAATAAGAAAAACAAAGTTGAAGCACAGGATGCGCATGAGGCTATAAGACCAACCTCTGTTGACAAAAGTCCCGAGAAAATCAAAGACTCATTAAGTCCCGAACAATACAAGCTGTATAATTTAATTTGGAGAAGATTTGTTTCTTCACAGATGAAAGAAGCAGAATTTGATATAACAACAATTACATTTAACAGCAACAAAAATATTTTTAAATCCTCAGGCAGCATAATGCAGTTCGATGGATATAAAAGAGTTTACAATTACAGCGACGGATCTAAAGATGTAACCTTGCCTAATATAAATGAAGGAGATTTAATCAATATATCCAAGCTTTTACCGGAGAAGCATTTTACCAATCCTCCCGCAAGATACACAGAGGCTACTTTGATTAAAGTAATGGAAGTTCTGGGAATAGGCAGACCAAGTACCTATGCTCCGACTATTATAACAATTACAAACAGAGAGTATGTTGTTAAAGAAAAAAATTTCTTGATGCCTACTGAAATGGGGCTTTTGGTAGACGAATTACTTGTAAAGTATTTTAATAATATAATAAATGATAAATTTACAGCCGGGCTTGAAAATAAGCTGGATGCCGTTGCTAACGGTAATGTTGACTGGCATGAAATTATAAAAGATTTTTATGATGAATTTAAAGTTTCACTAGATGTAGCAGATAAGGAAATTGAAAAGATTGAGATTAAAGAGGAAGTCAGCACTGAAAAATGCGACAACTGCGGTGAATTTATGGTTGTCAAAAAAGGAAGATTCGGAAAGTTTTTAGCCTGTCCTAATTATCCGGAGTGTAAGACCACCAAGAAGCTTAATCAAAAAGAAGCGGCAGAAGAAACAGATATTGAGTGTGAGCTTTGCGGAGCTAAGATGCTGAAAAGAAAAGGAAGATTCGGTGACTTTCTGGCATGTTCAAAATATCCTGAATGTAAAAATACAAAACAGATAGTTCAAAAAATTGATGCTGCCTGTCCGAGATGCGGCAAGGATATAGTTATTAAATTTACTAAAAAGGGCAGAAGATTTTTCGGATGCAGCGGATATCCTGACTGCGATTTTATTTCATGGAACGAACCGACCAATCAGGTTTGTAAAACCTGCGGAAATCAAATGATTAAGAAAAATGACGAAATTGTATGTCCTAAATGTGAAAAATAGATAATAATATTAATTTTATAATTAAATATATAATGCAATTCATAGCTTAGACTTGTAACTGTTAATTTTAAACATTAATAATAAAAAAAGCTTGCTATGGGTTCTTGTGTATGTTATAATACCAAAGGTACTATGCACAGTGTCTGATTTACAATAGGTGTGCTCATAACATGAGTCTTGAGTAAATATGAAGATGCTGGATGTAAAAACAAAAGGAGGAAATAAAAAATGGCAATAGTAAGTATGAAAAAATTACTCGAAGCAGGAGTTCACTTCGGACATCAAACAAGAAGATGGAATCCAAAAATGGCTGAGTACATTTTCACAGAAAGAAACGGAATCTATATAATCGACCTTCAAAAAACAAGTGACAAGGTTGATGAAGCTTACAATTTCATAAAAGATATTGTAGCTAACGGCGGAGAGGTATTATTCGTTGGAACTAAAAAGCAAGCTCAAGAAGCAACTAAGAGCGAAGCTTTAAGATCAGGAATGCACTTTGTAAGCCAAAGATGGTTAGGTGGAATGTTAACTAACTATAAAACTATCAGAAACAGAATTAACAGACTTAACGAATTAAAGAAAATGGAAGAAGACGGAACATTCAATCTTTTACCTAAAAAAGAAGTTATAAAGTTAAGACATGAAGCTGAAAGACTTGAAAAATTCTTAGGCGGAATCAAAAACATGGAGAAAATTCCGGGAGCTTTATTCGTAGTTGACCCAAGAAAAGAAAGAATAGCTGTTCAAGAAGCTAAGATATTAGGAATTCCGGTTGTTGCTATAGTTGATACAAACTGTGACCCTGATGAAGTTGATTTAGTTATCCCTGGAAATGACGATGCAATAAGAGCCGTTAAATTATTAACTGCAACTATAGCTGACGCTATCATTGAAGGAAAACAAGGCGAGCAGTTGACAGATGTTGAAGCTGACGAAGAAGAGCTAAGTGAAGAAGAATCAGATAAAGTAGAAGAAAACATAGAAGAATAAATACAGGAAAAGTAAGGATTAAGGGTTTGCTCCTTATTACCTTACTTTTTTTAGAATAAAGGAGGAAGAGAAGACACTCTTCACTCTATGGAAGAATTAAAAACGATTCTTCACAAAATTTTAGGAGGAAATGATTATGGCAGAAATAACTGCGTCAATGGTAAAAGAACTTAGAGAAACCACAAATGCTGGAATGATGGATTGTAAAAAAGCTTTGGCAGCTTGTGATGGAGATATGCAAAAAGCAATAGACTTTTTGAGAGAAAAAGGACTTGCACAGGCAGCTAAAAAATCAGGAAGAGTAGCAGCAGAAGGTATAGCTTCTATAGCTATATCAGAAGATAATAAAAAAGGAGTTGTTGTTGAGGTAAACTCAGAAACAGACTTCGTTGCTAAAAATGAAGAATTTAAAGACTTTGTTAACAGCGTTGCTAAAATAGTTGTTGAATCAAACATAAATGATATTGAAGAATTAAAAAATGCAAAATACTTTGATCAAGCTGAAACAGTTCAAGAGGTTTTAACTGCTAAAATAGCTAAAATAGGCGAAAACATGAACCTTAGAAGATTTGAAACTGTAGAGCTTTCAAGCGGTGCTGTGTTCGGATATGTTCACGGTGCAGGAAAAATAGCTGTTATAGTAGGATTAGAATCAGAAGCGGCTGCTTCAGACTTGGAAGAATTAGGAAAAGATATCGCTATGCAGGTTGCAGCTATGAATCCTAAATATATCACCAGAGATGATGTGGATCAAGATTATATAGCACATGAAAAAGAAATCTTAATAGCTCAAGCTTTAAACGAAGGAAAACCTCAAAACATAGTTGAAAAAATGGTTGAAGGAAGACTTCAAAAAGAATTAAAAGAAATATGCTTAGTTGAGCAGGTATTTGTTAAGGATTCTGATTTAACAGTTAAACAATTAATAGAAAATATTTCTAAAAAACTTGGAAAATCTATTAAAATTGCAAATGTTAAGAGATTTGAAGTAGGTGAAGGCTTAGAAAAAAAATCTGAAAATTTTGCAGAAGAAGTTGCTAAACAAATTAATATGTAATATTATATAATGGAGAACTATTATTTGGTTCTCCATTACTTAAATATAGACAAGGTCTTAAACCTTGTTTGGGACTAGGAGGTAAGTATGAACTGTAAATATAAAAGAGTATTGTTGAAAATTAGCGGTGAAGCTCTGTCAGGAGGAGCAGGACACGGAGTTGATGAAAAAACTATCATGTCTATAGCTAAAGAAATAAAAACAGTTAATGACCTCGGTGTAGAAGTTGCCATTGTTGTCGGCGGAGGAAATTTCTGGCGAGGAGCCTCTGCTAAAGACATGGATAGAACTACATCTGACTATATGGGAATGTTAGGAACTATAATAAATGGTTTGGCACTTCAAACTCATCTGGAAAAATTGGGAGTTGAAGCGGTAGTTCAAACCTCGATAGAGATGAAACAGGTTGCAGAACTATATATTAGACGTAAAGCTGTAAAGCATTTAGAATCAAATAAGGTTGTAATATTTGCAGGTGGAACCGGAAACCCTTATTTTTCAACTGATACAACAGCAGCATTAAGAGCAGCAGAAGTAAATGCCGATATTATTTTGCTCGCTAAAAACGGTGTCGACGGAGTTTATTCCGATGATCCGAAAAAAAATCCCGAGTCTAAAAAATATACTGAATTATCATATATAGATGTATTGAACAAGGGATTAAAAATTATGGATTCTACCGCAACTTCATTGTGTATGGATAACAAAATACCTATATTGGTATTTGCTATAGAGGACCCAAAAAACATTGAGCGTATTATTTTAGGAGAAAATATAGGAACTATAATTAAGGAGGTATAAAAAATGTATAAACAAGAATTAACAAACCGTGAAGAACAAATGAACAAGTCTGTAAGTTTTTTAAAAGAAGAATTAGCTACTATCAGAGCCGGCAAGGCAAATCCTAAGCTTGTGGATAAAATACAAGTCAGCTATTACGGAAGCATGACCCCTTTAAATCAAATTGCCAATATTTCAGTTCCTGAGCCGAGATGCTTAATCATACAGCCATGGGATGCTTCAAGTATAAAAGAAATAGAAAAAGCAATATTAGCTTCCGATTTAGGAATTAATCCTTCAAATGATGGAAAAATAATAAGATTAATGCTCCCTCAATTGACAGAAGAAAGAAGAAAAGAATTACTTAAATTAGTTAAAAAAGAAGTAGAAAATTCTAAGGTAGCTCTGAGAAATATAAGAAGAGATGCTATAGAAGTATTTAAAAAAATGGAAAAAAACAGCGAGATAACTAAGGATGACTTAAAAAAGGCTGAGGATGATGCTCAAAAGCTTACAGATAAGTATACCAAAATTATAGATGATGTATACAAGGATAAAGAAAAGGAAATATTAGAGGTTTAATATGAATGAAAGTTTATCAGGTTTTCCTTTAAGCGAAGCCTTAAGCTTAATTCAAGAAAGATATCATAAAATAATTAAAATAGTTAAATTAATAGGTACTAATTCAAAGTTTAATAAACTAAATAATCCCTACGTTGTTAAAGATGAATTAAATGGTGATTATATTACCTTGTTTATAACGTATTATTAAATTTAATACAGACTTAATAAAATGTATTAGGTCTGTATTAATATATTTTTGATATAGAGGTAGGGTGAAAGGTATTTCAGTATGAGTTTAATAGAGCAAGTTTTAAATGGAAAAATACCTAATCATGTAGCTATCATAATGGATGGAAACAGAAGATGGGCAAAAAAAAGAAATCTGCCTGTTGCTATGGGGCATAGAGCAGGTGTGAAAAGAATAATGGAAATAGTTGAAGCTGCGGCCGATATTGGTATAAATGCTCTGACTGTTTATGCTTTTTCTACTGAAAATTGGGGAAGAGAAAAAAATGAAGTGGACGGTTTAATGAGTCTGCTTGTTGAATTTTTAAAAAAAGAGCTTAACAGAATTATAAAAAACAATATTAAGTTAAATCTTATAGGCAGAATTGAGGATTTACCGGATAATGTTTCGGAAGAAGTAAAAAATGCACTAGATAAAACTAAGAATAATGATAAATTTAACTTAAACATAGCATTAAGCTATGGCGGAAGAGATGAAATTGTTACTTCTGTGAAAAATATTGTAAAAGACGTAGAAAATAATAAATTTAATATAGATGAGCTTAATGAAGAAAATTTTAAAAACTATTTATTTACCAAAAATAGTAAGGATCCGGATTTTCTTATCAGAACGAGCGGAGAAATAAGAATAAGTAATTTTTTACTGTATCAGCTTGCATATGCGGAATTTTACTTTACAGATACTTTGTGGCCGGATTTTGACAAAGAAGAATTTTTCGGCGCAATTTTAGAATACCAAATAAGAAACAGAAGATTTGGAAAACAATAGGCGGTGTTTTGATGAGAGCAAGAATTGTTACCGGTGCCTTAGGCGGCTTGTTAATAGCTACAGTCACTTATTTAGGCGGTATTTTATTTGATTTAGTATATTTAGCTATAACACTTATTGCAATATATGAGCTGACTAAGCTGTTACAAAGTGAAAAAAATTTTTCATATGAGGCTATAGTTAATTATATATTGGCAGCAGCTTTGTTTTTCGCAGGGTATTTTTTTGACACAACCTCTGTAGGCTTTGTTATACTTATATACGTGTCTGTTAATTTTATTTTATTTGTTACAAACCAAAATATTACACTTTCAAGATTATCACAGACCTTATTTATAGGGATGTATGTTGTATTATTTATGTATCATATGATAATGCTGAATAATACTAAATTTGTTTGGTTGGTTTACATAATTGCATTCGGAACAGATACATTTGCATATTTTACAGGAGTGTTTTTCGGAAAACATAAATTATGTCCTAAGGTCAGCCCTAAAAAAACTGTTGAAGGCGCAATAGGCGGGATAGCAGGATGTGTAATTTTAACTGTTATCTATTTTAAAGTTCTAGGAATAAATAATATTTTATATACTATAATATTTAGTATATTTGTTTCTGCTTTCTCTATAATCGGGGATTTATTAGCTTCAAAAATAAAAAGAGAACACGGAATCAAAGATTTCGGCAATTTTTTGCCGGGGCACGGAGGGATATTAGACAGATTTGACAGTTTACTTTTTGTCGCACCTGTTGTTTATTATTTTGTTAATTATTTTATTTAATTGGAGGATATATTTTGATAACTTTAATCGCATCTATTTTTGTATTTTCACTTGTTATACTTGTTCATGAATACGGACACTATAAGGCTGCAAAAAGCGTTGGTATAAAAGTTGACGAATTTGCAATAGGTATGGGACCTGTGATATACAAAAAAGAAAAAAATGATACTATTTATTCTGTTAGAGCATTGCCAATAGGGGGCTTTGTCAAAATGGAAGGAGAAGAGGAAGATAGTAATTCAAGCGACAGCTATAGCAGTAAGACGGTATGGCAAAGATTCAAGGTAATTGTTGCCGGACCTCTTATGAATTTTTTACTGGCAGTTGTAATTTATATTATTATGTCTGCAGTTTATGGTGTTCCCGGAACAACTATCGGATCTATAGACACAAATTCTGAGTTATATAAAGCAGGAGTCAGGATTGATGATAAAATTATTTCAGTAAACGATAATAATGTATATATAAGAGACGATTTAGTATCGGAAATAACTGTTGAAGAAAAACCGTATAATATAACATTTGAGAGAGACGGAAAAACTTTAAGTTATGATGTAAATCAATATTACAGATATGTTATAGGAATATATCCGTATGACAGCAATGATACAAGCACATCGATTATAAGACCGAGCGACAATAAATTGCCGGCATACAAGGTCGGAATACGTGAAGGCGATAAAATAGTAAAAATCAACGGTATAGATGTTGAAAGCTACAATCACATAACAGAGATTATAAACGGATTAAACGGTGAGGAATTAGATGTAGTTGTGGAACGTGATTCAAAGCTTTTAAATTTTAGCATTGTGCCGCAAAAAGAATTGGAGATAGGCTTCAACACAAAAATTGAAAAATCAATAGTAACAGCTTTTGTATCATCCATATATAAAACAGGATATTATATTAAGCTTATGTTTGGATTTATTGGTATGCTTATAACCGGTAAGGTAGGAAGTGAAGCAGTCGGAGGTCCGGTTATGGTAATCAGCATGATTGGAGAATCGGCAAAGCTTGGAATATATCCGCTGTTAAATCTTTTAGCCTTTATAAGCGTAAACTTAGGCTTTATGAACTTATTGCCTATACCTGCACTTGATGGAAGCAAAATAGTATTTTTAATCATTGAGAAGGTAAGAGGCAAAAAAATACCTATTGAAAAAGAAGGTTTTGTCCACTTTATAGGCTTTGTGCTTTTGATATCATTGATGATATTTATAACATATAAGGATATAGTCAGATTATTTTAAATACAATATATGAAATTATAAGAGGGACTTTTCATGACAAATTTTATAAAAACAGAGTCTGGCACCAGACCGATAAAATGCGGAAATTTGTATGTAGGCGGAAACAATAAAATCACAGTACAGTCAATGTTAAACACAAAATTAAGCGATACGGACAGTTCTATAAAACAAATAGAGCTTTTGGAGCTAAACGGCTGTGATATAATAAGAGCATCCATAGATACAGAGGATGATGCAAAAGCTATAAATATAGTTAAGAAACATACAGAAATGCCGATAGTTGCAGATATTCAATTTGATTACAGAATGGCAATTCATGCTATCAGAAACGGCGCTGATGCTATAAGAATTAATCCTTGTTATATAGGCTCTGAAACTAATGTTGAGAGTGTTATAAATGAGTGTAAAATAAATAATATACCTATAAGAGTAGGTGTAAATTCAGGTTCTGTAAAAAAGGAATTTTTAGAAAAATATAACGGAGTCAATAAGCTGTCTCTAGTTGAAAGCGCATTGGAACAGGTTAGAATCGTTGAAAAATATAACTATGAAAATATAGCGATTTCAATAAAGGCATCCGATGTTAAAATGACCTATGATGCAAATATTGAACTTAGCAAAAGAACAGATTATCCGATACATTTAGGTATAACCGAATCAGGTTCAGACGAGGATGGTATAATAAAATCTTCTATGGGACTTGGGTCTTTACTGCTTATGGGTATAGGTGATACTATACGTGTTTCATTAACCGAAGATCCTGTCAGAGAAGTAATAATAGGCAGAAAAATATTACAATATTTAGGACTGAGACCTTATGGCATAGAGGTGGTATCCTGTCCAACCTGCGGAAGAACAAAGGTTGATTTGATAAATATTGTAAGAGATGTAAAAAAAGCTATTGCACCAATTAAAAAAGACATAAAAATTGCTATAATGGGCTGTGCTGTTAATGGTCCGGGAGAAGCAAGAGGTGCTGATATAGGAATAGCAAGCGGCAACGGTGAAGCCTTGCTGTTTAAGAAAGGTGAAATAATTAAAAAGATAAAAGAAAGTGAAATAATAAGCGTTCTTTTGGAAGAGATAGATAAGTTAAATTAGGTTTTCATAAAAAATTAATAAAAATAAAAGCTGTATAAATACTAATAACCCATTACACGCTTGCAAGATAATGTTCTTATTACAGTTATTAGTATTGACAGCTTTTTTATTCTGTAATAAGTTTGTAAGGCTTTTTATATCTTAAGATGGAGAAGAGAATATGTTTGATTTTAGTAAATATAAAGGAATTTCCAAAGCAAAATTAAATAAAATTGAAGTGTTAAAAAATGAAAAGCTGATAAAATTTAATATGTCTTCTGAAAATATAATCAGCTTTGAAGAAATTGATAAATCTATATCAGAAATAAAATCTCATTACTCAAATATGGTTAATGCAGAATTTTGCATCAGCTATAATATAAAAGAAAAAGATGATAATTTCATTGAAATTTTGATATCTAACATAGAATATCTAATAAAAAATATATCCTTAATGAGCTGTAAATGCTGTCAGATTTCAATTAATAACACCGATATTACTATAAATGTTTCAACTGATTTAGCATATGAGCAAATTAAGGAACAAAATATTGATAAAAAGATAAGAGAATATTTCTTAAATTTATACAATCTTGATTTTGACGTTAAAATAAGACTGGAAAAAGAAGCAATAGAAGCAATAGAGGATAAAACCTCTGAGATAATTGAAAATGAAATAAAAAAATCAATGTCAGAAAATGAAATTAAAAAAAATGTGGAGCAAGTTAATAGCAATCAAGTTTTTACAAAAGAAAAACAGGCTCCTAAATTTAAGCAAAATATAAAAGACGAAAAGAAATTTGATATATTAGAATTAAGCAAAATATCGGAGATAAATGATAACTCGGGTGAAGTGCATATTAAGGGTGCTGTAGCATCATTTGAAAAAAGAGAATTAAAAAGCGGAAACTTTTTACTTACATATGCTGTTACAGACTACACCGATACGATAAATGTTAAATATTTTTGTCCTAAAAATATAAGGCCTGAGGATTTAGAGAATTTTAAGGCTATTGAGATTATAGGTGATGCAATTTATGATACATTTATGCGTGAATTGGTTGTAATGTGTAAGGCAATAAGAGAATCAGAATTTGCTATATCCGAAAAAATGGATAATGCAAAGGAAAAAAGAGTAGAGCTTCACCTACATACCTGCATGAGCTCAATGGATGGTATAAACCCGTTTTCCGATTATGCAAAGCTTGCTAAAAAATGGGGACATAAGGCTATGGCTATAACTGATCACGGTGTAGTTCAAGGCTTTCCAAATGCTATGGAAGCAGGAAGTCCTGATTTTAAGGTTATATATGGTATGGAAGGTTATCTTATAGATGATGGCACATCTATATCCTATAGATGTGAGGATAAAAATCTTGATTCTGAGCTTGTAGTTTTTGATATTGAAACAACAGGCTTTAATGCACGCAAAGATGACATAATTGAAATTGGGGCAGTCAAAATAAAGGATAGAAAAATAATCGACAGCTTTAATACTTTTGTTAGTACAAGCATGAAGTTGCCTGATAAAATCATTGAGCTTACAGGTATAACAGATAATATGCTTGTCGGTGCACCGAGCATAAAGGAAGCACTAACGGGATTTAAGGAATTTGTCGGTGAAAATTCAATACTTATAGCTCATAATGCGAGCTTTGACGTTAAATTTATAAAAGAAAAATATCTTGTAAACTTTAATGAAAAATATGATATGCCTGTAATAGATACTCTTGAATTATCAAAAGCATTGATAAAAGGAGTTAAAAATTATAAGCTTAATACCTTAACTAAAAAATTCGATATAGTTTTAGAAAATCATCACAGAGCTGTAGATGATGCAAAGGCTACTGCAATGCTTCTATTAGAGCTATATAAGCTATTAGAACAGCAAGGGATAATACAATTTAACACGTTAAATGAAAAACTCACAAGAAATATAGATATGACTAAAAAACCTACTTTCCATGTAAATATTTTAGTTAAAAACCTGACAGGACTAAAGGAGCTATATAAATTAGTTTCTAAGGCTCACATAGAGTTATTTTATAAAAAACCTCGTATATTAAAATCTGACTTAGACAAGGTCAGAGAAGGTCTTATAATAGGTACAGCCTGTGAAGCGGGCGAACTGTATCGCGCTGTAATAGGCGGTGAAAGTGATGAAAAAATTGAAAAAATAGCTGAATTTTACGATTTTCTTGAGATACAGCCTCTTGCCAATAATGAGTTTTTATACAGAAACGGTACTGTCAAATCTATGGACGAGCTTAAGGATATAAACAGAAAAATTATAGAGCTCGGTAAAAAGCTGAATAAAGTTGTAGTTGCAACAGGAGATGTTCATTTTCTCAGGGAAGAAGATGAGCTGTACAGGAAAATTCTTATGTCAGGTCAAGGCTTTGGTGATGCTGAAGAACAAGCACCGCTATATCTTAAAACAACCGAGGAAATGCTGAATGATTTTTCATATCTGGGAAAGGACTTGGCATATGAGGTTGTAGTTAAAAATACTAATATTGTCGCTGATATGATTGAAAATATATTGCCTATACCTGATGGAACCTTCCCTCCTATAATAGAGGGGGCTGACGAAGAATTCAGAACAATTTGCTATGAAAAGGCGCATAGAATTTACGGCAATCCTCTGCCTGAAATAGTCGAAAGCAGGCTCGAAAGAGAACTAAATTCGATAATCAGCAATGGTTATGCAGTAATGTATATCATAGCTCAAAAGCTGGTTAAAAAATCTAATGATGATGGTTATATAGTAGGCTCAAGAGGATCGGTAGGCTCATCCTTTGCCGCTACAATGAGCGGTATATCAGAGGTTAATCCTTTGGAACCGCATTATATCTGCGACAATTGCAAATATTCTGAATTTTTTACAAAGGGAGAATATGGCTCGGGGGTAGATTTACCCGATAAAATCTGTCCTAATTGCCAAAGCATGCTAAGAAAAGACGGACATGAGATACCGTTTGAGGTTTTCTTGGGCTTTTACGGAGATAAAGAGCCTGATATTGATCTTAACTTTGCAGGTGAAGAGCAGGGTGTTGCTATGAAATACACTGAGGAGCTGTTCGGTGAAGGAAAGGTATTCAGAGCAGGAACTATAGGCACAATAGCAGATAAAACCGCCTATGGCTTTGTCAAAAACTATTATGAGGAAAAGGGACAGACGAAACGAAATGCTGAAATAAACAGAATTATACAAGGCTGCTTAGGGGTAAAAAGAACTTCCGGACAGCATCCGGGCGGGGTAATGGTCGTTCCGAAAAACAAGGATATATATGATTTTACTCCTGTTCAATATCCGGCAAACAATGTAAAATCAGATTCTATCACAACACATTTTGACTATCATTCAATATCCGGACGTATATTGAAACTGGATCTTCTCGGACATGATACTCCTTCTATTATTAGGATGCTTGAGGATTTTACAGGTATAAAGGATAAGGATGTTCCGCTTGATGATCGCAAAACCATGTCTATTTTTACAAGTCCGGAGGCACTTGGTGTAACAAAGCAAGATATAAACTGTGATACAGGAACACTTGCTATACCTGAATTCGGTACTGCCTTTGTAAGAAAAATGGTTTTAGAAACTCAGCCTAAAACATTTTCTGATTTGCTTCGTATAAGCGGGCTTTCTCATGGAACTGATGTTTGGGTAGGAAATGCACAGGAATTGATATTGAGCAATACTTGTAAAATTAATGAGGTTATTGCTACACGTGATGACATCATGACCTATCTGATATTAAAAGGGGTAGATAAGAAAAAATCCTTTGATATCATGGAAAGAGTCAGAAAAGGCAAGGGTCTAAGACCGGAGGATGAAGAGGCTATGAAGGCACAGGATGTTCCTCAGTGGTATATAGACTCCTGCAATAAGATAAAATATATGTTTCCTAAGGCACATGCGGTTGCTTATGTTATGATGTCCGTTAAAATAGCTTACTTTAAAGTACATTATCCTGAAGCATTTTATGCTTCGTACTTTACTATGAAGGCACAGGATTTCGATGCAGAAATTATAGCAAACGGTTTGGAAAGCATAGAAAGAGCTATGAAGGAAATAGATGAAAAGGGCAATGATAAAACTACCAAGGAAAAAGATATGTATACAGTTTTAGAGGTTGCCCGCGAAATGTATAAACGAGGATATAAATGCGAAAAGGTAGATTTATATAAGTCTGATGATAAAAGATTTAAAATAGTGGATGGCGGAATTCTTCCCCCTCTTGTAGGGCTTCAAGGTCTCGGAGAAAATGCTGCCATAAGCATAAAGGAAGAACGTGAAAAAGGCGAATTTATATCAATGGAAGATATAACAAAACGTGCCAAGGTAACAAAAACAGTCATAGAAGTATTGGAAAAACATGGTTGTTTGAAAAATATGGACAAGACAAATCAAATTACATTATTTAATTTATAAAAATTTAATTTATATATTGACAGAGACACTGTGTCGTCCTTTACAATTAAGTCAGAGAGGAGATGAGTCAATGGAAATTATGACAATCGGTGAGCTGTCAAAAAATTATGAAGTATCAACAAGAATGATTAGATATTACGAAAAGATGGGACTGATTACAAGTCAGCGCAAAAAAGATTATGCATATCGTGTTTATGACGAACTTGCTGTAAGACGTCTGCAGCAAATAATCGTACTTAGAAAGCTTCGTATTCCTTTAAAGCATATTGCTGTTATTCTCAATGACCACGAGCAGGTACAGGCTTTGGAGCTTATGCGCGAGAATATTTTTGAGCTTGATGAAGAAATAAACGCTCTAAGCATAATTCGGGACATACTTAATGTTTTTATATTGCGTATTGATGAAAGTATACGTAAAAAAGTCCAACTTGATATACTTCAGGATAATGAGCTCGTTGATGTTGTTAATGCTCTAAGCCTTTCAAAGAATAGTTTAAAGGAGGATCGTTCAATGGACGATTTAAACAAAGCAAGTGACAATATTCAGAGTAAACTTAATGTAAGAATAATATTACTTCCACAATTCACGGTAGCTTCATATCACTATATAGGAGAAAATCCGGAAGAAAAAGTCGGAAATATGATGTCTAAATTTATTCTTGAAAATAAACTTTATGAAATCAAACCTGATGCTAGAATGTTCGGATTCAATCATCCAAGCCCTTCTAAAGACAAAGAATTTTACGGATATGAAGATTGGGTAACGATACCTGATGATATGGAGGTTTCAGCACCGTTTATAAAAAAACATTTTGAAGGCGGACTATATGCAGCTCATGCAATTAATTTCCCGGACTTTCATGAATGGGCATATCTATTAAAATGGGTTGAAGAGAGCGACCTGTACACGGCAAATTACAGTGAGCTAGGGGATGAGATTATGGGAGGACTTTTAGAGGAACATCTTAACTGGATATACTCCTGTCATGTGGGCTGGCCGAAAAACGGTATTGATGGAAAGATAGATTTATTGTTTCCGATAAAAAAGAAATCTTAATATTATATTCAATTTTGAAATGCACCTATATCTAAGGATATAGATGCATTTTTCTTTTTAGATTAAAAAAGAATTAATTAAGCATATTGTTTACTGATATGAAAAAATATGGTAGTATATATTGGTGAGAAAAAAATATTCATATTTGGAGGCATTATGGATAAAGATAAATATTATGATATGTTTGAGTATGTTGAAAATTTATTGTCAAAATATGATTTACAAAGCGGATCGGCAAAAAATAAAATAAATTACAATCGTATGGAGCATACAAAACGTGTATATAAATGGATGCTTAAATTATATCACGAATATGACGATAAAGATTTGATTGATATTGACTCTCTAAAGATAGCAACTATATTTCACGATTCAGGATATGGACATATCGAACGATGTGACCATGCTCTTATGGGGGCAAAAATATGCAGAAAATATTTATCGGAACATAATTATCCGATAGAGAAAATTGACTTTATATGTGACTTAATCCAAAATCATTCTAATAAAGAAAGTTTAATGGATGATATTCCTGCAGAACTGATTTTACTTATGGAATCCGATTTATTAGATGATACGGGAGCTCATGGAATTGTAATGGATGTTTGGGTATCGGCTCTAAGTGATAACCCGACATTTGAATCTATCCTAGAGCATATTGAAAAATTTACATATAATATTATGCAAGATAATCCTATGAGAACTCCGGCAGGAAAAAGAATATGGAATGAAAAGTTAAAAATAACAAATGAATTTTATTATGCTTATAAAAATGATTTGTGTAATTAATTTAAGAGAACTGCAAAAAAGCCCCATTTCAAGCGTAATGAGGCAATACAAAATAAATTTGAAGCTATCACATTACAGAGAAGCGCCGAACGGTACAGGCAGACCGCTCGGCGTTTCTCTTTGGGGGACTTCGGGCCAACTTGGTCCGAAGTTATGGGTTTTGAGGAACCTCAACAAGCAGAGTTTTTCAGATTTTACGGCCACGGAAAATTTGAAAAACGAGCAAGTGGCAAGACCGAAACTCTGATAAAAAGCGAAACCTACTATCGACCCCTTGACATTCCTTTTTCTGGATGGTATACTAGTTATACAAATCATACTATACCAACTTTTAAGGTGAGCAAATTTATGGAAACATTTAATACAAAAACCTTGAAAGATGAATCAGGTCGCCTGACTTATATTGAACTTCCCTTTAATGCAAAGGAAGTTTTTGATAAATAAAAAGGTACTATCTATGTTGTGGGAGTGGAGGAAATATAATATGGCAAGAAAACAGCTTTCTTTAGGACAGAAAAATTTAGATATTGATATATGGATTATTACATTAATAACATTTGGTGTATTTTTATTATATGCAGTAATGGGAAATCAACTTATGGCATATGTAAAAGAACCTGAAAATTCATTGCTTTCCCGTTTGCTAATTAACTCGGGTGCTCAGTTTGGTATAGCGGGATTAGGGGTTGCCGTTGTTTGTATTTTACGAAAAGAAAAGTTCTCCCTATTTGGCTTGATAAAACAAAATACGCTTAAATCTATCATTGGGTCAGTTGCCTGTTTCATTCCGTATTTAAGTTATATTTTCGTTTCAGGACAATATGAGGGGTATCAGCCTTTTGATATCCTAATTGCCGATGCGGTGCTTAAGAGCGGATTTCCAACTAACATTCTAGGAATGTCACTAATTGTTGTTGTTTGGGGGTTTTTTGAAGGATTTAATTATGTTGTAATAAGCGATAAACTAAACAGCAGATACCCTTCAAAAAATCAATGGTTAGACATTGGCGCAATTACTTGTGCTGTGATAGGCATTTTGTTTCATCCACTCAATATTTCATTTTGGGGCGTCCTTGAAATTGTTACTACTTTCATAGCGCTCTATGGGATGTTGATAGTAAAAAAGAAAACAAAAAATGCTTGGGGTTGTGTTTTTGTCTTTTGTTTCATTTGGAATACACTCTAAATTCCTGTTTATCAGGTACATTATGAGCATTCGCTCCTGTAGGGGAATAAAAAACTATAGGAAATTTATATAACATTGCAAAGGAGAAGTAATATGGTTACATCTAACATTAAGGCCACATTTATGTGTGATATTAAAAAAGTGTGGGACATTGTAACTTCACTTGAAAATTATTCATGGCGAAGCGACTTGGCAAAGATAGAGGTTTTAAGTGAAGAAAAGTTTGTTGAATATACGAAAGACGGATATAAAACTAAATTTACAATAACCGTTACAGAGCTTTATAAGCGTTGGGCGTTCGACATAGAGAACGATAATGTAAGCGGTCATTGGGTTGGTCTATTTTTCGGGGATGAAAACCAATGTACAGTAGACTTTACGGAGGATGTTACTGCAAAAAGGCTAATCATGCGTCCTTTTATAAAAGGATATCTCAAGAAACAACAACAAACATATATTACTGATTTGAAAAAGGCTTTGGAGGTGTAAAATATGAAAAAGATCAAAAATCATAACTTGGGATTCAATGTTTATCATTTTTCAAAAAAGGCATTTAGTGTGATGGGATTTTCAAAATTTGTAAAGAATGAGAAAGAGGTTCCGTTTTTTTGGCAGGAATTAGCAGACGATGGACGACTTGATTGCCTTCGTTCATCCTCCATGCTGCCTCCTGTTTTGTTAGGTTGCGGCTCTTGGGACGAGGAGTGCCCGGAGGGTACATTTCGGTATACTGCTTGCATAGAAGAAACCGAATTGGTTGATTCAACTGTTTTTGACGGATACGAAACATTTTCTATTAAAGCCGCTGCGTCAGAATGGATTTGTTTTGAATTGGAACAAGATGAATTGCTTCGCAGTTGGGGTGATGGTCATGGTGAGGAAAAACCTTATATTTGGATTGACACTCTGGGATATTCGTTTAACAATGAAGTTGGTTTTCATTTCGATGTAATCTTTATCGCAAAAAAAGAAATATACATTCCCAAAGATTCTGCAAATAAAAACCGAATTGTTCAGTTTTGGATGCCAGTCGTCCCCAAGGTTTAGCGGTAGCGAATAAGCATACTATTCATCCGGCGTCTTTTTTATGGCGACCTACCAGAAAGACATAGCTTTTCGTCAAAGGAATGCTGTGTCTTTTCGTCCTCCCCTTGACATTTCTTTTCTCATACGGTATACTTATTATACAAATCATACTAAACTAACTTTGGAGGCAGGAAAATGAAAAGTAAGAAAGGACCTAACGAAAAATACGCATGGACAGTCAAGATTGGCGAAAAGGGACAATTTGTGATTCCTAAAGAAGCACGCGAAATATTCAACATAAATCCGGGTGACACATTGATTTTATTGGGTGATGAAAAGAAAGGGTTAGCCATCCCGCCCAAAGGAGCACTTACAGACCTAATGGCTAAAATATTTAACGGTAAAACACCAAAGGAGGATGAAGATGTATGAAATCCATAGCCATCGCAAATCTGACAAAAAAATACGGCAATTTTACCGCAGTAAACAACTTAAACCTGGCGGTTGAAAGCGGTGAATTGTTTGCACTCTTGGGTATGAATGGAGCAGGAAAAACAACGACCATCAAAATGCTCTCCTGTCTGATTCGTCCTACAAGTGGTGACGCAGTCCTGCTTGGTGACAGCATAAGAGAACAAGCACAGGATATTAAGCAAAAAATCAATATCTCCCCACAGGAAACGGCGGTTGCCGCTAATCTTTCGGTTTTTGAGAATCTGATGTTTATGGCTGGAATTTATGGACAAGACAAGAATGTCAGCCGCCAAAGTGCCACCGAAATTGCTTCACGCTTCGGGCTTGACAGTGTGCTCTCCAAAAAGGCTAAAAGATTATCGGGAGGCATGCAACGCAGATTATCCATTGCAATGGCGCTGATTACAAATCCCCAAATATTATTTCTTGACGAACCCACTTTGGGGCTTGATGTGCTTGCCCGACGTGAGCTGTGGACCTCGATAAAAGCCCTGAAAGGTAAGGTAACAATTATTCTTACCAGCCACTACTTAGATGAAGTGGAGGAGCTGGCAGACCGTATTGGGGTGATGTCGAACGGAGAATTGACAGCAACGGGAACAGTCGAGGATCTAATCCGTCAGACGGGAACGAGCAAATTGGAGGACGCTTTTGTCGCCCTTGCGGGAGGTGTGGCATGAAAATTTCATTGTTTGCGGAGCGAAATATAAAAGAAGTTTTGCGCGATCCGCTTAACCTTTTTTTTGGACTGGGTTTCCCATTGGTTTTGTTGGTGGTGTTATCTGCAGTAAACAAAAGCATACCTCCCGAAGCGGGCAACACGATGTTTGTCATTGAAAATGTTGCACCCGGATTAACAATGTTCGGGACGGCATTCATGGCGTTATTTGCAGGAATGCTACTGTCAAAGGATAGAACTTCCTCATTCCTTATGCGACTTTTCGCCTCTCCGATGAAGTCCGTCGATTTCATTTTAGGCTATACCCTGCCAATGCTTGTTGTTGCGGCGGCACAGGCGGCAATAACACTGCTTGCATCCACTCTCTTTGGTCTTGGATTTTCGTGGAATATGCTGCCTGCGATTTTTACAACCATGCTAAGTTCGCTCCTATTCGTGGGCCTTGGTCTGCTATTCGGCAGTTTCTTGAGCGAAAACGCAGCCGCTGGAATCTGTGGTGCGCTTCTCACCAATCTCGCAGGATGGCTTTCAGGAATATTCATTCCGCTAACCCTGATTGGCGGTGTGTTCCAGAAATCAGCAGAGCTTCTGCCGTTCTATCACAGTGTTCAGGCAACGAAAGCAACACTCAGCGGCAATTTCGGTAAGATATTACCGCACTTAGCTGTAGTGCTGGGATATACGGTTGTCATTTATGTACTCGCAGTTATTATCTTTCGCAGAAAGATGAGTGGGGATAATGCAGGGTAATCCATTGCAAGAAGCAATGTGGCTTTTATGTCCGATCTGCCAAAACAAAACTCGAACGCGCATACGGTCGGACACTACGTTGCATACCATAATGATAAGAATAATATTATTAAATTAAGTGATGGCACCTTTGCTAAAGCAAAAATATAAACTTTGATATGTTATACTCAATATATAAGGATTATCAAACAAAGATTAACGTTAAATAGAGGAGTCGGGTGCGTCCGGCTCTTTTTTTTCGAAAATATAATCAACAAATAAAAAACTATACTTATGTCAGTGCAATAGTGTATAATTAAATTATGTTTATAATTTCATTATACACTTAAATTTTGAGAGGTATTGGATGATATCAATATTTGAAAACGATATAAAAAAAAGGAAAGATGTTTTGAAAAAATATAATAGAGCTTATGATTTTATAGGTATATTTAAGCTCATAATACTTGCTTTTATAATTTACGGTGCATATAGGGCGTATAAAAATAACTATCATATAGATTTACTCATACTTATTAGTGTGGAGATACTTATATATATTACAGCTCATATATTTCACAAAATGGCGCTTGCAAGAGTTAGTCTTGAAGAAGGGTTAATACAAATCAACGAAAAAAATATTAAAAGAATTACGGGTGAGTGGTGCAGCTTTGATGATATAGGGGAAGAATTTATTGACAATAATCACTCTTATTCAACGGATTTAGATATTGTAGGAAAAAAATCAATTTTTCAAATGTTAAATAGCTCTCATACTTACTATGGAAGAGAACTATTTGCTAAAGATTTACTAAATTCAAAATTTACAAAGGATGAAATAAAAAAGCGTCAAGATTCCATTACAGAACTCAAAGATAAATATAGTTTTGCCGCTTATATGGAGTATCTTTTTTCAATTGTAGGAATTGATGATTCTTTTCCTGCTTTAATAGAAGAGCTAAAAGATAAAGAGCACTTTATATCAAATAACTTTGTTAAAATATTTTTAAGATTTCTATGGATTCCAACTTGTTCCTTGCTTGTGTATTCAATTCTTTTCAGATATTTAATTGCTTTTAATATGGCAAGCGTTTTATTAGTATTCCAAACTATTTTGTGCATAATCGGTTTTAATAAAGCAAGAAATTATGTTGGTGTGATGCGTAAGCTTCCTAAAAAATTGTTTCGTTATGACAGAATAATAAAAGAAGTAATGGCCGCAGATTTTGAATCTATAAGGTTAAAGGAAATTAAAGATATTATAAAAAGCTCACAAAAGGCATTAAAAGAATTATATTCAATTGCAAACAATGTTAGTCAGTGTAAAAACGGAATTGCATATATTATTCTCAATCTGTTTTTTTTATGGGACTATAAAAATGCAATGAATTTGGATAGTTGGAAACAAAAGTATTCAGAGTCGGTAGACACATGGTTTACAGCACTGGGCGAATTTGAAGGTTTAATAAGCTTTTCTAATCTTCCGCGTGTATGTAATAATGTTTCTATTCCTAAGTTCAGTGAAAGAAAAAATTATATTCATGCAAAAGATTTAGGGCATCCTTTAATTAATAATGACAAGCGCGTTTGTAATGATTTTATACTGGATAATAATATTTATATTATTTCCGGATCTAATATGTCCGGAAAAACTACATTTATGAGAACTATAGGTATTAATACGGTTTTAGCACAGGCCGGGAGCTATATATGTGCCGATAATATGTCATTTTCTGATATGAATGTAATCACATCCATGAGAATAGCAGATGATTTGAATGAAGGAATTTCAACTTTTTACGCAGAACTAAAACGTATAAAAATGATTATTGATAATGCTCGCAGTAATAAGAACACATTGTTTTTAATAGACGAAATATTTAGAGGCACTAATTCTGTAGACCGACTAAAGGGAGCAGAAGGAGTATTAAAGGAGCTTTCTGCATCAGAAGTAGCCGGAATGATTACCACTCATGATTTAGAAGTATGCAAATTAGAAAATACTTATAAAAATATTATTAATTGCAGTTTCAGCGAAAATTACATTAATGATGAAATATTTTTCGACTATAAACTAAAGCAGGGAAAATCAAAGACAACAAATGCTGAATATTTGCTAAGAAAACTTGGAATTCTTCCATAAAATTTGATGATTAATGTAGCAAGTATACATAATATATATAATGTAAACTCATTTTAAATTACACAAATAAAATTAAGCAGATTTTAATATAAATTTACAGCTGTAATCTATAATTAGTTAAACTTTCGTAATATTTGACGATATATAGTTAAAAGTAATTATTATTGATGGAGGATTTTATCTTGAGAATTCAAAATAATATAACAGCAGTCAATGCTAATAAGAATTATAAAAAAAATAATAGTTCTATTGAAAAAAGCTTAAAAAAATTATCCTCAGGATATGATATAAATATTGCTGCGGATAATGCAGCAGGAATTGCTATTTCTGAAAAAATGAAGACACAAATATTCGGTATGGATAAGGCATTAGAGAATATCCAACAGGGAAGATCCGTAGCGCAAACAGCAGATGGCGCATTACAAGAAGTCAACGATATCCTTATAAGAGCCAGAGAACTCACAATAGCAGCTCAAAATTCAACATATTCAGAGCTGGAGTTAGACGCTGTAAATTTGGAATTATCAAATCTTACTTCAGAAATCGATAGAATCGCCAAATCTACTAATATAAACGGTATGCATCCTTTAGTCAGAACGGTATATCATCCGGGAGTTGACATAAATTTTAATGAAATTGAACTGAAAGCAAATTTAAGTGATTCTCCTTTAAGCTCAAATGGAATATACAATATAGGTGCAAGAACAGTTGACAGTTTTGAACATCCGACTAACTGGGGTCTTGTTTTTGGATCAGGAAATACTTCATATGAACAACTCCGCGTAAGGATTCCTAAATTTGATACTTCTGGAAATCCTATTACAGGAGAATCAGAAACTATTAATATTTCTTTAAATTCAAGCAGATTAAATTCTGAAGATGCTTCAATGTCTATCATTGCGGGAAGCTATTCGCATGATTCCGCTACTAATACATGGAGTCTTAAATATAGTTATAAAATGCTTGTTTCCGGTGCAGGGTCTGATTCCAATCCTGACGGAGATCCTGCAATAAATCCTCCTAAATACATCGATATTGAGCTTACGCAAAGTATAAAGCTCAACCCTAAAGATAAAAGCGACAGCAGTTTTGCGGAGAATAATATACAATACTATGATATCTCATATAGCATCGAAAATAAAAGCTCAGATTACGAAATTGATTTTGACTTTATGCATCACTTTGATACAGCATATAACAATAACGATGCTGTAGAAAGATATTATGTTGGTGGAAATAGGGTTGAAAAATCAACTATGTATAATAATTCTGACATGCCTGAAAGCTTTTCTATATGGGGACCTATTTCCGAGCTTCCTTTTACCGGAAGTGTAATTATTGACAGCAACAAACCTGACTATCTATACTTAGGACACTATAGACAAAATACTCCTGTATGGAGTAACTTTGATAATCCGGAATCAGCTGATAACACAACCTTATATCCCGGAATAGACTTAGGTTTTAGCATGGTATGGAAAAATGAAAAATTAAATATAGGTACCAGCCAGGCATACACTTTCAGATTCGGTATAGAAAGCACACAAACCGATGGTAATATAAAGCAAGATGAAATATTAGAGATAGATAAGTTTCCTGGAATCTGGATACAATCCGGATCTGAAAAAGAAGATGGCTTTTACATGCATACATGTGACGCCACAGCTTCAAATCTAAGACTCGATCCACCCGGTCTTAAGGTTGAAAACTTAGCTTTAGCATTAGATTCATTAAAAAGAATTGATAATGCCATAGATAAGGTAGTATCTTTCAGAGGAAATTTCGGAAGCGATATGAACCGATTAGATTATGCCGAAAATGTAGGAAAAATACTTCAAGAAAATATAACAGCATCTGAAAGTCGTATAAGAGATGCTGATATGGCAAAAGAGTATACTAATTTCGTAAAAAACAATATTTTGCTTCAAGCTTCGCAGTCTATGATTGCACAAGCAAATTTACAGCCTCAATCTATATTGAATCTTTTAAAATAAATATTTTTTCTTTAAAGTACAGATTAAAATTAAATAATTGACAAAAGCACATCTTATTACAATTTGTGCTTTTGCAGTATGAAAGGATAAATTCTGAAATGAAACTTGAATATAAAAAAATCAGTGAAAATGAATATGATTCAGTAAAAGAGATTTTACTGCAAGATAAAGGAACAAGCGAAGATTTGTGGTGGGCTGTAGAAACAGAACCCGAGACATTAACGGTTGTGTATTCAGAAGAAAAGCTTGTTGGTTTAGTTCAAATAATACCCGGAAAAAGTACATCGTCTTTAGTTGTTTTTGTAACACCTGAGTATCGTTGTAAAGGAATAGGACATGCCATTATTATGTATGGAGAAAATATTCTAAATGAAATTAAGCCAAAGGAAATCCTGACAAATTATCTGTATGATAATGAAAACTCAAGAATATTTGCTCAAAAACATGGTTACGAAAGAAATTTTTCAAGCGCATGTATGAAATATGAAGGAGATAAGTTTGATATAGATGAATTGCCTATCAGACAATATTGCGATAATGACTACTTTCAAGCTCAGAAATTGTACGCAGAGGCTTTTCATGAAATGCGTATGAGTGTGGGAGATTTTCCAAACTCCGAAGTCCAAAAGCCCAGTGAAAAAAACCGCACAGCTTGGGATAATGATTCAGCAAATCGTTATACTTACATAGAAAACGGTGAAATCATAGGTCATGCACATCTGGAAAACAATGAAATTTCCAGTGTTTCCGTAAGATCAGATTTACAAGATAAGGGCATAGGCAGAAAATTTGTAAAATATCTGTGCAATGAGATATATAATCAAGGTCATAAGGAAATAATCTTGTGGTGTGTTGTGGGAAATAAAGCAAGAAACTTATATGATAGCTTAGGTTTTAAAGAATTATACATTACAGAGTTTTCTCATAAATATTTTAAATAAAATATATTGAATTGATTGAAAGGATGATTTAATGAAATTTGCTGTTTTTTCTGATTTACATTACGATATTATTCCTGATGCAGAAAGAAGAATTGATGAATTTATAGCCTCGGCTATAAGACATAATGTAGATTTTATGATAGATTTAGGAGATTTTTGTGAGCCAAAAGATGAAAATAAGAAACTCCTTAAAAAAATAAAAGATAGTAAAATTCCATGTTTTTTCACTATAGGCAATCATAATACAGATAAATGCAGTATTGAGAAAGCAACTAAGTTTTTTGGAATTGATAATAGCTACTATTCTTTTATATGGGACGATGTTAAGTTTATTATCTTAGATGCAAATTATATAAAAAAGCCTAATGGACATCTACAGTATTATAAGCGAAATTATGATAAGTCAACTGATGAATATCCATATGTACCTCCGCACGAGATTGACTGGCTCAAGAAAGAATTACAAGATGAGCACATATACTATATAATTCTATCACACCAAGGTCTTTATAATGATTTTATGAAACGCGGCATAAGCAACAGAAAAGAAATTCAAGATATTCTTATAAATGCAGGAGAAAATGGCAAAAACATCCTTATATGTATGAACGGTCATGATCATGGCACTGATTATAAACAAATAAATGGAATTCATTACTATACACTAAATTCCATATCATACATTTGGCAGGGCTGTCAAGAGAAATTCAGTTATACAAAGGAAATTCACGACAAATATCGGGGACTTGAGAACATGATTTTATATGAGGAATCATTTCATGTGATTGTTACAATTAATGAAAATCATAATATTATGATTGATGGAATGGAAGGAAGATATCAAAAACATAGTCCGCAAGATATAGGTATGGAAATGTATTATAACGGCGTTTCAATTGAAGCTAAAACAATCTCAGCTTTTATCCCGAATTTAAAAGATAATTAAATAAAAAGCAAGCAAAATATAAAATATATTGACTTTTTTTCTTGTTTAATATATATTAATAGGAAAATTAAAGGCGGAAATATTATGATATTATTTAACTCATTAATACTTAGACGGAGACGGTAAGAGCTTGTATCTTAGCTATTGGGTACAGGCATACTTGTGTTGTGTACCTAGGTATTGTGAGTTTGGCACTATTGGGTATATAACCTCATAGTGCTTAATTTTTTGGAAGAAAATAATAAAAAAGTGAACTACGTTCACTTTATGGAAGAATCGGAACGATTCTTCATTTATCACATAAGAAAGAGAACTTTCCTAATGTGATAAAATATAAATTACATTTAAGGAGGGTAATATGAATACTTTAATTAATATATTAACTGAAAATGTCAGTAATGCTTTTGAAAAATGCGGATATGACAAAAACTTTGGTAAAGTAACTATATCAGATAGACAGGATTTATGTGAATTTCAGTGTAATGGGGCATTTATGGCTGCGAAGCAGTATAAAAAATCACCTCAAATTATAGCAGCTGAGGTAGCAAAAGCTTTATCAGATGATAAGATGTTTAAAAAAATAGATGTCGTGTCAGGCTTCTTAAACATAATAACAGAGGATGCCTTTTTGACAGACTATATAACCGAATTAGCAAGTGATGAGAATTTAGGCATTCCGCAAGCTCAAAAATGTGAAACAATTATTGTTGACTACGGCGGACCAAACTGTGCTAAGCCTTTACATATAGGACACTTAAGAGCAGCTATAATAGGAGAAGCACTAAAAAGAATTGCCTCAGCCACAGGAAGAAAAGCAATAGGTGATGTTCATTTAGGAGACTGGGGTTTACAGATTGGTTTAGTTATAGCAGAATTAAGTGAAAGATATCCTGATTTAAGCTATTTTAATGGAACTTACAACAAAGAGCAAGAAGTGAATTTTGAGGTTACAGCCGAACAATTAAATGACATATATCCATTTGCGAGTAAAAAAAGCAAAGAGAATGAGGAGTTTAAGCTAAAGGCACAAAAGATTACAGCTGATCTGCAAAGCGGAAATAAAGGATATTTAGCTTTATGGAAAAAAATACTTGATGTTTCCAAAGAAGATTTCAAGAAAATGTATGATAAATTAAATGTACATTTTGAGTTATGGTACGGCGAAAGCGACTCTGAAAAATATGTAGAGAAATTAATAGAAATTCTCGAAGATAAGAATTTAATTTATAACAGCAACGGAGCTTTGGTTGTAGATGTGCAAAATGAAGACGATAAGGTTCAAATTCCGCCTGTTATAATAAAAAAATCCGACAATTCAAGCATTTATGCAACAACCGACTTAGCTACAATTCTGCAAAGACAGATTGATTATAATCCGAGTGAAATCTGGTATGTTGTAGATAATAGACAAAGCTTGCATTTTAATCAGGTATTCAGATGTGCCAAAAAAGCTGAATTAGTCAGCAAGGATACTAATCTTGAACACTTGGGTTTTGGAACTATGAACGGAAACGACGGAAAGCCGTTTAAAACCCGAGACGGCGGAGTTATGAGATTAGAGGATTTATATAGCACTGTATATGAGAAGGCTGTTGAAAGATTGAAAGAATCAGAGTTCGGCAAGGTGAAAAATATAGAAGAAACTGCAAATAAAATAACTGTTGCAGCTATCAAATTCGGTGATTTAATCAATCATAGGTTAAAAGATTATATCTTTGATATTGATAAGTTCTTAGCTTCTAAAGGAAAAACAGGAGTATTTTTATTATATACTATAGCCCGTATAAATTCCTTGTTAAATAAGCTTGAACAAGATGACGATAATAAAATAATAATAAATAATATATATTCCGATACTGAAAAGCAGCTATTATTAAAAATATCATTAAGCGGAGAGGTTTTCAAAAGCTCATTTAATGACAAGGCTCCAAATTATATTTGCGAAAATGCTTATGAAATAGCATCATTATTTTCAAATTTCTATAACGATAATCATATAATCAGTGAGAATGATGCAACAAAAAAACAAGCATGGATTAATATTTGTTTATTGGTTAAAAAAATGCTGATAAAGCATCTGGACATTTTAGGAATAAGTCATGTAAATGAAATGTAGAATATTTTATTATTTTGGAGGTTCAAAATGAGATATGAATATAATAAGAAAGTTGAAATTAAGAATATAGCTGATTTACGAGAATCTGTAGGCTGGCCCGGAATGGAATCTGAATATAAAAATCCTTCTTTAACTAATTATTATCACGTTGCTTGCTACGATGATAATGATGTACTGATAGGGTATGCAGAAGTAGTCAGCAACGGTGTATCTGATGCATACATTCAGGATGTTATGGTGAATCCAAATTACCAAGGCAAGGGAATTGGAACAGAGCTTATGAATAACTGTATTTCTCATTTAAAGACGAACAACATTTATATGATATCTGTAATCTATGGAGAAGCTGATTTAAAAGAATTTTATGAGAAATTTGGATTCTTTACAATGCTATGCGGTCAAATGGAGACCAGAAAACTTGAATAAAAATATAAAACTGACATTTTATCATTAAAAAAGCTCTAAAACTTACCAAAATATTAATATTTATATTTGATTTTTATTTTAAATTGTGTTATACTAATACCAGATTGAGATTTTGACTAAAAGAGTGGGTTGATTCCCACTCTTTCTAATTATGATTTACATATGTGTATTGAAAGTGAGGAAGGTTGAAAAAATTTATATGAATAAAAAACAAATTATTGAAACTTCGACAGAAATTATCGGCAAAATAATAGCAGATACTGATTATGAGTTGATTGATGTTGAGTATGTCAAGGAAGGGCCGTTTATGTACCTCAGAGTATATCTTGACAAAGAGGGCGGAATAACTATAGATGACTGTTCTTCTGTGAGCAGAGAATTTAATAAAAAGCTTGATGAGCTTGATTTTATTGACGAGCAATATTATTTAGAGGTTTCTTCTCCGGGTATAGACAGAGCTTTTAAAAAGGATTCGGATTATATAAAAAACATCAATAATGAAGTAGAAGTAAGGCTGTTTTCACATGTAGAGGGAATGAAGCTGTTAAAAGGGATTCTTTTAGAAAAAAACGAAAATGATATATTAATTGAACTCGGCAACAAAAAAGTAAATATAGAGTTAAAGAACATATCTAAAATAAATAAAGCTGTGGAACTATTTTAAGTTGGAGGATTAAAATGAGCAAAGATATTATAAGAGCATTGGGAGAGCTTGAAAGAGAAAAAGGTATATCTCCTGATGTAGTTATTGAAGCAATAAGAGCAGCCTTAGAGTCCGGATATAAAAAGAATTTCAGCAAGGCAAATAATTTTTCCATTGAAATTGACGAAGTTTCCGGAGATTATAAGCTATATGCCGATAAAACAGTAGTAGAAAAAGTTGAGGATCCTCAACAAGAAATTTCTATTGAAGATGCAAGACAAATCAGATTGAGCTATAATCTTGGAGATATTGTAAAGATTGAAATTCAGCCAAAAAAAGATTTTGGGAGAATAGCAGCTCAAACAGCAAGACAGGTAATACTTCAAAAGATTCGTGAAGCAGAAAGAGATTCCATATTCAATGAATTTGAAGGCAGAGAAAGTGATTTGATTGACGGTATAGTTCAAAGAGTAAGCAGGGGTAATATTTATATTGATATGGGTAAAATTGAAGGTGTTATAACTCAGAACGAACAAATCCCCGGAGAAGAGTTTAATCAGGGAGACAGATTAAAGGCAATTATTTTAGAAGTTAAAAACTCAAGTAAGGGAGCAAGCATACTCCTGTCAAGAACTCATCCGAATCTAATAAAGAGACTATTTGAACTGGAAGTTCCTGAAATTCACGACGGTGTTTTAGAAATACACAGCATATCTCGTGAAGCCGGCTCAAGAACTAAAATAGCTATTCACTCCAACGATCCGAATGTTGATCCTGTTGGTTCATGTGTAGGAAATAAGGGTATAAGAGTAAAGACAATAATTGATGAGATTCATGGCGAAAAAATAGATATTGTAGTTTATGACAAAAATCCCGAAGTTTTTATCGCTAACAGCTTAGGACCCGCTAAAATTATAAGTGTAAGTGCTGATGAAAAAGAAAAATCTGCTGTAACGGTAGTACCTGATAACCAATTATCACTAGCCATAGGCAAGGAAGGTCAAAATGCAAGATTAGCTGCAAAATTGACCGGATGGAAAATAGATATAATAAGTGAATCTCAATATCAAGAAAGACAAAGTAAAGGTGAGACTATATCTGAAAAAGTACAAGAAACAGAGGAGGAATAATGAAGCAGCGTAAAATACCAATGAGAAAATGCATTGGCTGTCAAGAAAACTTTCCTAAAAAAAACTTGTGCAGAATTGTTAAAACAAAAATTCAGGGCGACAATCCTGACACTCAGGATATTGAAATTGTAAAATTTGACGCAACAGGCAAGCTAAACGGAAGAGGAGCTTATATCTGCAAAAACATGGATTGCTTTGACAAAGCTGTAAAATCAAAAAGACTATCCAGATCACTCGAGACAGAAATACCGACTGAAGTTTATGAGCAAATTAAGTTGGAGATACTAAAAGATGAATAAGTTTTATGGTATGCTGGGTATAGCCAGAAAGGCCGGTAAACTTGTATTCGGTTATGATATCACAGTTTCTTTAATGAAAAGTAATATTGTTGATATTCTTGTAATTGTAGCAAGTGATGCATCGGAAAAAACGAAAAAAAATATAGTATTTGAATGTAATAAGTATAACCGTAGCTATATTGAATACGGTGAAAAGGTTGTTTACGGTAAGATATTAAATAAGAAGGAAGTCAGTGCATTGGCCGTGACGGATAAGAATATCATATCTTATTTAAAAAACAACACATAAATTTGGAGGTGACTGCATGAGAATATACGAATTGGCAAAAGAATTAAAAATGAACAGCAAGGATTTAATTGATATAATCGAAAAAGAATTTAGCATTGAAGTAAAAACGCATATGAGCTCAATCACAGATTTAGAGACATTAAGAATCAGAAAAATTATTAATACTCTGAATGGTGTAAAAGAAAATGAAACTGAAAAACCTAAAGTTAATCCTAAAAAAGAGAATAATCCACCTAAAAAACAGGATATTAAACATCATCCCAAAGTTGCAGTTGTAGATGATGATGAGGATGTAAACTTTGATTTAAAGGGAACTAAAATAAAGAAAGCTGATAAAATAATTCCCGCTGCTGCTACTAATAAAAAACCTGATATAAAACAAAAAAGCAATAACAATAATAACAATAATAAATTTTATAAAAAGGATAATAATAAAAAGAATATCCATGATAATGATAAACCTAAAGAAAAACAACCTGTTCAGCCTAAAATTAAAAATATAGAGATTGAAGACACTATCGTTGTCAGAGAATTGGCAGACAAAATGGGTGTTCCTGTAAATCAGGTAATATCCAAGTTAATAATGCTTGGCTTAATGGTAAATATGAATCAGGAAATTGATTTTGATACTGCAAGCCTGGTAGCGGCAGAATTTAACGCTGTTATAAATAAAAAAGTAATAATTGACGAACTTCAGGTTATAGAAGAAAAATTAGACCAGGATATTGAAGATCCGAAAGAGAGCTTAGTTGAAAGACCACCTATAGTTACTGTAATGGGACACGTTGACCACGGTAAAACATCACTTTTGGATGCTATAAGAAATACTATTGAAACTACCAAAGAAGCAGGCGGAATTACTCAGCATATAGGAGCTTCTATAGCTGAAATCAATGGAAAGAAAATAACGTTCCTGGACACTCCGGGACACGAAGCATTTACATCTATGCGTGCCAGAGGTGCAAGTATCACTGATATAGCAATACTTGTAGTAGCTGCTGATGATGGTGTTATGCCTCAAACTGTTGAAGCTATAAATCATGCCAAGGCAGCAAATGTTCCGCTTATAGTTGCAGTAAACAAAATAGATAAAAGCACTGCAAATATTGACAGAGTTAAGCAAGAGCTGGCTGAGCACAATGTTTTATCTGAGGATTGGGGCGGAGATACAATTTTTGTTCCGGTATCTGCAAAACAACAATTAGGTATTGAAGAGCTTCTTGAAATGATATTATTAGTTGCTGAAATTCAGGAACTTAAGGCTAACCCTGACAGAAATTCAAGAGGAACTATAATTGAAGCTAAGCTTGATAAAGGAAGAGGTCCTGTTGCTACTGTACTGGTACAAAAAGGTACTTTGAAAAAGGGTGACACTGTATTGGTTGGTGCTGCTTACGGTAAAATCAGGGCTATGTTCAACAGCCAAGGAAAGAAAATAAATCAGGCAGGTCCTTCTATACCGGTAGAAATTTTAGGACTTTCCGAAACTCCGCTGGCCGGTGATATCTTAATCAGTATGGATTCAGATAAAGATGCTAAAATAATAGCTGAAAAGAGAAAACAGAAATTAAGAACAGACAATATGAATGCTACTTCTAAGGTTTCATTGGATGATTTATACAATAGAATCCAAATGGGAGAAGTAAAAGACTTAAATATTATACTTAAAGCAGATGTTCGAGGTTCTATTGAAGCAATAAAGCAATCATTTGAAAAATTGAGTATTAAAGAGGTTAAGGTTAATATAATCCACAGCGGTGTGGGCGGAATTAACGAAAGTGATATAAATCTTGCTTCCGCTTCTAATGCGATAGTTATAGGATTTAACGTAAGACCTTCTGTTCAGGCTACAGAGCTTGCAAGAAATGAAAGCGTAGATATTCGTACCTATAATATTATATATAATGCTATCGAAGACTTAAAGAAAGCAATAACAGGTATGCTTGATCCTGAATATAAAGAAGTAGTTCAGGGAAGAGCAGAGGTAAGAGCTACATTTAAAGTTCCTAATATAGGAATAGTCGCAGGTGTTTATGTATTAAACGGTAAAATAACAAGAAAATCTAAAATCAGACTATTAAGAGACGATATTGTTATACATGAGGGTGACATCACTTCATTAAAGAGATTTAAAGATGATGCATCTGAATTGAACACAGGCTTTGAAGGTGGTGTTGGTATTGAAAAATACAACGATATCAAAGAGGGAGATATAATAGAAGCTTATATCATGGAAGAAATCAAAAGATAAGAAAGAAGGCTGATATATTATGTCTATTAAAAGAAACAACAGATTAACGGGTGAAATGAAAAAATTAATATCTGAAATCATAAAAAGAGATGTTAAGGACCCGAGAATTTCAGAAATGCTCAGTATAACAGACCTTAGCATTACTGAGGATTTAAAAACTGCCAAGGTTTATGTTTCAATCTACGGAGAAAGTGATGATCCGTCAATAGAAGCACTAAACAGAGCAAAGGGCTTCATAAGAAAAGAACTTGGCAGAAAAATGAAAATAAGAACAGTTCCGGAGTTGTTTTTCGAGAAAGATTTTTCAATCGAAAACGGTATTTATATAAACAAATTGATCAATCAAGTTATTAATCAGGAAGCCGGTGCAAACGATGAATCAAATGAAACAAATGAATCTGATGATGAAAAATAATATAAAAGAATTTTTCAATGCAATTGATAATTCCGATAAAATTTGTATAATAGGTCATGTAGCTCCGGATGGAGATTGTATAGGGTCAGTTATGGCCCTATACGAATTTTTAATTGGAGAATATAATAAAGAGCTTTTCATAGGCTTTGACGGTAAAATTCCGTATAACTTCCAAAGCTATGTTGATGAAAACCTGATATTGACAGATTTTGAGGATAAAAAATTTGATTTATTAGTTGTTTTAGATTGCAGCGATGAAGGAAGACTGGGAAAATATAAATGTCTTATTTCAAATTCAAAAAAAGTAATTTGCATAGATCATCACAAAACAAATACCGAATTTGCCGATATAAACATAATTGATCCTGCAATAAGCTCAACAGGAGAATTGCTGTTTCATATATTAAAATCCGAAAATAAACAAATCAATTTAAAAATCGCAGAATATATTTATATAGCAATAATAACAGACACAGGTAAATTCTCTTATTCATCTACAAGCAGTGTAACACATGAAGTTGCTTCAGAGCTTATACAAATTGGTGTTGATGTTGCCGAAATTGATAACAAAATATATAACTCAAAACCTATAAGTACTGTTAAAGCATATATAGATTGTATTTCAAACATCAATTTTTATTATGACAACAAACTTGGCATAGCCAAAATATCAGATGAAATAATTAATAAAAATAATGTTAATATGAATGATATCGAGGGTATAGTTGAATTTATAAGAGAAGTAAATGAAGTAGAAATATCCTGTGTTTTAAAAGAATATGATTCTGATCTTACAAAAATAAGCTTGCGTTCAAAGAATGATATTGATGTGTCCGATATTTCTAAAAAGTTTGGAGGAGGAGGACATGCAAAGGCAGCAGGCTTCCAAATGAATAAAAATATAAAAGATACTGAGATTACTTTAATAGAAGAACTGAAAGAATATCTGGGCGGAGGTCAATAATGACAAATAAACCTCGAGCTCACATAACTGCATGGTAATAATGATGAATGGTATATTGAATATATTAAAGCCAACAGGTATGAGCTCTCATGATGTTGTAAGCTTTGTAAGAAAAACTCTGGGAATAAAAAAGATTGGACATGCCGGAACTCTCGACCCTAATGTGGCGGGTGTATTGCCTATATGTATCGGTAAAGCGACGAAATTCAGTGATATATTGATAAACGGCGATAAGGAATATATTTGTGAAATAAAGTTCGGGCAAAGTACCGATACTCAGGATATGTACGGCAATATAACTAAAGTATCAGAAAACTTTAATTTTGATAAAGAGGAAATAACTAAAGTCATAAATTCATTTAAAGGAATTATCTATCAGATACCTCCGGCTTATTCAGCCGTTAAATTTAACGGCAAAAAGCTGTATGAATATGCAAGACAGGATATAGTAATCGAAAAAGAAGCAAGACAAGCACATATTAAGAGCTTGAAAATACTTAGAATTAATGCGCCTAATGTACTTTTCAAAGTAAAATGTTCAAAGGGAACATATATGAGAACATTATGCCATGATATAGGAAAAAAGATTGGTATACCTGCGCATATGGGTATCTTGATAAGAACTGAAGCTAAGGGCTTAAAAATTGAGAACTCTGTAACTTTGGAAAATCTGAATTATCTTGCTCAGATAAAAAGACTGGAAGAATGTGTTATTCCTGTGGATATTGTTGTTCCTATGAAAAAAGTTGTTGTAAATGAAAAATATTATGATAAACTTATAGTTGGCAATGAAGTATGCTGTAAAATAAAAGATGATTTTTCAGAAAATTTTTATGTGTACTGCAAAGATATGCTTATCGGTATAGGACATATAGTAGATGAAAAGCATATAAAAATAAATAAAATGCTCATATAATGGTGGTAAGGTTGAGAGAAATGATAAATAATTTTGTGTACTATGTGCACGGAGGCAGAAATGACAAACTATAAAAATTCTTGCATAGCTATCGGTAATTTTGACGGAATACATAAGGGTCATGATGCTCTTATCAGTGAAATGATAGAAATAAGCAAATTTAATAATTTAAACAGCATAATTTTAACCTTCAAGTATTCTGATAAATCAATGAAAAAAAGCTCTGCTAATATAAAATATATCACAAGCTTTGAGAATAAAATTTCTATATTAAAATCATATAACCCGACCAGCGTATGTTATATAGATTTAAACAGTGATATATCAAAATATTCACCCGAAATGTTTATCAAGGATATTCTGATTGATAAATATGATATGAAGCATGTTGTAGTAGGATATAATTTTAAATTCGGACATTACGCTTTAGGAAATACGGATACATTAAAAAAATATTCATCAGTATATAACTATGATGTAAGTATTTTATCCAGGGTAAAAACAGATGATGACTTAGATATAAGCAGCACTATTATAAGAGGCTATATTAAAGAAGGTAAAATTAAAGAAGCTAATAAGCTTTTAACCAAAAATTACACAATATTCAACAATGAGGTTGAATTTATAGGTAATAATAGCTGTATAGTTTATGAAAACAGTGAAATAATAACTCCATGTGATGGGGAATATAAAGTGCTTATCGGCGGGGAAATATGCACTGTAAAAATAAACACGGTAAATAATAATAAAATATTGGATTTTGATTGTAATATTAATCAGCAGAATATAATTTTTTTAAATAAATAATGATTTATTATAAACAATAAATTGTAAAATTATGTTTACAAGCACAAAATATTGTGTTAGAATATATTGAGTTTCCTTAATCTATGTTTTACGATAGCTCAACGTATGGCATGGGTTACAGGTGAAATAATAAAATTTTGGAGGTTGACAAAAATGTCAAGAGGAGCAATAACAAAAGAACAAAAACAAGCTATAATCGAAGAGTACAGATTAAATGATAAGGACACAGGATCTCCTGAAGTTCAAATAGCTATATTAACACACAGAATAAACAATCTGAACGAACACTTAAAAGCAAATAACAAGGATCACCACTCAAGAAGAGGACTTTTAATGATGGTTGGTCAAAGAAGAGGTTTCTTAAACTACTTAAGAGATAATGATATCGAAAGATACAGAAATATACTTGCAAGACTCGGATTAAGAAAATAAGACTTTAAGAGCGGGGATACAATTCCCGCTTTATTTTTATACTCTATGATAAAATAGGAGGAGTAAATGGAGAAAATTTTTAAATACATGTTGGACGGAAAAGAGCTTAAAGTTACAATCGGCAAAATAGCTGAACTGACTAAAGGATCTTGTATTGTTCAATATGGTGACACAGTAATAATGGCAAACGTAGCAGGTTCAAGCCAACCAAGAGAAGGTATTGATTTTTTTCCTCTAAGTGTTGACTATGAGGAAAAATTATATGCTGCCGGAAAAATACCGGGAGGATTTATAAAAAGAGAAGGAAGACCCACAGAGAAGGCAATACTTACATCTCGTTTAATAGACAGACCTTTAAGACCGTTGTTCCCGAAAGGATACAGAAATGATGTAACAGTTACAGTTACAGTTCTTTCTATGGACCTTGACTATTCACCTGAAATAGCAGGTATGATAGGATCATCCATAGCACTTTCAATATCGGAGTTACCTTTTGAAGGCCCGACAGGAGCTGTTTCGGTAGGTCTTATAGATGATAAGTTTATAATAAATCCAAACTGTGAGCAAAGAGAAATATCAAAGCTTAACCTGACTGTTGCCGGAACAAAAGAGGCGATAATGATGGTTGAAGCAGGAGCACAAGAATTATCGGAAGAAAAAATGCTTGAGGCAATACTGTTTGCACATGAAGAAATCAAAAAAATATGCGATTTCATTGAAGAAATTGCTAAAGAAGCCGGAAAAGAAAAGGCTCCTTATATCGCATTCAAATGCGATGATACTATACAAGAAGAAATTGTTCAATATTCAAAAGATAAAATCAACGATGCTATAATTGAGCCTGATAAGCTTACAAGACAAGAGAAAATTGACAATCTTAAGGCTGAAATTATGGAAGTATTTTCAGAAAAATATCCTGAAAATATAGCAGATATAGATGATGCAACATACAGAATTATTAAAGAAAAAGTAAGAGAAAATATAATTGAACGCGGAATAAGACCTGATAACAGATCTATAGATGAAATCAGACCTATAAGCTGTGAAGTAGGACTATTGCCTAGAACTCACGGTTCAGGATTGTTTACAAGAGGTCAGACACAGGTTCTTACTGTTGCAACATTAGGACCTATAAGTGATGTTCAGATACTTGATGGATTATCTGAAGAGGAATCCAAAAGATATATGCATCACTATAACTTCCCTGCATACAGCGTAGGAGAAGCAAGACCATCAAGAGGTCCCGGAAGAAGAGAAATCGGTCACGGTGCGCTTGCTGAAAGAGCATTGGAGCCTGTTATTCCCGATAAAGATACTTTCCCTTATGCCATCAGATTAGTATCAGAAGTATTAAGCTCAAACGGATCAACATCACAGGCAAGTGTTTGCGGATCAACATTGTCCCTTATGGATGCCGGAGTTCCTATAAAATCACCTGTAGCAGGTATTGCAATGGGATTAATCAAGGAAGAAGATAAGGTAGCCGTACTGTCTGATATACAAGGTATGGAAGATTTCTTGGGAGACATGGACTTTAAGGTTGCAGGAACAAGTGAAGGTATAACAGCTATACAAATGGATATAAAAATCCATGGAATAGACAAAAAAATACTGGAACATGCTTTGGAAAGAGCAAGAATCGGAAGATTACACATACTTGATAAAATGCTGGAGTGCATAGATACACCAAGACCTGAATTATCACAATATGCTCCTAAGATTATAATTATGAAAATTAAGCCTGAAAAGATTCGTGACGTTATAGGAAGCGGCGGAAAGGTTATTAATAAGATAATCGAAGAAACAGGTGTAAAAATTGATATTGAAGAAGACGGAACAGTATTTATAGCAGCAGAAAATCCTGAAAGAGGTAATGCAGCTAAGAAAATAATCGAAAAAATTGTTAAAGAAATTGAAGTCGGAGAAATATATTTAGGTAAAGTTGTAAGAATAACTACCTTTGGAGCATTTATTGAGCTTGATGACGGAAAAGACGGACTTTTACACATATCGAAGATATCAGATAAACGCGTTAAAAAGGTAGAAGATGTTTTATCTATAGGAGATGAAATTCTTGTAAAGGTAACAGAAATAGACCAGCAGGGAAGAATAAATCTATCTCGTAAAGATGCTTTACCAACTTCGGAACAATCTGAAAAAGAAGAACAATAAAGATTACTAAAGCATTAACATAAAAAAGCCCTTTGATTAATAATATATTAAAAGGGGGCTTTTTATGAATTTTTTTAAATGTAATATTATCTTTATAAGACGTTTAATTATAGTAATTTTATTAGCGATTTTAATAATACTGCTTTTGCTGTTAAGAATGAAAACTTATATATTTAGATAAAAGCAAAGCTACTGTTATAATATTACTTATATTATAAGCTTAATTTAATAAGTCAATATTATAAAAGACGCTACACGTTTTATTAATCATGGATAAAATGCGTAGCATTTTTGCATTATATAAATAACTAAAAATACGAAGGTAGCGTGAAAAAAATACTTCACGCTATGGAAAAATCAAAAGAACGATTTTTCACTTCTATCTAGATGCCGCTACGCGGCATAACCGGAGGAAAAAATGATAAAAAAATATACATTAGATAATGGTCTGAGAATAATGACAGAAAAATTAGACTATGTTAAATCAGTATCATTCGGCATATGGGTTAAAGTAGGCTCAGTAAATGAAAATGACAATACAAACGGAATGTCGCATTTTATAGAACATATGCTTTTTAAAGGAAC
>DGYI01000028.1 GCA_002396645.1 Firmicutes bacterium UBA5010
ACATATATAAATTAACCTGTTCAAAAATGGCTCTTTTATAAAGCTTGAAGAAAAAATTATCTTCGAAGCTAAGTAAAGAGCTATTTTTGATGGAATATAAGAAAAATTATTAATCGACATATATCTTATATAATTTCATGTCTTTTTTAGACTTTTCATGGAAAGATCAACATTAAGATTAAATTTTAATGTATAATATATAATATATTTCTATAAGGGGTGATTAAATGTTAAAAAAGCTTATTTCAGCTGTTTTAATAATAATGTTTTTATTTGCATTTACATCATGTGATAAGGTCAGTAACAATAATGCAACGATACAGGTATGGACTTATGATTTTATAAATGCCAGTGCTTATTCAGAGGCTTTAGCATCAGTTTTATCTAATATAAGATTTTTTTGCGATAGTAATGGAATTCCGGTTGAAATTGTAACATATAATGAAAAAACTATATCATATGATGATTATGTTTTAAAACGAAATACTGCTGCTGCTTCCGGAAATATGATTATTATTGAAGATGCAAAATATATCAGTGATTTATCAAAACAGCATGCAGATTATGCAAAATTAGATAATTACAATAATTTATTGGATGCTTATAAGAATAAATTTTGTATACCTTTGGGGGTAGGTCATACTGTAACATATAAATATAATGATGCAATAAATTATTATAATATAAGTACTGACAATCCATTGATTACATACGATGAATATTTGGAAATAAAACAGCAAATGAAAGAAAAAGGAGCAAAATTTAAGCTTAGTTATTGGGAATTTAAACAATTAGTAGACTATTTTTTAATAAAAAACAATATAAATTATATCAATCAAGAAAGTGAAATTTTAAGAGACAGCAATAAATTTAAAGAATCATTAAAGAATACTTTAATCCAATTATGTGATGATTTCAGATTATATAATAACAGTACATTAAATCCTGATATAAGATATACAGATAGTGATAACAGTACATTTAACAAAAAAGATTATACTATATATGATGAAAATTCAGAATTGGTACTTTGTGATTTTCCGGGTGTATATCTAATAACATATTATGGCAGCTACGCATATGGCTCGATTTCGGATAAAACCTTTGTCATCGATCCAAATGTATTTGAATCTCCAAGTTTTTTTATGCATAAAAAAATAACCAACGATAAAATATATGACTTAGCAAATCATATAGTCAGTGAAAACAGTTATTTAAGCTTAGCTGGCAGCAGAATGGCTTATTACTATTCTCCTGTATTTAACGGAGAAAAGACAAAAAAGATGTTTGACTTGAATGAAGATTGGCAATATGAAGGTGAATATAAAGCTAGAGCAGAAAAAGGCAATGATACAGATAAGAGAGCTTATGCACTTTTTAATGAAATATATAATGTCATAGCCAAGGATGAAGAAAAATCTAATCTTTTAGCAAAGTATTATTATGCAAATGAAGAGTATAGCGAAAAAATTCATGATTTTATTTCGGATGTTATTATAGAGTTATCAAAAGAAAGTTACAACTACAAAAACGAAGAGATAAATAATATGATTGACAAAAAAATAGATGAGTTTATAACTAATTTTATTATACATTATAAGTAGATATACGGGTTTAAGTAGCTATAGAACTTTGAGTGTCGACCTTTATAAATATTATTGATAAAAACCATATCATATATTAGTNNACTAATATATGATATGGTTTTTTATTCTACATTAACCTATTCATAAATAGTCCTTATATGCTTAGATAGTAAATCATCTTAAAGCAGTATAAGAGCTATTTTTGATGTATAATTATTAACATATTGGTGATTAAATTTCACCTTTTAATCACCAATATGTTATAGCTTTTTCATGTTCGACATATTAGTATAATAAATAACAAATATATCTTAAAAACAGCACAAATTTTAAATATTGGAGGCATAATGATTAAATTAAAAAATAGAAAGCTTAGATGGTTTTTCAATAACTATATAAGAACAAAAATTAATTTGATATGCCTTTTAATTGTTTTAATTTTTATCGGCATATCTATAGGTAATACAAGTCCTTTAATATTCGGGAAAATGATTGATATTATAGGAAATTCAAACTTAAATGAATTGCTGCATCTCATAATTTTATATTTTATTGTTACCGTTATTACTAAGATTATTAGTATAATTGAAGACTTTATCGGACAAACTGTTTCATTTGGAATTACAAAAGAGACACAAAAAGATTTATTTAAAAAAATAATTACTTTGAATCAAAAATCTTTACAAAATTATGAATCAGGAGAGCTAATATCCAGGTTAAACGGAGATGCAGATTCTGTCGTCAATTTTTTTATAGATATAATAACAAGTATTATACAGATAATTATAAATACAGTTATTTCACTTTATTTTATCTTGTATATTTCAAAGCATTTGTCTGTGGTTGCTTTATTTTATATTCCGGCATCATTATTAGTTAATCTGAGTGTCAGAAAGTATTATAAACGCTTAACAGAAAAGCGTAAAAAGTTTTCTGACAGTTACTTCAGCTTTATTTCAGAGGTGTTTAACAACGGTATTTCTATAAAGTCTTTTAATTTACAAAATAGAATTAATAATAGATATAAAGATTTTGTTTCTAAAGAATACAAGCTTTTGAAGAATTCAATTTTACTGTCAAATATAGTAGGAGGTTTAACTACTCTAATATCTGTTTCATCATCTTTATTTATTATATATTATTCTGCTATTTTAATTGATAAAGGATTACTGTCAATCGGTCTTATGGTTTCATTCAATACATATATAAATAAATTGTTTGATTCTATAAATCAAATATTGTCGTTAAACATCCAAAAGCAAGAGATAGAAGTTTGTATTGAAAGACTTACAGAAATTTTGCTGGATTATAGTGAGGATGAAATATCAGGTAATAAATTAATAGATAGCAAGCTAATAGATTACAATAGCATATCTGTAAATAATGTTAGCTTTGGATATGATGAAAGAAAAGCAGTTTTATTAAACTTGAATTTTAAAATTGATAAACAGGGTTTTTATTCTCTGGTAGGTAAAAATGGATGTGGAAAAAGTACAATTGCTAAACTGTTAATTAGATTATACGACACAGATAAAGGGTCTGTAACAGTGGGAGGTAATAATATAAGAGAATGCTGTATTCATCATATAAGAGACAATATAAGCTATATTCAAAAAGAAGATTTCTTCTTTAATGATACAATATCTAATAATTTAAAACTGGCAAATGAAAATATCTCTGAAATTGAAGTTCAGCAAGTATGTAAAAATGTAGGTATAGATAAAGACATTTTAAGCCTTTGCGATGGATACAATACCTTAATGGGGGAAGGAGGAGATAATTTCTCCAGCGGTCAAAAACAAAAATTGAGTATAGCCAGATCTCTTTTGAGAAAATCAAATATTTATATTTATGATGAAGCAACAGCTAATTTAGATGGCAGTGCTGAGAAAATGATTATAGATTTTTTACTGGAATTAAGTAAAAATTCAATTGTAATTTTTATAAGCCACAAGGTTTCATCAATCATAAAAAGCGATAAAATTTTTGTAATTGATAAAGGCTCGGTCATTGCTGAGGGAAAACACGAACAGCTTATAGAAAAATGTCAACTGTATAATGAAATATTTTACAGTACAAAATAGAATTTATTGATGACTCCCCATAATCCTAAAAATATAAATATTTTAATAAAATAAAAATTAAAAGGAGGAAAAGATGCAAAAAAAGGAATATAGAGTAGGAACGACCACTGCAACTTGGAGGGAAGGTGATTCTCAGACTATTACATTTATAGTTACACACGATTGTAACTTGAGATGTAAGTATTGCTATATAACTCACAAATCTTCTGACAAGCGTATGGATTTTAATGTTGCTAAGAATTTTATCGACTATATTTTGGAATCAGACAGCATTAAACATAGCAATGCAGTTATTTTAGAATTTATCGGAGGCGAGCCTCTTATAGAAGTAGAGCTAATCGATAAAATTTGTGATTATTTTAAAATCAAATCCTTTGAGGCGGATCACCAATGGTTATGGAACTATAGGATAAGCATTAGTACAAATGGAGTTAATTACTCTGATGAAGACGTGCAGAATTTTATTAAAAAAAATTATACTAAAATATCTTTGGGTATGACTGTTGACGGTACTAAAGAAAAACATGATTTGCAAAGAGTATTTATAGATGGAAGCGGATCATTTGATACTATAAATCAAAATATTGATTTATGGATAAGTCAATTTCCTCCATCTACAAAAGTTACATTTGCTTCTGATGATTTAAAATACTTAAAAGATAGTGTTATTTATCTGTGGAACAGAGGAGTACATACGGTTAATTCAAATGTAGTATTTGAAGATGTCTGGAAAGAAGGAGATGAAGAGATTTTTGAAAATCAATTGTTTGAATTGGCGGATTATATTATAGACAATCAACTTCATAATTCCGAATATTTATGCTCTTTCTTTGATGATTCAATAGGATATCCGTATGATGAAAATGAGATGGATAAGACACATTGCGGTGCGGGAAAAATGATGGCACTTAGTCCTGATGGAAAGATATATCCTTGCTTGAGATATTGTGATTATTCATTAAACAATCACGAAGAATGGTCAGTAGGAGATATAGAAAACGGTATTGATATGGAAAAGGTAAGACCGTTTATGCTTGCTTCATATAGGTTACAGAGTGATTCTGAATGCTTAAATTGTCCTATTGCTTCAGGATGTGCTTTTTGCCAGGGTCTTAATTATGATGTTGCGGATACGCCGACAAACTTTCATAGAGCAAAATATATATGTAAGATGCACAAAGCAAGAGTCAGAGCCAACGATTATTATTTTACAAAGTTATATAATATATATGGAATCCAAAAAAAGGAGTATGGCATAAAACGCAGAAACATTTATATATTATTATCCGGTGATTATGTTAGCTATTGTGAGTTTAATAATCAAAGTATAGGTAAAGAAAAAGAAATGGATACAGAGGCTGTGCTTCGAAGTTTAAAATATTGCAGAAATAATTTCTTTAATCCTATTATAGTTCACAATAAGAATAAGTTTGACTTTAAAAATGATAAAAGATATATGGATTATAATATAATTCATATACTTCCGGCAAAACATATAAATGAAGCTATAAATATCGGATTAAAAAATATTGTTCCGGTATACGAATCAGGTTCGTTAAATTATGATACTTATGGTATAGAAAATATAATATTTAATATAGAATCAAAAAATATCGGAAAATTAAGTGAAAGTGTTATTGAATTATTTAAGCGAGTACAAAGAATAGACTTAAATATACACAATATAGATAAAAGCTTCGATGAAAATTTGTACAAGCAGCAGCTCGAACAAATAAATAATTATATTGAACAGCTATATAAGGATAAGGGAATAATAAAGGAAATTAATGTATTAACAGATTTGCTTTTTATAAACAAGCACGAAAACTGTATGGCAGGAGAAAAAACCTTTGTCATTTCTCCTGAAGAAAAGTTATATACATGCTGTGCGGTATATTCTAATGAAAAGGATAGCAATATAGGTGATATTATAAACGGAATAACTGTTAAGTATGATAAAAGGCTATACAAAGTTGAAAATAGCAATTTATGCAGGATTTGTGACTGTTATCAATGTAAAAACTGTATTAATACTAATAAAAAATTTACAAGAGAAGTTAATGTTTCACCATCATTTGTATGCAGAAAAAGCCATATAGAAAAATTAGTCTCAAAAAATTTATACGATAGATTCCATCAATTTAATAAAAATATTTTGATAGAGAAGATAAAAACGCCTAATAATTTAGATCCTATTCAAAAGTTTTTATCTTTGAGTGAAGATGATTTAGGATATTACAAATATAAAAATTAGATATAAGGAGATTACAAATGGAAAGAAAAATTATATGGAATTTAACTGATGAAGAATGTAAAGAAATAGAAGACTTGTATGAAAAAAAGAATGCATATGAAAACTTAGCAAAGATAGTCGATGCTGACAATGAAAAAATGTATCAAAAGCTGATATCGGATTATTCAGCAACAGTTAGTATGTTTAATAAATGGTGGAATCACTATAGTGAAAAATATAAATGGGAAGGGCAAAATTGGGTAATTGACTTTGAAAATAAGCAAGTTTTAGGTAATTGAATATAGATAGAGATAAGCTTCTATTTTATATTAAATTTAGGTAATTGTGAAATTAGTTATTGAAATTAAGCCATTCTAAAGACCAAATGTATAAAAATACCACAAAACAGTAAAGAAATTTATAAATATCATTAGAAGTACCGTTTGATTACAATGTGCGTGTAGTTTCACAAATGCCTATAAAAAAAGTAAAGAAAGGAGTAAATATATGTATAAAAGCAAATCAAATTCATCAATAGAAACAAGACCTAATTTTTATGCTCGATGTACAGGTTGTGGTTATGGATGTGAAGGATGTACAAACGCATGTATGGCAAGATGCAATGCTAATTGCTCCGGCAGTATAGGACCTCTGGCATTACCGCAGCAGAATAAGTAATTTGTGTATTAGATACATAAATTAAGTTATTCAAAATGGCTCTTATAATATAGATAAAGCAGAGAACTGTCTTTAAATCAATTTTAAGAGCCATTTTTAAATTCTACAAATAAAAATTTATTCAGCAAAAGAGAACATCTCCAGATGTTATTTTATTTTTTACATTTGGGGTGCACTTAAAATTTATCTGATTATTTTCTCTGAAAATAATATAGAAAAATTAATTGAATCTAAAACTTATATAATTATATTCATGTTAAATTATTATACATCTCATTAAAAACCTTAACATGGTGCTCCTCATCAAGTATGATTCGTTCTAAGACTAAGACAATGTTTATATCAGAGATTGTATTTGCCTGTTGAGTATATTTGTATATGGCTGCTTCCTCTGCCTCAATTGAGTCAGCTATCAACGTACGTATATCGCGAGGATAGCTTATGTATTCAGGTGACCAATAGCGTTTTTGTGTCTGACCGGACCAAAGCCGAGGATCGGCTCCAAGCAGCAATGCAAGTTCGGCAAACATATCGAGGTGATACATTTCAACAATGCTGATATGGTGAAAACATGCTGCAAATGAGTTAAACTGGTTTCTCAATACGATAGAATTATAGAAATACCGACATACATCACTCATCTCGGAAACAACATCGCCTATGTTGCTGAGCATTTCGTTGGCGTAGATTTGATTTGGTGCGTCTACACGGATTGGGGGATACGGTGCATTTGCTCTGTAGATGCAATCGATTGTATTGTTATTGTTCATTTTTATTTTCCTCCTAAATATTCACATAGTAAAATCTATTCATTCGTTTAAATATTATGACGGTATTGTTATTTCAATGTTCATTATAATTAACTATATATTTATATATGTAAGATATTATGCCTTTATATTTATAAGGCATTTTTTTCTTGTTTAATTTTTTGTAATATATTATAATGTATTGGGTGATGAAATGAATCAGTATTGTATTCGCGGAGCGGTAACTATAGAAGAAAATACCGCAGAAGAGATTAGAATTAATACTATAGATATGCTTGAACAAATATTAAAAGAAAATAATATATCTGTTAATGATTGTGTAAGCTTAATTTTTACAGCTACTAAAGATATAACAAAGGCCTACCCGGCAAAGTTTGCCAGAGAGATAGGTTTTGTAAATTGCAGCTTAATGTGTGTTCAGGAAATGTATGTAGAAGACAGCTTGGAGTTGTGTATCAGAGCTATGGTGACTGTAAACAAAGAAGAAAATGACTTTAAGCCTAAAAATATATATCTCAAAGAGGCAAAAAAGCTAAGGCCGGATTTAATTAAATAAGGAGAATATAATGATTATAGCTATAGATGGTCCATCCGGTGCAGGAAAAAGCACAGTGGCAAAATTATTGAGCAAGAAGCTTGATTTTGAATATATTGATACCGGTGCAATGTACAGGGCATTTGCGTATAAGTTTTATAGAAACAATATAGACATAGGTGAAGAAAACGTAAACAAAGTGCTGCTTGAAACAGATATTGATTATAATAAAAGCAATGTTTATCTGGATGGCGAAAATGTTGAAGACTGTATAAGAAATGAACAGATATCAATACTTGCTTCCGAAATATCAAAGATACAAGCAGTCAGAGAAAAACTGGTAAATATTCAAAGAAAGATTGCAAACTCTAAAAACATTGTAATTGACGGAAGGGATGTAACGACTGTTGTTTTTCCAAACGCAGAATTTAAGTTTTACATAACAGCCAGCGCACGGACTCGTGCCGAAAGAAGGTATAATGAACTTATATCCAAAGGCGAAAATGTTTCTGTTGAAGAAATTTTAGAGGATATAAATAAAAGAGACCATAATGATATGACAAGAAAGAATTCACCTCTTAAAATTGCAGATGATGCAATAGTAATGGACACATCCGATTTGTCTATAGAAGAAGTGACAGAAGAACTTGTAAATACAATAAGGGGTGAAAAATAATGTTATATACTGTGCTCAGAGGTATATGCAAGGTTATAGCACTGCTTATATTCAGAATAAGGATTACCAATGCAGGCAACTTCAATAAAACAAACGGAAGATGCATAATTTGCTGTAATCATATATCTATGATTGATCCAGTATTAATAGCTTGCTTTGTTAAACGAAAGATTAATTTTATGGGTAAAAAGGAACTGTTTGATGTTCCTGTTCTTAAAAATATTTTAAAGGGTGTCGGTGTTTTTCCGGTTGACAGAACAGGTGTCAGCCTGTCTGCCATAAAGTACGCTATATCTCTTTTGAAAGAAGATAAGGTTTTGGGTATATTCCCGGAAGGCACCAGAGTAAAAGGATACGATGAAAACAATGCAAAATCGGGTATTTCAATGATTGCCAATATGAGTAATTCTATGATTATTCCGGTTTTTATCAGATCTAAATTCAAATTATTCAGCAAAGTTGAAATTATTTTTGGAGAACCTACAGACTATTTTAAAGAAATTGAGGGAAGAATAAGTCCTGAGGATCATGCACAGATAGGAAAGCAAATATTAAAGGATATATATTCGTTAGAGAGTAAATTAAACTAGAGGAATGATATTATGGAAATAAAAAAAGCAGAACATATGGGTTTTTGCTTCGGAGTAAAAAATGCTGTTGACTGCGCTGTAAAAGTTTTAGATGAACATAGCAAGATTTACAGCTACGGAGAAATAATTCATAATAGGGATGTGGTAGAGCGTTTAGCTGACAAAGGCTTGGTTGTCATTGAGAACTTGGAAGACTCTATTGACAAGATAGACGCTAAAATATTAATTCGTTCACATGGAGTGGGCAGAAAGATTATTGAACTTTTAAATGATAATAATATTGAATATATAGATGCTACCTGCCCTAAAGTCAAGAGCATACATAGGATTGTAAATAAATACAGCTCTCAGGGATATGAAATTATAGTTGTGGGCGATTCATCTCATCCTGAGGTTATAGGTATAGCAGGGTGGATAGAGGGCAAATATCATATTGCCGACAGCCTTGATGAAATCAAAGCACTGGATATAGACAAAGATAAAAAATACTGCTTAGTATGTCAAACAACTTTTAATAATAATATTTTTAAAGAAGTAGTTGAATTTTTAAAAAAAAATGATTATACTAATATAGTGACTAACAATACAATCTGTGATGCTACGATAAAAAGACAGGAATCCTGCTCTGATGTTGCTGAAAATAGTGACATAGTGCTTGTTATAGGCGGGAAAAACAGCTCAAATACTAAAAAGCTGTATGAATTGTGCAAAGAAAAATGTGATAAAACATTTTTAATTGAAAATTATAAGGAAATACCTTATAAATATATTGATAAAAATACAAAGATAGGGATAACAGCGGGAGCATCTACTCCTGACTGGGTTATCGAGGAGGTTATACAAAATGTCAGAGAATCAGAATAAAACAATGAGTGAATTATTTGAAGATTATGGTGTGTCAAGAATAAGAACAGGTGATATAGTTAAAGGAACTGTAATTTCCGTTACACCTGAGACCATATCTGTAAATTTAAACTATAAATCTGATGGAATTTTGACCAGGGATGAATACAGTTACAATTTTGTTGAAGATTTAACTAAGGTAGTAAATGAAGGAGACCAGATAGAAACTCATGTTGTTAAGCTTGGAGATCAAGACGGAAACGTAGTTTTGACAAGAAAGACAATTGAAGAAGCGAAAATATGGGAATCTCTGGAAAAATTAAAAGCTGAAAAATCTATAATAGAGATAAAAATAGTAGAAGCATCAGAGTTTGGAATATTCGGAAAAGTTAACGGCATAAAAGGATTTGTTCCGAAGAATCAAATATCAGTAAACAGAAATGTAGATCCTTCAGAGTATGTAGGAAAAACTCTTAAGGTACATGTTTTAGATACAGTTAATAAAAAAGGAAGAAGACAACTTGTTTTAACTGCAAGAGATATAGAAAAATCAGAAAAACAAGCCAGAGATAATGCTGTTTGGGAAACTATAAAAGAAGGCGAAGTATACGACGGAACTGTTAAAAACCTTCAGGATTACGGTGCTTTTGTAGATATTAACGGTATCGACGGGTTGCTTCATATCAATGAAATTTCTTGGAACAGAATCAAGCATCCATCAGAAATTTTACGTGTAGGCGACAAAATAAAGGTTAAAGTAAAAAGCTTAGACCTTGAAAATAAAAAATTATCACTTAGCTATAAGGCTACAATCAAAAGCCCTTGGTCGATATTCTGTGATGAGCATAAGGTTGGAGATGTAGTTACAGGCAAGGTAAGCAGAATTGCTGATTTCGGTGCATTTGTAACAATTGGAGAAACAGACTGTCTGTTACACATAAAAGATTTAGCGTGGATGAGAACTGATAAAGTTACTGATGTTGTAAATGTAGGAGACGAGGTAACTGCTAAGATATTAAATATCAGCAAAAAAGACAGAAAAGTAAGCTTAGGTATGAAACAACTGGTTGAGCATCCTTTTGATGTTTTTGCCAAAGAATTAAATGTAAATGATATTATTCCTGTTAAGGTTACAAGAATTTTATTAGAAGGTATTTATGCTGAAGCAAAAGAAGACGTGGAAGTGTTTATACCTATAGCAAAGGTTGCTGCGGAGAAATTAAGAACACCGGCTCAAGTTGTTAAAATCGGTGAAGTTAAAGATGCCAAAATAACTAATATAGATAGAAAAGGCAAAAAATTAGACCTTACATTTATATTAGAGGACAAAGAAAGCGATGAGTTTTCCAATAATAACGGACCGGTATCTTATTCCACTCATGATGAAAACGAACAAGGGTTTACAATCGGCGAACAATTAAAAGGCTTAGAAGACTTATTAAATAACTAAAAATTTTACTATATTGTATTGCTTTGGCTTATAAAACGCCAAGGCAATATTTATATATAAATTGCATAAATGTTTTATGCAAAAATAGCATGGAGGTAGTTATGTCAAAGACAAAGGATTTTTTATTTGAGATATGCAACAGTGCTTTTGTGTCAGGGCATGAGCATATTAACGGAAAAATACTGGAAGAACGTTTTTCAGAATACACCGATAGTTTTGAACAGGATAAATTAGGAAGCTATATATTTGTTAAAAAAGGAAGTATAGACAGAAAGATTATGCTTGCTGCTCATATCGATGAAATAGGGCTAATGGTTACAGAAATACTCGATAACGGATTTTTAAGATTTACCACAGTGGGAGGTATTAATCCTGCTTCACTTATAGCTCAAGACGTTATAGTATTTGCCAAAGAAAAATTAAGAGGTGTTATAGGAGTAAAGCCTCCTCATATAACAAGTGCTGAGGAAATGAAAAAGGCAGTCAAAATCAGCGAACTATTTATTGATATAGGAATGTCAAAAGAAAATGCCGAGAAATTAGTTTCAATAGGTGATGTTGTAACAATATGCAGAGAGGCTATGTCTCTTGAAAATGACATGGTGACCTGTAAGGCACTTGATAACAGAGCCGGAGTCGCTGTTATGTATGAAGCAGCTAAGGAGCTTCAAAAGATAAGTCATAAAAGTAATGTATATTTTACAGCCACTACTCAAGAGGAAGTAGGCTTAAGAGGAGCTACAACATCAAGCTATAAAATAAGTCCGGATTTAGCTATAGTTTTAGACGTTGGATTCGGAAGCACACCGGAGCTGCCGTCTGATACAATGAAAATGGGTAAAGGCGGGGGAATTTGCATAGGAGCTAATTTCAATCCAAGATTAACAAAAAAATTAAGAGATGTCGCTAAGCAATATAATTATAATGTTCAGCTGGAAATAGCACCTGCCGCAAGCGGAACGGATTCAATAGCGATACAGGTTTCACAAACAGGAGTTCCTTGTGTTCTTATATCTATACCGTTAAGATATATGCATACCTCGGTTGAAGTAATAAGCATGAAGGATATAGAAAGTATAGGCTCATTAGTGGCAAGATTTATTAATGAGATTGATAATTCTGATTTGGAGGAGATAACATGTTTTTAAAGGATTTAACCTTATTATCCGGAGTATCAGGATGTGAATTTGAAGTAAGAAATTACATAAAAGAGAAATTAAATGAAATAGGCTGTGAATATAAAATAGACAAGCTCGGTAATGTCATAGCTCATAATAAAGGAAGTAAAAATAATAAAAAAATAATGATTGCCGCTCATATGGATGAGGTTGGTCTTATGGTTTCATCAATAGATGAGGGAGGCTTTATTAAATTTAAAACAGTTGGCGGAATTGATAACAGAGTTTTAAATTCAAAGCTTGTTGAAGTTGGAGAAAATAAAGTTCCGGGAGTCATTGGTTCAAAAGCTATTCATCTTATGAGCCCTGAGGAAAGAGGAGCAGCAATTCCTGTTAAGAGCTTATACATAGATATAGGAAGCAGCTCAAAAGAATCTACCGAAGCTAAGGTAAGTATCGGAGATTATGTAACATTTAAAAGTGATTATATCGAATTTGGCGATAATTTAATAAAGGCCAAGGCTCTTGATGACAGAGCAGGATGCAGTGCTATTCTTGAGCTTTTATCAATGAAACTGGATGTTGATTTTTATGCATGCTTTACTGTTATGGAAGAAGTAGGACTTATAGGAGCTAAGGTTGCCGCAGATTTAGTTGAGCCTGATTTTGCTATAATATTGGAAGGTACTGTATCAGCTGATATGCCTGAGGTAAAGGATTCCGATAAGGTAACTGTTATAGGTAAAGGTCCTGCTGTTTCACTTATTGATGGAGGTACTGTATATAATATTGATGATGTTAATTTTGTTACAGAATTAGCTAAGAAAAACAATATACCTTATCAATACAGAAGAAGTAATTCGGGCAGCAATGATGCAGGAGCAATTCATACGAGAAAAACGGGCTGCAGAGCTGTAGCTTTCTCAGTTCCGTGCAGATACATCCATTCACCGATAAGTGTTGCCAGCAAGGATGATTATGAAAATGTAGTTAAATTAGCTAAAGCAGTTATTGAAAATGTATAAATTATTAAGTAAATTAATGCCGTGAAACGGAATATAGGAGGAAATTATGCAATTTAACAGTAAATTAATGAATGAGCTTTCAGACGTATTTTCACCGTCAGGAAGAGAGAAAAATATTCGTGAATATATAGAAAAAGAAATTAAAGATTATGTTGATGAAATTACCGTAGATGCTCTTGGAAACTTGATTGCTCATAAGAAAGGATCAGGTAAAAAAGTTATGTTTTCGGCTCATATGGACCAAATAGGATTGCTTATAAATGATATAGACGAAAAAGGATTTTTAAAATTTTGTTCGGTAGGCGGAATAAGCCCTTATAAAATGCTTGACCAAAGAGTAATATTTAACAACGGAACTCAAGGTGTCGTATGTGCTGAAAAAACAGAGGATTACTCTAAATTAAAGCTTAGCGGTATGTACATAGATATTATGGTTTCGTCAAAGGAAGATGCTGAAAAATATGTAAATATAGGAGATATGTGCGTATCTAAAACAAATTATTATGAAAATGACGGATACGTTATGTGCAATGCTCTTGATGACAGAATAGGCTGTTACATACTTATTGAAGTTTTAAAATCTGGAATTAAGTCTGATAATGATTTATACTTTGTATTTTCAGTTCAGGAAGAGGTTGGATGCAGAGGAGCTAAAACAGCAGGCTATACTATAAATCCTGACCTTTGCATATCACTTGATGTTACTGCATCAGGAGATGCTTTAGATGGAATTAAAATGGCTGTAAAGCTTAATAACGGTGCAGCTATAAAGCTTAGAGACAATTCACTTATAGTTTCGGAAGAGGTTAAAAACTTATTAACTGAATTGGCTAAGGAAAATAACATTAAGTATCAATATGAAGTTTTAGAGTTTGGAGGAACTGATTCGGGAGCTGTACACACATCAAGAAGCGGAGTTCCGAGCGGTGTTATATCAATACCAAGCAGAAATATACATTCAGGAAATGAAATAGTAAGTAAATCAGATGTAACCGAGTGTATTAAGCTTACGGCAGTAATCGCTGAATCAAAAGCTAAAGCCTAAGAAAAAATCACACTTATATAAGGGGGTTTTATCATGGAACTAAAAAAAATATTGTCCTGTGTTGACCATACGCTTCTTTTGCAGACTTCAAAATGGGAAGAAATTAAAGAAATTTTGGATGACGGCATAAAATATAATTGTGCTTCAGCGTGTATTCCGCCAAGCTTTGTAAAAAGAGCTAAGGAATATGTAAAAGATAAACTGCAAATATGCACTGTAATCGGTTTTCCTAACGGATATAGTACAAGTGCCGTAAAAGTGTTTGAAACAAAAGATGCAATTGCTTCGGGTGCTGATGAAATAGACATGGTGATAAATATCGGAGATCTGAAGGATAAAAAGTATGATGATATATTGGATGAAATTAAGCAAATTAAAGCTGCTTGCGGAGAAAAGATACTCAAGGTTATAATTGAAGCCTGCTTGCTGACAGATGAAGAAAAAATAAAGATGTGTCAGATAGTAAGTGAAGCTAAAGCTGATTATATCAAAACTTCTACCGGATTTTCAACAAGCGGTGCTACCAAGGAAGATATAAAATTGTTCAGCGAACATATAGCTCCTGGCGTGAAAATGAAAGCTGCCGGAGGAATAAGCAGTATAGATGATGCTGTTGATTATATAAATTTGGGCTGTTCAAGACTTGGCACCAGCAGAATTGTCAAAATAATTAAGGCTTCTGAAAACAACTCATCAGACAGCGGGTCAGGATATTAATTTTTAGTCTGTATGTTGTTATTTGACGGTTGCTTTAAGCAATCAAAATAATTGACAAATAGTGCTTATTATATTAAAATTAATCTATAAATGGTATATAAATACCAAAAAATTGGGAGGAACTTGAAAATGAAACAATTTAAGAAGGTATTGTCAATAGCATTAGCTTTTTCAATGCTGCTAGGAATTAGTTTATTATTTACTTCATGTGGAAAAACTTATGAGATTGCACTTATCACAGATAAAGGAAATATTGATGATAAGTCATTTAACCAAGGCTCATGGGAGGGCGTTGTTGAATTTGCCAAAGCAAACGGAATTTCACACAAATATTATAAACCGGAAGAAGCTTCAGATGCAGGATATCTGGCATCTATAGATTTGGCTGTTAAAGGCGGAGCAAAGGTTATAGTTACTCCTGGATTCTTATTTGAAGTTCCGATTTATGAGGCTCAGACAAAATATCCGGATATAAAATTTGTACTTCTTGATGGTGCGCCACGTAACGCTGATTACTCAGATTTCCTTACAAAACCAAATGTTGCAAGCGTAATGTATTCAGAAGAACAATCAGGATACTTGGCAGGATATGCTGCCGTTAAGGACGGATACACTAAACTTGGATTTATGGGCGGTATGGCTGTTCCTGCGGTTCAAGCTTTCGGATACGGATATTTACAAGGAGCAGAGGATGCTGCTAATGAATTAGGCATAAATGTTGATGTAAAATATCACTATACAGGAAACTTTGAAGAAACCGATACAAATAAAGCAACTGCTAAGGCAATGTATGAAGGCGGTACAGAAGTAATATTTGCATGCGGAGGATCTGTTGGTAAATCTGTTATGTCTGCTGCTGATGAGGCTAAAAAATTCGTTATAGGTGTTGACGTTGACCAAAGATATGACAGCACAACAGTTATAACTTCTGCAACTAAAGGTTTGAGCGCTTCTGTTGTTCAAGTTTTGGAGTCAATTTACAAAACAAATGATTTTGATACTGTTTACGGCGGAGATACTACATACTTCAGTGCTGCTAACGGTGGTGTAGGACTTCCTACAATAGTTATAGGCGAAAAAGACGGCAATGCTTTTGATCGTTTCAAGACTTTCACAAAATCTGACTATGATGCGATATTTGACAAATTAGTTAAGGGCGAAGTAGCTCCTATAAGAACTATAAAAGTTGAAGCTGAAAACGGTTATGCAACAGCTGATGAATTAGTTAAAGGACTTAATTTAAGCAAGGTTTCTGTAACAGCGGTTCAATAATAATTGGCTTTGTATATCTCGTTAGAACAGAAAAGTATATTAAAATTATAATATAAAATGTTCTGCAAATAGAAAGGGAACGGCGTTTGCCTTTCCCTTTTTTATCACATGGGAGTTCTCTTTCACATGTGATAAATGAAGAATCGGAACGATTCTTCCATAGAGTGAACGCAGTTCACTTTTTTTATATTAAATGGGTAGATAACTCATAATAAACTACGGAGGTTAAAATGGCGCAAGATTATATTATTGAAATGCTCCATATAACAAAAGAATTTCCTGGTATTATAGCAAATGACGATATTACCTTGCAACTGAAAAAAGGTGAGATTCATGCTCTTTTGGGTGAGAATGGAGCTGGTAAATCAACACTTATGAGCGTTCTTTTTGGCCTTTATCAACCGGAGAAGGGCGAAATTCGTAAAAATGGTGAAGTTGTGAGGATTAACAATCCGAATGATGCCAATAATTTAGGTATAGGGATGGTTCATCAGCATTTTAAGCTGGTGGAGATTTTTACTGTCTTAGAAAACATTATACTAGGTGTAGAGCCTAATAAATCCGGCTTTCTTATGAAAAAGCAAGCAAGGGATAAAATCGTAAAGCTTAGTGAACAGTACGGGTTAAAGGTAAATCCGGATGCAATTATAGAGGATATAACAGTTGGTATGCAGCAGCGTGTTGAGATACTTAAAATGTTGTACAGAGATAATGAAATTTTAATTTTTGATGAGCCCACTGCTTCACTTACACCACAGGAAATAGATGAATTGATGAAAATTATGAAAAAGCTTGCTAATGAGGGTAAATCAATATTATTTATAACTCACAAGCTTAATGAGATAATGGCTGTATCTGACAGGTGTTCCGTACTGAGAAAGGGAAAATATATAGGCACTGTAAATACAAAGGAAAGCTCGATTGAAGAGCTGTCTGAAATGATGGTAGGCAGAAAAGTTGAATTTACGGTTAATAAGGAAAAAAGTGATCCTAAAGATACTGTTTTAAATATAAATAACTTAAGTGTTCCAAGTAAAGTTCATAAAAATAATGCTGTAAGAGGAGTTTCATTCAGGGTTCGAGCAGGAGAAATCGTTTCCATAGCGGGAATTGATGGAAACGGTCAAAGTGAGCTTGTATATGCAATTACAGGACTTGAAAAACATAATGGCGGAACTGTTGAATTATGTGGCAAAAATATTTCCAATGCAAGCATCAGGACTCGCAGTAAGCTTGGTATGAGCCATATACCTGAGGATAGACATAAATACGGATTGGTTTTAGATTACTCTCTTGCCGAAAATATGATATTGCAAAGATATTGGCAGCCAAAGTTTCAAAAGAACGGATTTTTGAAAAAGGATGCTATGATAGAGTATTCGGATAAATTAATTGCGCAATATGATGTGAGAAGCGGACAAGGCTCTGCAACTATATCAAGAAGCATGTCCGGAGGAAATCAGCAAAAAGCTATCGTTGCACGTGAGATAGACAGAGATCCTGAGCTTTTGGTTGTAGTACAGCCGACTCGCGGGCTTGATGTCGGAGCTATAGAGTATATACACAGACAAATTGTTGCGGAAAGAGATGCAGGAGCCGCAGTTTTGCTTGTATCCTTTGAACTTGATGAGGTTATGAATTTATCTGACAGAATACTTGTAATGTACGAGGGTGAAATTGTCGGTGAATTTGAAGCGGACAAGGTCGATGAAAAAGAACTCGGGCTGTATATGGCAGGAGCTAAAAGAAATATATCCAAAGGAGGAAATCAGGCAGATGAGATTAAGTGATATTAAGAAGTCTAAGGGCTATGATGCCTTTATTGCATCACTCTTAGCTATAGCATTGGGACTTATATTTGGTTTAATAGTAATGCTTATAGCTAATCCTATGGAAGCTTTCCCCGGATTTGCTACGGTCTTGTTCGGAGGCATAGGTGATTTTGCCAGAGTATTGTATTTTGCTACACCTATACTTATGACAGGCCTTGCGGTAGGATTTGCATTTAAAATGGGTATGTTTAACATTGGCGCTTCGGGTCAATATACAATGGGTATGTTTTTTGCCTTATATGTAGGATTTATGTTCCCAATGAATAACGCATTTCATTGGATATTATGTATTTTGGCAGGTATGCTCGGGGGCATGCTTTGGGGTGCCATACCCGGTTTATTTAAAGCTTATTTTAATGTTAATGAGGTTATAACCTCTATTATGTTTAACTATATCGGCATGTATTTAGTTGATATGTCTATTCAGGGAAATGCTAAAATGTATATTTCTGATATGGCAAGAACTGCTTATCTGCCAAAATCGGCACAGATTCCCAGCTTGGGAATCTCAAATTCAAATTTGAACTTATCTATTATATTTGCAATTATTATAGCAATTATGCTCTATATAATTTTAAATAAAACGATATTCGGATATGAGCTTAAGGCAACGGGATATAATAAGCATGCCAGCAAATATGCAGGAATGAACGGCAAAAAAAATATAATTTTATCAATGATTATAGCCGGAGGCTTAGCAGGCCTTGGAGGAGCATTTGCGATACTTGCACCTTCTACAATATCCGGCAGCAGTATGACATATGAACCGATTAATATAATTGCAGCAAACGGCTTTAACGGAATTGCCGTGGCACTTTTAGGAGCATCAAACCCTATAGGAATTATTTTTTCAGCAAGTTTTATTTCCTTGCTTCAAAGGGGAGGTACTGCTGCAAACCTATATGGGTTTAAGCCCGAAATAATTGATGTGGTAATTTCGGTTATAATTTATTTTTCAGCATTTGCTACTCTTATGAGAGAAACATTATTAAAATTCTTATCCGGAAGAAGAAAAAATAAGGATTTTAAAGATGCGGCAATAAATGAAGGGGAGGATAAATAATATGGATATTTTATACTATTTAATTCAAGGTACTCTCCCTGTAGCAGTTCCGTTATTATTGGTTGCTCTTGGCGGTATGTTCAGTGAAAGAAGCGGAGTTATAAATATTGCTCTTGAAGGTATAATGCTGTTCGGCGCATTCTTCGGATGTTTGGTAGTATTGGCGATTCAAGGCTTAGGTCTGAATGCTCAGGTTATTTTATTGATTTCTATGTTAGCGGCAGCACTTGCGGGAATTATTTATTCTCTTTTGTTATCATATGCGGCAGTTAATATGAAGGCAGATCAGACTATAACAGGAACAGCACTCAATATGCTTGTTCCGGCAGGAGTATTGTTATTTTCTAAAATGAAATTTAATTCTGACGGTATAACAACATCAGTTAGATTTTTTATAGATGAAGTGCCGTTTTTAGGTCAAATTCCTGTTATTGGAGATATGTTCTTCAAAAAAACATACCTTACGGTATATATAGCTTTCATAATTTTGATAATTGCAGCTGTAATTTTTTATAAAACTAAGTTCGGACTTCGCTTGAGAGCTTGCGGAGAACATCCTCAGGCGGCAGATAGTGTCGGTATAAACGTATATAAGATGAGATATGCGGGTGTAAGCATTTCAGGTTTTCTGGGCGGAATGGGAGGATTTTTCTATTCGGTTGGTATTATGAGCGGAAATGCAAACGGACATACAGGTGTTGCCGGCTTTGGTTTCTTAGCTCTGGCGGTTATGATATTCGGTCAATGGAAGCCTATAAGAATACTATTTGCAGCTTTATTCTTTGCATTTTTAAGAACTTTAGCTTATTCAATACCGCTTATACCGTTTTTACACAATTTAGGAATAAACAATACCTACTATAAAATGCTGCCGTATGTAGCAACAATGGTTGTGCTTGCATTTACATCTAAAAAATCTCGTGCACCAAAGGCAGAAGGAATACCATATGATAAGAGCGTAAGATAAACTATAAAATAATGCATGAGGTAACAGAGGTTAAAAGAAATGATAAATAATAAGAAAGCGGGCACCGAGTCCATGCACAAATCTTTAATGATTTCTTGTGAATTTGGTGCATGGACATAATTATGGCTAAACTATATTTTAAGTACGGTGCTATGGGCTCAAGTAAAACCGCACAGGCACTTATAACAAAATTTAATTATGAAGAAAGAAATATGAAGGTTTTACTATTAAAGCCATCAATAGATGACAGAGACGGCGAATTCATAGTAAAATCACGTGTAGGGCTGTCAGCAAGAGCAACAATAGTATCTGCCGAGGATAATATCTATGAGTTGTTTGAAAAAAATAAAAATAATTATGATGTCATAATAATTGATGAGTGTCAGTTTTTGACTGAAAAGCAGGTTGATGAGCTTTTGGATATAGTTGTGTATTTTGATGTACCGGTTCTTTGCTTTGGGTTAAGAACAGACTTTGCTACTCATATGTTTCCGGGAAGCAAGAGATTGTTTGAACTTGCAGACTCCATATCTGAGATAAAATCAATCTGCAAATGCGGATCAAAGGCCACAGTAAACGCAAGGATGGATGAGAATGGCAAGATAATATACGAGGGAGAACAAATATGCCTGGGCGGAAATGACAGATATGTTGCAATGTGCATAAAATGCTGGCTTAAACAGAAGAAAGAGGAGAACTAATATGTCAAGAATTATAGGAGTTTGTATTCCGTTTTTAAATGAGGAAAGAAAAAATAAAATTAGTGAAACTGCTAAGCTTTGTGGCTTTGAAGCGAATTTTTATAACTATGAGAATATAACACAGGATGAAATTGACAACTGTGAAATTTTATTCGGTATGGCAAGCAGAAAATTAGTGAATAATGCTAAAAAACTTAAATGGATGCAAGCCTCATTTGCCGGTGTAGATAAATATGTGGATGTGGAGAATATAAAAAACGGAAATATAATGCTGACTAATTCTTCGGGAGCATATGGAATAACTATAGCAGAGCATATGATAACCGTACTTTTGATGCTTATGAGAAGAATGCCTGAATATTATGATCTTCAGAAGGAAAAAGGATGGGGCATGATTGGTGAAATACGTTCTATAATGAACAGCACAATCACGGTTGTCGGATTAGGCGATATCGGAGAAAATTTTGCTAAAAGAGCGAAAGCTATGGGCGCAATTATTCGCGGAGTCAGACGAAATGTAAATTTAAAGTCTGAGTTTGCAGATGAAATGTATTCAAATGACAATCTTTCAGAAGCTATAGACGGAGCGGATGTTATAGCACTTTGCTTACCTGAAACTGATGAGACTAAGTTTATAATAGGTAATGAAGAGCTTAAAAAAATGAAGAGTGATGCTATTATTATAAATGTAGGCAGAGGAACAGCCATAGATCAAGATGCGCTTACAGATGCGCTCATCAATAATAAAATAGGCGGAGCAGCACTTGATGTATTTGTACAAGAACCGCTTCCAAAGGACAGTCCTTTATGGAATTGTAAAAATACAATTATAACACCTCATATATCAGGAAATACCTCATTACCGTTAACCTGTGATATAGTTGTAGAAATATTCTGCAAAAATCTTATTAAATATGCCAATAATGAAAAATTAAACAACTTAATTGACTGCAGAAAAGGATATTAGTTGACATAAAATTGATTATGTAAATATTTTGTTAAAAAAAGGTATCTTAAAAATTTAAAAGAGTTTTATAAGTGAATTATAAAATAAATCACTTTAAGAGAGGAATGTGAGTTAATATGAAAAATACTGTTTTGCTTGTTGTAGATGTTCAAAATGCACTTGTTGAGAATAATCCCTTCAATAAAGAAAGAGTAATTGACAATATTAAAAAGCTTATTATATCTTCCAGAAAAAATAATATTGAGGTTGTTTATATCCGTCATACCGAGGAAGCAGGTAGTGATTTTGAGAAAAATACTTATGGATGGGAAATCTATAGTGAAATTAAACCTGTTGATAATGAGATTATATTTGATAAAAAATTCAGCAGTGCCTTTCATAAAACAGGACTTGAGATATATCTGGACAGCAAAGATACAGAAAATATAATCTTAGTGGGTATGCAAACCGAATACTGTATTGATGCTACTTGTAAATCTTCCTTTGATTTAGGATACAATGTAATAATTCCTGAAGAAACAAACACAACTTTTGATAATAAAATTTTTAATGCAAAAGATTTATATAATTTTTACAATTATAGAATTTGGAATAATCGCTTTGCAAGGCTTGTATCTATATTTGAGCTGGAGACAATGATATGTAATGTTTGAAAAGACGTGTGAGCAAGGACTTGATTGTGCCTACATTATAAAAAAGATATACAATCTATAAGGATAAATTGATATAATTAAAATCTTAACAAAAATCCTAAAATTTATTGTTTTAGGATTTTTATTATGTTATTATATTAGTATAGTCTCGTCAAACTGGACTATTATGTAATTTAATGAAGAAAAAGAGAAATATAATTATATATGACATTTTTTAAATCTCAAACTTTTGTTTGAGACTACGGAGGTAAATATGAATTTAGTTGTAATAACGGCATTTGGTGTTGGAGGAGCCACTGTTGTAGGGGCATTGATAGGATTTTGCTTTAAAAGTATACCGCATAAATGGAATGATGCAGTTTTAGGTTTTGCAGCCGGAATAATGCTGGCTGCCGCGATATTAGGTTTAATTATGCCCTCAGTTGAAGCTGTCGGTAAAAGCGGCTTATGGATAACTGCTCTTGGAATCCTTGCCGGTGCGTTATTTTTAAACATAGTAGACAAGCTTACACCTCATTTGCACAATTTAACAGGTGTGAGAGAAGAAGAACATAAAAATAATCCTTCTTTAAACAGGATAATGCTATTTGTGTTTGCAATTGCAATTCATAACTTTCCCGAAGGTCTGGCTGCAGGAGTCGGATTTGGTACAGGCGATATTGGAAATGCAATCACAGTTGCAATAGGTATAGCTTTACAAAACATACCTGAAGGAATGGTAATTATATCACCTATGATATTAAGCGGTGTCAGTAAAAAAAGAACATTTTTAATTGCTTTAGGTACAGGATTAATTGAGGTTGCGGGAACTTTTATAGGATATTTTGCAGCAACAATTTCTTCTGCTGTATTGCCATTTGCTTTAGCATTTGCCGGAGGAACAATGATATATGTTATAAGTGATGAAATGATTCCGGAAACACATAGTCACGGATATGAAAGTATGGCGACATATTCATTATTAATTGGATTTATAGTTATGCTTTACATGGATGTACTGATAGGATAATATTTATTGAAAAAATTACTATAGATAAAGATAAGATAAATTACTGATAAAATTACTATATAAATAGAATTGAGGATTGAAAAACATGATTGATGTAAAACTTCTTGCCAACAAATCAAGTATTAAAAAATATGATGCAGGATCAATAATAATAAAAGAAAATGATGATTGCAATGAAATGTTTATTTTACTTATAGGAAAAGTAAAAATTATTAAAAATTACGAGCTTCCGAATGAATTTGTTTTTGAAACAGTAAATCCCGGTAATATTTTTGGTGAAATGAACTTTTTTAATGAGGGAATCAGCAATACTACCGCAGTTGCAGTTGAAGATACTACTGTAGCATCTATTACTAAAGTAAATTATATTAGTCTTGCAAAGAAGCATAATGACTTATTTATTCAGTTAATGGAGATTCTTTCTGAACGTGTTGCAAGAGTTCAGAATGAACTCAAGCTAATTAATTTTGAAAAACAAAAATTAATTAAAGATTATAATATAGATGAGGAAGCCTTTTATAAATCAATGTTTTTACCAAAAGGACACGTCCAATATCCTATGATACGTCCGGAAGAGTTTGAAAATTATATATATCCGCAAACTTATGTATGCCCTTATTGCGGTAAAAGTTTTGATGATTTTACTCCTTTAAGCTCAAAAATGGTTTTGAAGGGTGAAATATCATGCAATATGAGAAGAGTATATCAGTCCTTTGATCCTTTATGGTATGAGATTATAACTTGCCCCCATTGCTATTTCAGTGCATTGGAAAGTGGCTTTGATTCGGAACAAAAACTGATAAAAGAAAACTTTGCAGATCAGCTTGATTTAATCAGAATGGGCTTAAAGCTTGACTTTAAAGAGCCGAGAAATCTTGATCAAGTATTTGCGTCTCATTATCTTGCTTTGATATGCTCTGCGGGATTTGATAACAAAAAACAAATAGATTCAAAGCTGTGGCTATCTATCTCATGGCTTTATGAAGATATTAAAGATAAAAAAATGGAAAGATTTGCAGTTGAAAAGGCATTGGAATATACAAACATCTATTATAGTGAATGTGAGCTTTCATCAGAGGCTACTCAGGTAGTGCTTATGATATTAGGTACTCTTGCAAGAAAATTACAAAACTATAATGATGCTATACTTTATTTAAGCAAAGCCATATCAGTACGTAACGGTAAATCCGTATACAAAAGATTAATTGATCTGGAGATTGATGAAATCAGAGAAGAAAAAAATAGGAAGTAAATAATATGATGCCGATAAAAAGGGGTAGCTTAAGGATTTTTGCAGGCAAATTTTATTATACACTTAAACGTTATATTTGGTGGAAATTTTCAAATACTAAATTTGCAATCAGGCACTCTACGAATAGATTGCCTTATTTGTGTTTTTCTCATAAAACGCCGCTTCTAAGACATCTTAAGGATGTTGATATGAAGCTTCAGTATAATAAAATTGAAAATTTGAAAATTGCGATATCAAAGCTTGATAAAATACTGATAAGACCAAACGAAACCTTTTCATACTGGAAGCTTATAGGCAATCCTACTTATAAAAAAGGTTATAAGGATGGCATGGTATTGTTTTACGGAAGGATAGGAATTGGAGTGGGAGGCGGACTTTGTCAGCTTTCAAATTTGATTTATTGGATGACAATACACACACCTTTAACTGTTGTTGAACGTTATAGACACAGTTATGATGTATTTCCCGATTCAAACAGAACTCAGCCTTTCGGGAGCGGAGCAACCTGTGTATACAATTATAGGGACTTAATGATAAAAAATGATACAGAGGACACATATGAACTGATATTGAAAGTGAGTGACGATTATTTGACCGGAGAATGGAGAGTAAGCAGCTCGCCTGAATTTAGCTATAAGGTGTTTGAAAAAAACCATAGTATAAGTCATGAGTTTTGGGGTGGATATATCAGGCATAATGAATTATATAGAAAAAGATATGATAAAAATAATAATGTTACAGAGGAATTTGTAACCGAAAATCATGCTATAATGATGTATCAGCCATTTTTAGAAAATAGCGATAAATAAAGCTATTTTTATGTAGCTTTATTTTTTTGAGGTAATATGTATGAATAAAATTGTTGATTTCAATTGCAATTATAACTATTCGGCAGATATCGGAAAAATATTTGAAGAAAGTAATTTAAAGTTTCCGCAGGCATATAAAGAATGGCGAGCTATGGCTCAGTTAGCTGTTTTTATTAAAGAGCGAGATAATGCTAAGTTTTGCGAGCTTCCTTTTTGCCATACTCTTGAGGCAGAAGCCTTGGGCGGAATTATAAATTACGGGGATGAGAATATAGGACCCAGAGCTAAAGAATATGTATGCACCACTGTCGAAGAACTATTAAGATTACCCGATATAGATTTTTCAAAAGGCAGAATATCCGAAGTTCTTAAGAGCTGCAAATATCTTAGAGAAAAAGGTGAGGATGTAATTTTATATGTGTCCGGTCCATTTACAATACTCAATACCTTAATGGATGCAAAATACATTTTTAAAATTTTAAAAAAGGATCCTGAATCTATGCAGCGGATATTTGAAAAGCTTCAGAATGATATTTTATGTTTTATAAAAATAGCTCAAGAAACAGGCATTAATATGATAAGCTATGGTGATTCAACGGGTGGATTGAATATACTCGGACCTAAGATTTTTGAAGATATTGTGTACAAATTTACTTATCCTTTATTTAAAAAAATTGAGGCTGTGCTGAATGACAGAATAATTATGCTGCTTTGTCCTAAAACTGCTTTTGCATTATTGGGAACACAAAAAGCAGTATGGAGAGATATAAATTTAGGAGAATCTGTTTTATACTTGGACGGCTGCAAAAAGATTATCGGTAAAGCTAAATTTGCCGGCCAGATGTGTATTAAAAATAAAAATTATAAATTAAATGACGGAATTATAAAAGCTATTGATTTGCTTTAAATTTAACATTTGTCTTGAGGATAAATAAGGCTGTAATATAGAATGGAGTGGAATAATGTCAAAGGAAGATTTATTAAAAAAACTGTCTGATGCTGTGGTTAATATGGAAGAAGAAGCACTTATTGAAGCCTGCAATGAGTATATCGAAGCAAGGTATTCAGCTTTTGATGGTATTATGCAGGGGCTTGTAGATGGCATGAACAGAGCAAGTGCATTATATGAAGATGAGGAATATTTCGTTACAGATATATTGCTTTGTTCGGATGCAATGTACGAAGGCTTATCTATACTAAGACCACATCTTCAGGAAAGTGAAATAAATAAAGAAAGGCCAAAGGGCATAATTGGAGTAGTCGAGGGAGACACTCATGATATAGGCAAAAATTTAGTTAAGATTATGTTGGAAACAGCGGGTTTTGAAATGTATGATCTCGGAAGAGATGTTCCTCTACAAAGATTTGTTGATAAAGCAATTGAAGTAAACGCATCTTTTGTATGTATGTCAACTTTGATGACAACAACTATGTCGGGAATGTCAGTTGTTGTAAATTTACTAAGAGAAGCAGGAATAAGGGATAAGGTTAAGGTAGTAGTAGGCGGAGGCCCGATTTCAAAAAAATTTGCGGATAATATAGGGGCAGACGGTTATTCTCAGAATGCCGTGGAAGCTGTTAAATTGATAAAAAATCTGCTTAATATAGCATAGAAAGAGGGATGCTTTTATGCTGTCACCCAAAGAAAGATTAAATAAAGTAATAAAAAGAGAAAAAGTTGACAGACCGCCATGCATATGCCCGGGCGGCATGATGAATATGGTAACTAAAGAGCTTTTGGAAAGTATAGAAATAGATTTTCCTTGCGCTCATACTAACTCTTCAATGATGGCTGACTTAGCAGCCGCAGTTTATGAATCGGGCTGTTTTGAAAACTATGGTGTGCCTTTTTGTATGACCATTGAGGCAGAGGAGTTTGGATCTAAGGTTGATATGGGCACAAGTATTTATGAACCGCATGTTATTGAATATAAAATCAATTCGGTCAAGGAATGGAGAAACATTTCTGAAATTGACTATAAGCAGGGAAGAGGAAAAGTAGTGTCGGATGCGATTAAGCTCTTGAAGCTTCGTGACAGTGCTGCGCCTATTATAGGTAATTTAACAGGTCCCATAAGTACCGCAGGCTCTGTACTTGATCCCATTATGCTTTATAAGGAGTTAAAAAAAGCTAATAAGGAAGCACATGAATTTATCAATTTTATAACTGAACAGTTAATAGCTTTTGCAAAAGAGCAAATAAATGCAGGTGCTGATATCATAGCAATTTCCGATCCGAGTGCCACGGGGGAAATTCTGGGTTCTAAGCTGTTTGATGAATTTGTTGTATTATATATAAATAAAATTATTAATAGTATTAAAAAATCAGGTATTCCTACTATTGTTCACATATGCGGTCAGATGAAGAATGTTTATCCCGAGGTGGATAAGATTAAAAGTGATATTCTAAGCTTTGATTCTGTAGTGAGTATGAAGGATCTGAGAGAAAATCTTCCCGATAGACTCCTCATGGGCAATATAAGTACCTATGCAATTGAATTCGGCGAACCCGAAAAGATTGCCGAACTGACAAAAAGATGTGTAGAAAATGGAGCGGATATAGTATCACCGGCATGCGGATTAGGTATGAAGTCCTCTTTAAAAAATATAAGGTCTATATCAGAGACTTTGAAAAAGGAGCTGTAATTGACAGATGCCTAATATTATTGTATCTAATAAAAATATTAATATTGAATATATTTCAAATAAGAATTTAATGCAGATTATGATAGATAACAATGTATTTATCGATAATCCATGCAACGGAAACGGATTGTGCGGAAAATGCAAAATAAAGCTGCTTGATGGCTGTCTTCCACCGATATCAGAATCCGAAAAAAGGTTTTTAAAAGATGAGGAGATTGTTGATGGCATCAGGCTTGCTTGCTTTGTAATACCGAGTGAGGATATAACCATAGAAGTTCTGCAAATTGAAGGAAACTATGATATACTTGCAAAGGGTTATGTTCCTGATATATCTTGTTTTAATCCGGTAATCAGAAAAGTGATAAGGGAAGTAATTAAACCTACACTTAAAACTCAGACATCATATGAAGATTCCTTATGCAGCAGTTTTGGAACAGAAAAACTCAGTTGGGAATTATTAAAAGAATTAGATATTGCTTACGGAAAAATAACTGGCATATTTCATGATGAAAAATTAATCGGTATCGAAGCAGGAGATACTTCAGACAGTCTTTACGGAATTGCAGTTGATATTGGTACAACAACAATAGTTGCTGCCCTGATTGATATAAAAACAGGAGAAGAGCTTGGAACAGTTTCAAGACTAAATCCCCAAAAAAAGTATGGACTTGATGTATTAACCAGAATAACATATTCAGCGGAATACCCGCAGGAAGGTATAGAAAGGCTTCAAAAAGAGATAGTTTCAGTATTGAACGAAATGGTAGAGGATATAGGCATTAATTATAAAATAGATATAAGAACTATTTATGAAATCTCTGTTGCAGGCAATACAACAATGCTTCATTTTCTTCTTGGAATTGATACTGTATCTATAGGCAAGGCACCGTATTCACCTGTGTTTATAAAATCGAAAACTGTAAGTGCCAAACAAATTGGATTAAAAGCAGCTAAAAGTGCCGTTTTATATTGTCTTCCTTCAGTTTCTGCATATATAGGGGCGGATATTGTAGCCGGTGCATATGTTTGCCAGCTCCATAATATAAAAGAAAATATCTTGTTTTTGGATATAGGAACTAACGGAGAAATGATATTATCGAGCAATGGCAGATTGTTATCTTGTTCATGTGCTGCGGGACCTGCTTTAGAAGGTATGAATATAAGTTCAGGTATGAGAGCAGCGGAGGGAGCCATTGAAGATATAAGAATTACACAGGAGGGTATTAAGCTTAAGACTATAAGAAATAAACAAGCTGTCGGAATATGCGGAAGCGGAATCTTAGCTGTTGTCAGAGAACTGCTGCGCGTCGGTCTTGTAAAAAAAGACGGTGCTTTTATAAAAAAGAACGAAATAAATGAAGACGACTATAGATATGATATGATTCAATTAAATGATTCAAAACGTGAATTTATTCTGACTGAGCATCCGGAAAAAATTGTGATTACACAAAAGGATATAAGACAGGTTCAGCTTGCTAAAGGGGCTATATTATCAGGATTTTATGCTTTGCTCAAACAGATGAATATTGAAATTCAAGATTTGGACAAGGTTATTATAGCGGGACAATTCGGCGCTCATTTGCCTGCTGAGAGTTTAATAGGTTTAGGAATCTTACCTGAAGAGGTTAAGGATAAATTAGTATATGTGGGCAACTCATCAAAGACCGGAGCCTATATGGCTTTAATGTCAGTTGAAGCACGTAAAGAAATGGAGAATCTTGCAAAGAGTATAGACTATATGGAGCTTAGTGCTTCTGAAGGTTATGAAGAGTTATTTACTCGGTGTCTTTTATTTTCATAGAATAATATTTTAATTACTGTACTTAGTATTAATTGAAGGGAGCGAATTTTAAATGATTAAAGAAGAAATGACTCCGAGAGAGAGAATGGATGCATTCAGTCGAGGAGAGGAAATTGATAGAGTGATTTGTGTTCCCGATATGGGTGTAACAATGATTTCTTTTCTCGGAATAAAAGCAAGTGAGTATTATCATTCTCCCGAGCTTATGGCAGAGCTGGAAATTGAATTATTTAAAAGACTGCGTCATGACAGTGTAAGCATATCCACAAGTCTTAGAGGAATGGCAGAAGCTATGGGCGCTAAAGTAGCATATCCTGACTACAATATTTCATATCTGTCGGAGCCTGCTGTTAAATCTATAGAAGAAATAGAGAATTTAAAAGTAGTTAATCCGTTAAAAGACGGGAAATTGCCTATTTTGCTTAAGGCATTAAGACTTACCAGAGATGCACTTATAAAGGATGTGGATGTAGGAGCTGCTATGTCCGGTCCGTTTAGTGTTGCGTCTTCTGTAGTCGGAACAGAAAATCTGCTGAGATGGATGGTAAGACATCCTGAAAAAGTTCATGTTCTAATGAGCATAGTTGCCGAATCAAATAACAGATATATTGAAGAAGTTGCTAAATTAGGCCTGTCAATCGGTTTTGCAGATCCAATGTCATCAACAAGCATTATAAATCCAAAGTTGTTTAAGGAATTTTCTTTGCCTTACCTTAAAATCAATATAAATAAAATTAAAGAAACAACAAAAAGTGCACCGGGTATACATATTTGCGGAAAAAGTAAGAGATTATGGCAGGATGTTGTTAATGCTGGAATTTCTAATTTCAGTATCGATAATGAAGAGGATTTAGAAAAAGCAAAAGAAATCATGGGAGATAAAGTTGTGATTACAGGTAATGTACCGCCTGTAGATGTAGTTCACTTAGGCAGCAGAGATGATATAAATAAATCAGTAAAGGAATGTATCAGAAAGGCTTATGATTCGCCAAAAGGTTATATACTCAGCACAGGCTGTCAAATTCCAATGAACACAGCTATAGAGAAAGTTGAAATGTTTATGGAAGCAGGCAGAAAATATGGAAAATATCCGATAGATTTAGATTTGTTAAACAGTGCGGAATAATGATTGATAAGTAAAAAACACCCTAATCGTGAGGGTGTTTTTGTACATGTACAGTATTAATTATTCTCTTTAACGGGTCTTGCCTCTATATATCCTCTATATCCCATTGGGGCTAATTGAAATCTCGGCGAAGCCTCTAAAGCCCATTTATATCCGTATATAGTAGGATCAAATTTATCAATATGTTTCCATATTTCATCAATTGCATCTTCAAATTCATCATCGTTATAAGGCTCTCCCTGGAAGATCATCATTTTGCACGGTGGAAGTTCGATTATTTCAAAGTCCTTCGGAATTATATTTGAGTAATTTAATGGAACTTCAACCCCTTGAACATATTCGGATGTTCCTTCTTTTATCAAAGATTTTGGAAGCCACATTCCTATAGGTTCATATAACGCTTCCTTTACACTTGTGAGAATTGACCAGACATCACATCCTACTTCCTCACAATATTCAAAGTAATGCTTAGCTTTTAATCCTCTTCTTAATAAAACCTTTCTTGCAGGTCTCTCTACAATTTGAACAAATATTGATTTTGTTTTTTTATCACTGTTCATAGAAATATCTCCTTTTTTTAGGTTTGGGTAAGTGTTATGTATTTTATAAGGCATAAACAGTTTAATAGGCGGTGTATTTTTCATATAATTTCTGGGACTTATGCCAAATTGTTTGGAAAATGCCCTTGTAAAGCCTTCATGCGAATCAAACACGAAATCTAATGCAACATCAATAACCTTTACATCATTATCACGTAAAATTATAGCTGCTTTGCTTAATCTTAAAGCTCTGATGTAGTCAAAAGGTGTTTTTTTTGTAAGCTCCTTAAACAATCTTGCAGCATGCCATGGCGAATATCCTACTGCATTAGCCAATTGCTTAAGGGTAATACTGCCGCTTAAATTATTTTCAATGTAATCTTGCATGAGTCGAACTGCCTTAACCGTTTCTTCCTTATTCATCATATCACTTCCTTGTATGAACAGTTTAACTGAAATAGTATATTAGTTCTTGACTTATATTGCTAAATAATTAATTTTATAAAAGTTTTACAAATGCCAATGTATTACAGCTATCAGCAGTAAAAAAACCACAGCTTTTGTAAAAAGCAATCGTTCTGTCTTCATTATCTGTAAGAAGTACTTTTTGCCTTACATTTTTATACTCATTCATTATTTCGTTTATTAAAAGTCTGCCTATACCTTGTCTTTGATAAGTTTGTTTTACCAGGATATCCTGTATGTACACAATAGTCATCCCGTCACCGACAGCGCGCAATACGCCTACTAATTCATTATCCTTCCAGGCAGTTATAATTGATAAAGAGCAATAGAAAGCTTTTAGCAAAACATCTAAGTCTTTGGTATATGAAGTCCAGCCGGCATCACTGTATAGAGCTTCTATCTCCTTGATATCAGGTATTTCATTGATTTTTATTATAATTTTATCCATATGTTTTCTCCTTTAATATTTTTTGTTTGATATTAAAGTATCACTCTTAATTTAACCATAAAATCATCCGTATATCCATAGCCTCAAGTTTCACTTGAGTCATTGGATATTATATCATAATATTTGTTTTAGCGATATATTTTAAATCAAATAAAATATTTATTCGTTTAATTTATTAGAGATTGTAAAATCAAGTATATTTGTGTTAAAATTAACTATAAAATAAATATCTTACAAGTTTTAAAGGTTGATATGATGGAGGCAAGATATAGGTATGAAAGTATATGATGAAGTAGAGTATAAAAAATATGTGGAAAGCTTAACCGGAGAATATAAGGACTGCTATCAAAAGATAGAAGGATATATTAAGGTTTCTTTCAGCGGAAATAATGAATCCGAGCAAAACTGTGTATATGCAATACTAGGGGAATTAATAGCCGCTCAAGGCAGCCATAAACCGTTGTCAACGGTGATAGAGGGAAATATAAAGGATTATTGCGACAAATATATAGAATTAAATCAAGCACCTAATGCAAGACTGGTGAAAACACTGCATACTTCTGCCTTATATGCAGGTCTTATATTGATTATTATGCTTACGAGAGCTATAAGAATTCATTCTATGGACTTTGCAGAAAATATAAGCTTTGGAGTATTGGAAATGGTAGCTTTAACTTACATAATATTTTGGAGTATTATAAGGTTATTTATAGTAAGTATTGCAGCTGAAAACAATAAAGGAGTTAAAAATTTAGACATATATCTAAACATAATGTTTATATTAGTTTTATTTCCGATTATAAATATAAGTGCTAAGCTAAGCAATTTTGAAATTAAAGTGCCGTTTATATTAATTATTGCTATTGTAATTCTTATAGCTTTAACTCTTATATATGTAAATAAGAAAAGAAAAGATCAATTAACAGATTAAAATGACAAGGAGCTAATATGAAAGAATTATTAAAAAGTCTCCCATATAATATTAAAAAGCATATTAAAGATTTTTCATATGGTATAGATGATATCGGACATTCAGGAGCTAAAATACTATGCTTCGAGAATGACATGGTTCTTAAGATAGAATTATCATCCGAAACATCAAATACGGAACATACTATGATTAAATGGCTGCAAAATAAGCTGCCTGTTCCAAAGCTTATAGAGTCTTGCAGTGCAGATGGATATAATTATCTTCTAATGTCTAAGCTTGAGGGACGTATGTCATGTGATGAATATTATTTAAAAAAGCCTGAAGAATTGGTACGCTTGTTGGCGGAGGGATTAAAAATGCTATGGAAGGTAGACATATCTGATTGTCCCTATATAAATGTCGCTGAAAACAAGCTGAAATCAGCCAGATTAAAAATTGAGGAAAAGTTAATAGATATTGAAGATTTTGAACCTGAAACTTTTTCTGAAAATGGATTTAAGGATATAGAGGAGCTTTACAAATTTTTGGAGGATAATAAGCCTAATCAAGAATTATTATTTTCTCATGGAGACTACTGCTTACCGAATATTTTTTTTAACAATATTAAAAATATTGTTAGCGATCATAGTGTAAGTGGATTTATAGATTTAGGTAACTGCGGCATAGCCGATAAATGGCAGGATATAGCTTTGTGTGTAAGGTCTTTAGCTTATAATTTAGGCACTGATGCTTATACAGATTTATTATTTGAAGAGTTGGAAATTGAAAAGAACATTGATAAGATAAGGTATTATATATTATTAGAAAAATTATTCTAGTTTCATCAGATATCAATTTATATTAAGGCTTTATATTGAAATAAACTATTTGGAGGTAATTATGAGCAATTCAATAAAATTAAGAAAAATAACTGGAAATGAATTTAATATTTGGAAAGAAGAATCTATAAAAAGCTATGCAGAGGATTTACTTTCGGCAGGGCAATGCACACAGGAAAATGCTATAGAAAGAGCAAATGCTGATTTTAATAATATTTTGACGGAAGGAATATCAACTCCGAATAATTTTATTTACATAGCAGAGAACATGGACAAAGAGGCAGTGGGTATAATTTGGTATGAAACGAATACTGATAAAAAAGCTTTTATTGCGGACTTTCTTGTTTATTCAAATTACAGGGGAAAAGGCTACGGAAAAAGTATATTGCAAGAGTTAGAGCTTGTTGTCAAGGAACAAGGTATTGAAAAAATATTATTGCATGTGTTTGAAAAAAATATAACAGCCCGTGAATTGTATAAAAAAATGGGATATATAGAGGTTCAAGCTGAAGATATTGAAGAAGGCAGCATATACATGCGAAAAAATCTTATATAATTATTATTAAATAATATAGAAAGGTAAAGGAAGATATGCACAAAATATTTGGAACTGTAAAAGATAAGAAAGAGAGAGTATTAAATGGCGTTACAGTATCTTTAATGAATGAATATTTTGAAGATGTAGCAACAACATTTACTAATGAAAACGGAAAATATATTTTAGAGGCTGAGAGCAGACACTATCCATACCTTATTATTGTAAGAGATTATGCAGAGAAATTTCTCGAATATTGGTGTCAAAATATAAGTTTGAATAAAGATATAGAGATTAATTGCGCAATTGACAAGCTTGAAATATATGGACTTCATTGTTTTAAAATAAAGGGAGCTTCGCCCGCTTTAACAGTATATTTCAGACCTATGAGTCTTGAAAAACAGTTAAATGGAGAGATTGATATTGTTCCAAGACTGAAAAAAGAACAAATAACAGTACATATTAACGCAGAGTCATCGAAAGTGTTTGTGTTAAATGAGGTAAAGGAATATTGTCAAGATATGAATATGACTGCATATCTGATGCAGGTAAGTTTGCCTGAAAAATATTATCCTGTCAACGAAAATTTTATTGATATCCGTATAAATGACGAACATGGAAATTATGGTCAGGCATCTATGTATTTTTGATTTTAAAGACTAATGTGAAAATCTTTCACATTATATATTTATAATGCCATTTCGATTTATCGATGTAGTCAGAGTTATGGCATAATAGGAGGTTATAATGATAAGATTAGAAACTGAAAGAACTATAATTCGTGAGCCTTCTATCAATGATTTAGAATTGCATCACAGGCTTTTCTCTGATGATAAGGTCATGTATTATTTACAGGATATAAAAACTAAATCTATAGAAGAATCAAGAGAAAATTTATTGGCATCAATTGAGGATATAGATTCCGAAGATAGAAAACTCTATTTTTTTAAAATCGTAGAAAAAAACAGTTTTGAGCATATCGGTGATATAGGATATACTGTAACTCATTTTACCCCTATAGGGAAGTTTGTTCATTTAGGATATTTTATTCATGAGAAGTTTTGGTCTAAGGGATATGTATCCGAAGCCGTAAGGGAACTTATTAGATTTGCTTTTGAGGAAAATGATGTTTACAGAATATCTACAGGCTGTCTATCGGAAAATATAGGCTCTGAAAAAGTTATGCAGAAATGTGGATTCATAAAAGAAGCTGAGCATAAAAATGTTCAATGGCACGACGGAAAAGCTAAAACCAGAGTAGAGTACAGATTATTGAAAAGCGAATAGCAAAAATAAAAGCAGATTGAGGAAATTTAATATGGATATAGGTAAAATTAATGAAAATATACAACTTGCTTTGGATTATTTAGGAAAAGATAAACTTTTACATATTGATATGATTGAGCCTATAAGAAGGAATACCTGTGATATATTGTATGCAGATTCTGACGGTGTTCTTATACATGAAAAAAATAGCAATTCTTATATGCTTACAACTAACAGCATTGATCTGGCAAAAAAATTAATTGATACTCTTCCTCAAAAAGGGCTGTTTGTTATTCATCAAGAAGAGTTATTTGACTTAATTAAAGATAAATTTGCTTATAAAAACTACTTTGAATGCAGGCAGGCAGCATATCTGAGTATTAATCCACCGAAGTTAAATAAGGATATTTTAATTAAACTCTTAGAGAATAAGGATAAAAATATAGTAAGAGAAAACTATGAGTCCATGGATGAGGATTTTGATTATACTTCATTTTTGATTGATGAAAAACAAATGTGGGGTGCTTTTAAAGACAATGCTCTTATGGGATTTATAGGTATACATAGTGAAGGAAGCATAGGACTTTTGGAAGTGCTTCCCGAATATAGAAATATGGGTGTGGCTCAGGCACTTCAAAATTTTTTAATTGAGTATATGTTAAAAAAAGATTGGATACCATTCGGACAAGTGTTTTTAGATAATGATAAATCCTTAAATTTACAGAAAAAATTAGGGCTTGAAGTTTCGGAAAAGAGTGTTTTTTGGTTTTATTAATATAACGCTTTATTAATGTATTTTTCTAATGTAAGCAGTAAGTAAATCATGACATACATAGAATATTCTTAAATAGGAGGAAAAGTATTTTTATGAAAAAATTAAATAAAAGAGTAATAGGCATAGCTGTTATATCTATCATTGTATTATTTATATATTCATATTTTAATGTAAAAGGAAAAGATATCGAGGGAGTGTCAAAGATTTCATCAGATTGTTCTGTGAGCATTGTAAAATCCTATCATCTTGATAATAATCAAAAAGAATATATTCTTAATGCTCAACAAATAGACATGCTGAAAAATTTAATTTTAGTCTCAGATTTCACAAGAAAGTTATCCTCTACAGTTCAATTTAATGATAAGGATAGATATGAAATCAAAATTGATTTTAATAATTCTCAAGATTTTTTAATGATAGACTGTATTGGGAATGAATATATTTCAGTTACAAATCAATTTAACGGGAAACATCTGAAAATAAATAATTCTGATTGGAAAGCTACACTCGAACAAATAATATCATTATACGATTAAAAATTAAGGGGGATAAATTATATGTCAAAAAACTTTGAAGATATAGGTTTAGATAAATCAATTCAACATATCGGAGTTATAATGGAAAAATTTGATGCGAATATATATCCGAGATTTGAATTGCCGTCAAACTATAGTTTTGTAAATTATTATGAAGGACTGGAAAAAGAATGGGCAAGGCTGCAGCTTGAGGTAGAACAGGCAGATGCATTGGAGGAAGCAGAAGAACAGTTTTCAAAGGAATTTCTTCCGTATAAAGAAGATTTATATAAGCAAATGATATTTGTTAAAAACGATAAAGATGAGATTGTTGCGACTTCATGTATATGGAACGGAAGAATGTTTGGAGATGACAGAATGAGAATACATTGGGTTGCAGTTTCTCCGGAATATCAAGGCTTAGGTATATCTAAAGCAATGATGACAAAGCTGCTTGATATATATAATGAGCTTGGAAATGAAAGATATATACATTTGACTTCTCAGACTTGGAGCTATAAAGCAATTAATATATATATTAAGTTTGGGTTTAAACCATACTTAGGTGAAAAACCGGCAAATTGGAAGGCAGTTAATCTTACATCAGGCAATTTTGAGCCTTTGGATTATAAAGAAAAAAATGAAGAGGCATGGGATATTATACATAAGAAGATTTGTGAGTATACTGAAAATATTAAATTTTAATTTAAGATTATTTTTAATTAATGAAAAATAAAGTATAGAGGTTGAAAATATGTTAAACAAAAAAGATTTTCCTATATTAGAATTTGACAATAACAGATATGCGAAAATTGAGCCGTCTAATGTTATTAAAAAAATAGATGTACCTGAATTCTGTGTTATAGCGTTTTTTGGCGATGTGATTCAAAAAATGCTTGAAAATAACAGATTGAGACAAATAGGGACTTTTGTTACATGTTCTGTATCTTTGCCTATTTATGAGACTGAATACGATAATAAAAAAATAGGTATTGTAGCGGGATTTTTAGGAGCTGCCGGTTCAGCAGGTCAATTAGAGGAATTAATCGCAATGGGGTTTAAAAAATTTATAGTTTGCGGTGCTGCAGGTGTATTGCAAAAAGATATACAAGTAGGACATCTGGTCGTTCCTTATTCGGCAGTAAGAGATGAAGGACTTTCATATCATTATTTAGAGCCTTCCAGAGAGGTTGAATGCGATCCTGAAGCAATTGATATAATTGAAAAGCAATTGAACAAAGAGAATATTCCATATATAAAAGCTAAAACATGGACAACAGATGCTTTTTACAGAGAAACTGAGGATAAGATTAAGCTTAGGGTATCAGAAGGATGTGTAACTGTGGAGATGGAAGCGGCAGCACTTTTTGCTGTTTCAAAATTCAGAGCTGTGAAATTAGGACAGATACTTTCCGGTGGTGATGATTTAAGCGGTGTAGAATGGGATTCCCGCAAATGGCAAAGCAGAGATGAAATAAGAAGAAATCTTGTTGAATTATCAATGAAGGTTTGTTTGTCCTTATAGTTTGTGCTTAAACTGTCCTTCAATGGATGTACATAATTAATAAGATTTTTTGAACTTGATAAGGATAATTGATTATTTTAAGTAATTATTATTTTGTTTAATTTATGTTGACAATTTATTGAAAACAATATAATATAAATAACAATATTTATAAAAATAAAGCGATGATGAGAAAAGTATGTAATATTTTGTTTTTACAGAGAGCCCTGATTGCTGAGATGGGGTATATACATATATTACAGAAAATGGCCTTTGAGCAGTGTACCGAAAACATTATCTATGTTTAGGCTGCGACGGGAACACCCGTTATAGTGTAATGCTATCGATGAATCATTTCTCATCCGTAGTATGTGAGGCTTGTATTGTGAAATACAAGCAAATTTGGGGTGGTAACACGAAGTATATGCTCTCGTCCCCGAAAAAGAAATTTTTCGGAGAGGAGGGTTTTTTTATTGGTAATATTATCAAACTAATTTATCTTTTTATCACAACAAATTAATAAGAAATGAGGTATATAAATTATGAGAATTTTAATTGGAGGCGCTTGGCCTTATGCTAACGGGTCATTGCATATAGGTCATATTGCGGGCTTACTTCCTGCGGATGTAATCGCAAGATATTTCAGAGCAAAGGGTGATACTGTATATTATGTATCCGGAAGTGATTGTCATGGTACTCCTGTAGTAATCAGAGCAAAACAGGAGAATAAAACAGCGGAAGATATAAGTAATTTTTATCATGAAGAATTTATTTATTGTTTCGATAAATTGGGTTTCAGCTATGATTTGTACAGCAAAACCTCTAAAAGTGAGCATAAGGAATTTGTAAAAGAATTTCATGAGAAATTATACTTGAGTGAATATATTTACGAAAAGATTTCTCCTCAGGCATATTGCAATACCTGTGGTAATTTTATAAGCGACAGATTTGTACTCGGTAAATGTCCTTCTTGCCATTCTGAAGCAAGAGGTGATCAATGTGATTCTTGCGGTATGGTGTTAGAGCCTGAAAATCTTATACATGCGAGCTGTGCAGTATGTAAAAGTGAAATTATTTTTAAAGATTCAAAGCATCTGTATATAGCAATATCTAAACTTGAAAAAACTTTAAGAGATTATATAAATCGCAGAAAAAACTGGAGAAAAAATGCAATTTCGCTGTCTAATAGGTATATAGATGAGGGTTTGCGGGATAGAGCAATAACAAGAGATCTTAAGTGGGGTATTGATGTTCCTAAAAAAGGCTATGAAGATAAAAAAATATATATTTGGGCTGAAAATGTCTTGGGATATTTGTCTGCAAGCAAAGAGCTGGCTGACAGCAGAAAGGAAAGCTTTGAGGAACTGTGGGGAGAAAATTCAAAGCATTACTATGTTCATGGAAAAGACAATATTCCGTTTCACACAATTATACTGCCTGCATTACTGATTTGTAACGGAAGCGGATATCATTTGCCTGACGAAATAATATCCAGTGAATATTCGACATTAGAAGGAAGTAAAATATCTACAAGCAAAAATCACGCTATATGGGTTAAGGATATTATAGAAGAATATGATTCAGACTCAATAAGATATTTTTTTATTGCAAACGGCCCGGAAAAAAGAGATGCGGATTTTACTTTGAATGAATTCATCAATAGCCATAACGGAGAACTTTTAGGTGCATACGGTAATTTTGTAAACAGAAGCTTAGTTTTTATACAAAAATATTTTGACAGCTTTATACCTGAAGGAATATTAGATGATGAAATCAGTGCAAGGATAAGTGATTTATATGAAATTTGCGGAACATATATTGAAGAGTCAAATTTAAAAGATGCCCTGGATAAAATATTTGAATTTGTAAGATATTCAAACAAATATTTTGATATACAAAAGCCTTGGATAACAAGAACAGATGATATAAATAAATGTAAGAGCACTCTATATAATTGTTCACAGATTATTGCTAATTTAGCAGTATTGCTTAAACCTTTCATTCCGTTTTCATCTGAAAAAATATGCAGTTGCTTAAATTTGTCTGATGAATGGAAGCCGCATTCTGTTAATATCGGTTATGAAATTCCAAAAGTAGATATACTATTTAAAAGGATTGAAAAAATTTAATTTTAAATTTTATTAATTTTCTTGAAATACTAAGAATATTAGGATATAATATGAGAAGAATCAAGCAAAACTTGAATATTTTCATATTATAAATGGCTCAGCTTGCTGAGACTATGATATAATAACTATGGAAGTATTTTTCCAATTTTATTTACAAAGGAGTGATTAAATTATGGCAAAGAATATTATTATGGTGATTTTAAGGTAATTTAATATTGTGGGTGCAAAGTCAAAGCTTGATTTTGTATACCCGAAAATACCCTTTTGTGAATACTGTTATACATCAAAAACAGAACTTGCCAATGGGCAAGTTTTTTTGTGCAAAATTGGAGGAAATATTGGAAGATTTTTTTAATAACGATGAAAATACATTACGCTCCATGCACAAATGTAAAAACCTTTTTCAACAAAAGGAAGCTCTTTAAAAAAGAGTTTGAAATTTTGTGTAAAAATCGGAGGAAATAATGATAGATTTAAAAGAATACGGCTGGAATTCGGATTATGAAGAAGAGATAAAAGAAGGATTAATTCCTGCAAGAATAATAGAGGTTCACAGAGATATGTATAAGGCTGTTTGTGAACACGGAGAGATTAACGCAAAGCTAAAAGGTACTTTTTACAAAGAAATCAAATATGACTGTGATATGCCTGTAGTTGGTGATTTTGTTTATTTGCAGTACAATCAATACGGTGATTCATTAATCTCGAAATTGTGTAGAAGAAAAAGCAAGTTTTCAAGAACAGATTTCTCAGGTCATGCTGTGGGTTATGTTAAAACAATAAAAGAGCAAGTTGTTGCTGCAAATTTTGATTATGTTTTTATTATCGTTTCATTAAATCAGGACTTTAATATAAACAGGATTGAGAGATATATAGGAGCTGCAATTCAAAGCGGCGCTGAGCCGGTAATTGTACTCACTAAGGCTGACTTGAACAGTGATTATAAAAATTACGTTGAAGAATTAAAATTGCAGTATACAGATATAGATGTTACTGCTGTGAGTTCTGTAACCGGATTCGGATTAGAATCCTTAGAAAAATACTTTAATAAAAGAAAAACCTTAGTGTTTTTAGGATCATCAGGTGTCGGAAAATCAAGTCTTGTTAACGCTGTTGCCGGTCAAAATATTATGAATGTAAACAGTATACGTGAAGATGATTCTAAGGGCAGGCATACAACTACCCACAGGCAGTTGATTATGCTTGATAAAACTATGATAATTGACACTCCCGGTATGAGAGAACTTGGAATGTGGAATGCGGAAGAAGGAATAAAAAGTACGTTTGCTGATATAGAAGACTTGATAAATGAATGTAAATTCTCAGATTGTTCTCATAAAAGCGAGCCGGGTTGTGCAGTTAAGCATGCTTTAAATACGGGAATTCTTGATGAAAAGAGATGGAAAAGATATTTGCAGCTCAGAGAGGAAAATACATTTGGAAAGCAAAAATCAGCTTATACCAAGAAAGAAAAACTTATAAAAAAAATCAAAAATCAATAGAGGTGATAGCGTGAAAAAAACACAAGCGAATATCCTTCAAAAAATGAAATAGCAATTGGTATAGAAGTATTAAAAGAGCATCAGAATAAGGGTATAGCTAAAAAAATGACTGAGATGTTTCTGAATGAAGCAAGTAAAAAAAATCTTACGGTATACTGGGAATGTTGGAAGAACAATCTGGCTTCGGTAAATACGGCAATATCATGCGGGTTTGAAAAAATAGCAGATTATCCTGTAATTTTTATTGAGTTATAAATATATCTGATAAAAAGGGCTGAGATTATACAATTAAACAATCTCAGCCCTTGAATATTCTAATAATTTAAAAGTGCAATAATAATTGAGAATAAGCCTAAACTCAAGGAAATTAAGCCTAAAAACATAACGGTCTGCATTTGATTTAAGCCTTTTTTCATCAGCCTGTAATGAGCTTGGCTGTTATCTCCTACATATATTGGTTTTTTTTCTTTTATCCTTATAAATACCACGTATATATTATCAAATATAGGAACTCCCAAAGCAATTATAGGAATCAATGTTGACAAAATAGTCGCTTGTTTCATAACTCCTCCAAGAGAAATCACGCCAAGCATAAAGCCTAAAAAGGTTGCACCCGAATCTCCCATAAGAATTTTTGAAGGAAATTTATTGTATTTTAAATATCCAAGGCATACTCCGACAAGAACTACTGATATAAGTGCATATGAATGATATCCTTTTATCTGTGCGACAATAAATAACGTTGCCGCCGAAATACAGGAAATGCTTCCTGCCAAACCATCAATTCCGTCTGTGAAGTTTATAACGGTTGTAACACCGAACAGCCATAAAATAGTGAATATAAATTGGAGCCATATCGGTAAAGCAACATGAATATTATATATAGGCAAATAGAATCCTTCGAATCTTATATCTGCCCAAAATACCAATGCACAGGCAAGGATCTGTATTAAAAGCTTTGGCAATGCACGCAAATCTTTTCTGTTGATTTTATACCAATCATCAACTATACCTATAGAAAATATTAAAAATGAGCTTATAAAAATCAATAATATATCTGTTGAAAAATCTCTTGATACAGACATAAAAACAATCCAAAATATTGTGAATATTAAAACTGATGCCAAATATGGCTTAGGTTCAGTATGGATTTTTCTGGCGAGCAAATTAGGCTGCTCAACAAAATTAATCTTCTTTGCAAATTGAATCATCTTAGGAGTAGCAACAAGCATTAGGACAAGAGATATGCTAAAGCCTAATAAATAGCTAAAATTCATTTTCCACCTCGTATATTATGGTAATTAATATTTTAAATTTTGTATAAAAATAATTTTTACTTTTCAATCGATTTTTATTATACTATAAATGTGCGATAATGTAAACATATTGAAAAAATTTAGCGTTAAATCAAAAATAATGCGTAATGTTGTATGAAACAAGGAATAAGAAATAATTTAATCATAACAATCAATTATATATGGGTTTTATTGTAAATGAATATATAGTATAATTAATTCGAGGTGAGTCGTATATTATGAAAATTATATCAAAGCTATTAATAATTTTAACAATTTTAACCGTGATAGTCTTTGCACTGTTCGGTTGTTCTGTATCTGAAAGCTCAAAAGATTATATCGCTGATAATAAAATAATTAATGATATATTAGAAAAATTGAGTATATCAGATGAAAAGCTTATTAAAGACCTTGTACAGATAGATAGTAATTATTATTTTATCTGTTTGTCTGAGGATAATAAGATACAAAAGCTATATAAATACAGAGAAAATGAAGATATAAAGCTGTTGTTTGAAAAGGATTATATAGAATTGCACGAGAGCGAAAAATTTTTGTATATATATTATGATGATATCAATTCTAAGTTAAAGCATAATATCGTATATATTAATGATTTTGAGAATGATTCGGTCAATGAACTTTATAGCTTCAATGATTCTGCAATTAAATTTTCAAATAAAAATGAATATTTTGCAGTTTTGAATAATTTCTCTTTAACTATTTTTAAGGAAAATAAAACTATATACAATGATAAGCTAACCGTGGATGAGTATACGGAGCAGAATATATCAGAGCTTAATCCTATCAATTCATTGGAATTTTCAAGTGATGATAAGATGTTGTTTGTAAGTTATTCTTTAAACAGTTTGAAAAATTTATTCTATAAAATAGATTTATCCGGTTTAGATATAAAGGAATATTCATTTGATAAACATGGATATTACGGCGATGAGAGCTTTAAATTTAACCCTGATACAGGAGACGTTTTATATGTATCAAGCTATATATATCCCGAGCACAGACATCCGGAAAATGATATGAGTGAGTATGATTTTTTGGAAAGTGCTTATAACAAAATTGAGTATAAATATGATGATAAAGATAAGTTTTTATATTTGAGAAATATCTATACTCAGGAAATGTTTGTCGTAGATAAGCTTGAATCAAGCAATCAATCAGAATATGATTATAATTTTACAAAAGACAATAAAATAGAAATAAACGGCAAAATAATAACAAAAGATATCAGAACTAAAGAAAATCTTGCATATACACAAATGTTTTCTGAAAATATGCGACCTGAAAATGCCGGCAGTACGCTAAAAATTGATGAAGAAGCTGCACAAAAAATATCAAAGTTTATAAAGGATAATTATGATATTGATTCAGAAGCAATATTTTCAATAGGATATAAAAATCTAAGCTATGTAATAGTTAATATACCGGGGTATCATATTTACAATAATAAATATGAACGATATGGCAACTCAACTATTGAACTGTGGCGATATGAAAACGGAGAATGTAAAAGATTGCTTTATAATCAAAATAATCTTTCTGTATATAATATGATAGATAAGGGCTATCTGATGATATCAGGATATCCAGGATATATAGTGAAATTTGACAGCAGTAATGATGTAATATATGAATCTAAATATACGGGTTTTTCGAAAAGTCCTGACAATAAATATGTACTGATATATAATGGAAATGAATCTTTTTCTCTATTGGAGAATGATAAAATAGTTCTAAGTCATAATTTTTTTGGTAATGATGATATAAATACTTTCTGGTATTATACAGTTGAGGAACTGGCAGAATATTGGTGGGATTTAGACTTTGGAAAACTTTATATTCTTATAGGACCTGCAACCAGACCTAGTATGGATATATTTTGTGTTGATTTAGAAAATAAGCAAGTTCAGGAATATGATAAGATAAAATTCTGGTCAAATGAAGTCATAAATAAAGAATTAGGATATATTTATTTTGAAAACTCAGTATTTACCGGTGATCTTTACGGATATTATCAAGAATTATATATCAATAAAAAGTTCGGAAATTACATATATAATTTAAGAACAAATGAAAAATTTTATTTGACTGATTATATTTCCTATAATTTGACAAAATCAAACGAAGATATAATTACATATTCTCAAGAGAATGGTAGTTCTGAATCTTCTAAGCTGACAATAGATATAGGTTTTTATATAGATAAGAATAGGATGACTTACCTAAATAGTATTAAAAATACTATCATAGAAAATAATGATAAGACTATAAGCATAGATGATATAGAGCTTTGTCAAATTTTCAATACAGATAAATCAAAGTATCAAATTGTAAAGATTGGTAAAAAAGATTCTGATAAATTTAACTATGAGCTGTGGAAGATTGACAAAGATAATTATGAGAAGATATCTGATAACGCAGATAAGATGTTTTTGACTAATAATCAAAAGACATTATGCATAGTATCTAATAGCGGAGAATTGAAAGTTTATGATGAAAATTTTAATTGTATAATTGATGAGAATATTTATTCTGATAGACTTTTGAGCAAGTTTGATAAGTCTGCGCTTGAAATAGCTGATTATTATACAATGCAATTTGATAAGAATATATTTTTAACTATAAAGAGTGATAATATGCTTGTTGATACTGTAAATATAGATTTAATCAATAAAAGGCTCAGCTTTACAGCAGATTTAGTAAGCTGTCCGTATGACAATTATTATATTGACCCAATAACAGGCTATCTGATTTATCAAACAGGTTCTTCTGTTATACAATATAATGAAGAATACAACTATTATAGTACGACTCATAAAAGCGATAATCGTTCACTTGTAGTAATTAATCTGCTTAATATGAAGAAACAGGAAATAGATAAGGATTACTGTTTCTATATATTAAACCTTGATTCAGATAAAAACAAATTATCTTACTCTAAATCATATGACGGGACATCTGTAGGTGGAGAAATTATATATAACTTCGATAAAGGTTTTATAAATTATTAAAATTAATTTAATATCATAAAAATAGGTATATATTCAAAGACTATTCAAAAAACTATCTGATTTTATAGATAGTTTTTTTGTTGAAATCAAGTATTAAGAATGATATAATTAAACGATATGACATTTGTCTACAGATCCTGCATGAAACTAATCAACAAGTTTATAAATATTTTGAAAATGCAGGAAATTAACGGAGGAAATCAATGAGTAATACTTTTCATATTTTAACATACGGATGTCAAATGAATGAGCACGATTCTGAAAAAATATGCGGTATGTTAAATTCAATAGGATATAAAGAAATAGATAATAATAAAGCAGACTTAGTTATTTTAAACACATGTTTAATAAGAGAAAATGCGGCTCAGAAAGTATTCGGAAAGCTTGGAGCCTTAAAAGGTCTTAAAAGAAAAAATCCTGATATGCTTATAGCTGTCTGCGGATGTATGATGCAAAAGGAAGAGGTTAGAAAGCAAACCCTGAAAAGATGCCCTTTTATAGACATAATTTTCGGAACTAACAATATTCACGAGCTGCCGGATTTGATAAGAAAGGCTCAGATTGAGAAGCTAAAGGCTGTCAGCATAATAGAAAATACAGATGAAATACATGAGGAAATGCCAAAGGCGAGAAAATATGCTCATAAGGCACTTGTTAATATAACTTACGGCTGTAACAATTTTTGTACTTACTGTGTAGTTCCTTACACAAGAGGCAGAGAAAAGAGCAGAGAGCCTGAGGATATTTTAAATGAAATCAGAGATTTGGCCAATAGCGGCTGCAAGGAAGTAACCTTGCTTGGCCAAAATGTCAACTCCTATGGAAAAAGTCTTTCAAGAGAATACAGTTTTGCTGATTTATTAAGAGCAGTCAGTGAAATAGAAGGCATAGAATTTATCAGATTTATGACATCTCACCCTAAGGATTTATCAGATGATTTGATTAAGGCTATCAAGGAATCAGATAAGCTTTGCAATCATGTGCATTTACCTGTTCAATCGGGAAGTACAAAGATTTTAAGGGATATGAACAGAAATTATACAAGAGAGCATTACCTTGAGCTTGTGCAAAAAATAAGACAAGAAATACCGGACGCAGCAATTACTACAGATATAATTGTAGGTTTCCCGGGAGAAACAGAAGAAGATTTTATGGAAACAGTTGATTTAGTTAAAACTGTGCAATATGAGTCGGCATTTACTTTCCTTTATTCTACGAGAGAGGGAACAAAGGCGGCCCTTATGGAGAATCAAATACCTGAAGATGAAAAGCATAAAAGATTTAACATTCTTTTGGATGAACTGTATCCTATAGTGCTTGACAAAAACGAAGAATGTATAGGCAAAACATATAAAATACTTGTAGATGAAGTAAGTAAAGGCTCAGATGAGTTTTTGACAGGAAGAACAGAGCACTTCAGATTAGTCCACTTTAAAGGAGATAAAAGCTTAATAGGCAAGGTCGTAAAGATAAAAATCGAAAGTGCAAAAACATTTTTCCTCGAGGGAACTATTGTTGATAATATTATAAATGAAAATAATATTATTAATGTTTAAGGGACTATATTTTAGGTTTTGGAGGTTAGATAATGACTTATAAACTAACGCCTATGATGCAGCAATATTTGGAATTAAAAGAAAACTATAAGGATTGTATCGTCTTATACAGACTCGGGGATTTTTACGAGATGTTTTTCGATGATGCTATAGTTGCATCAAAGGTACTTGAAATAGCATTAACAGGCAGAGATTGCGGTCTGGAAGAGAGAGCTCCTATGTGCGGAGTTCCTCATCATGCCATAGATAATTATATACCCAAGTTGATAGAAAACGGTTTAAAGGTTGCTATTTGTGAGCAGATGGAAGATGCCGCAACAGCAAAGGGAATAGTAAAAAGAGATGTTGTAAGAGTTATAACCCCAGGTACGATAATTGACCAGAATATGCTTGATGATAAGGCAAATAACTATTTATGCAGTATATATCTTAACGGCAATAGCTTTGGTATGGCTTATGTTGACGTGTCTACAGGCGATTTGCTGATTACTGAATATGATTCATACAATATAAATGCTTTAAAAGATACAATTACAGCAGAGATTATAAAAATCAATCCATCTGAAACTATTTCCAATTCATTTATACATAACGATATAATAGATGCAAAGATAAATTGTCTTGGTAAAATAAATACATTTGAAGATTATAAGGAGCTTATATTAAAGCATTTTAACTCGGCTTCATTAGATAATATCTTAAAAAGTGAAACACTTGGAATGTCTGATAATTCCAATGCTATTATGGCACTTGGCATTATCTTGGAATATTTATATGAAACTCAAAAAATCTCTTTGGAGCATATAAATAAGATTCAGAGCTATAAAATCGGTGATTATGTTCAATTGGACAGCAGCACCAGAAGAAATCTTGAATTGACGGAAACAATGCGCGGGAAAAAGGGACAAGGCACTCTTTATCATATAATAGATTATACTATGACTGCAATGGGCGGCAGACTTCTTAAAAAATGGATAGAGGAGCCGTTAAGATCACAAAGTTTAATAAATCAAAGACTTGATTCCGTGTCAGAGCTATATGATAACGTTATGGTTTCTAATAATATTAAAGAATATATGAAGAAAATATATGACATAGAGAGACTTATCGGAAGAATAGTTTACGGAAATTGCAACGGAAGAGATATGATAGCTCTTAAGCAGTCTATATCAAATTTACCTGACTTTAAGTCAGAGCTTTCATTTACCGAAGCGGAACTGATTAAAGAAATATATAGTAAGTTTGATGTTTTGTCAGATGTTTTCGAGCTTTTAGAAAAAGCGATAGTTGAGGAGCCGCCTATATCTGTTAAAGAGGGCGGAATCATTAAGTCAGGATTTAATGCTGAGCTTGATGAGATTAAGGAGATATCGATTCACGGCAAGGAATGGATATCTAATTTGCAAAATACCGAGCGTGAAAAAACAGGCATCAAAAACCTAAAAATAGGATATAACAAGATATTCGGATATTACATAGAAATAAGCCAGTCAAACGTAAAAAATGCTCCGGATTACTACACAAGAAAGCAAACCTTAGCAAATTGTGAAAGATTTGTAACTCCTGAACTTAAAGAAATGGAATCAAAAATACTTAATGCTGATGAACAGATTATGAAGCTGGAGTATAATTTGTTTCTTGAAATAAGACAATATATAAAGGAGCAGATTACGCGTATTCAAAAAACCGCTCATGATATTGCAGTAATTGATACTATAAATTCCCTTGCTATAGCAGCTGTTAAAAATAATTATGTAAGACCGAAGATTAACAGCTCTAACTATATAAACATAATTGAGGGCAGACATCCTGTTATTGAAAAGCTGATAAAAAATGAGATGTTTGTGCCTAATGACACTGTAATAGACAATAAAAAGCTTAGAATGTCCATTATAACAGGACCGAATATGGCAGGTAAATCAACGTATATGAGACAGGTTGCACTGATTACACTTCTTGCGCATGTAGGAAGCTTCATACCTGCTAAGGAAGCGGATATCTGCATAGTAGACAAGATATTTACACGTGTAGGTGCAAGTGATGATTTAGCTCAGGGACAAAGTACATTTATGGTTGAAATGTCTGAGGTATCTAATATACTTAAAAATGCAACTGAAAACAGCTTGCTTATATTGGATGAAATCGGCAGAGGTACAAGTACATATGACGGACTCAGCATTGCCTGGTCTGTAGTAGAATATATAACTAAAAAAATTAAAGCAAAGACGCTGTTTGCTACACATTATCATGAGCTTTCGGAACTTGAGGGCAAAATGGACTGTATAAAGAACTTCAGAATTTTAATAAAAGAATCCGGAGATAAAATAACTTTCCTCAGAAAGATTGCCGAGGGAAGCGTGGACAAGAGCTATGGTATTCAGGTAGCTAATCTTGCGGGACTTCCTCAAGAGGTTATAAACCGTGCAAAAGAAATCATATCACAGCTTGAAGAAAATGATATAAACAGACCTTTTACTTCTAATAAGAAAAAGGAGCTTATAAGAGATAAATTTCAATTATCAATGTTTGCAGGATTAGAAAATACAGAGACGGACAATAAATATAAAGACTTTGTAGAGGAAAATATCAACAATATAGATGTAAATTCATTGACTCCGATGGATGCAATGAATTTGTTGAACGAATTGATTAAAAAATCTAAAACGATCGGGTGATTTTAATGAATAGTATAATTAAACAGTTAGATAATAATACGATAAATAAGATTGCAGCCGGAGAAGTTATAGAAAGTCCAAAATCAATAGTAAAGGAGCTTGTAGAGAATGCTATTGATGCTAAAGCCGACGAAATAATAATTGAAATTAAAAACGGCGGCAAGAAATTTATCAGAATAACCGATAACGGTACAGGGATAAAAAAAGACGAAATAGAGGATGCTTTTAAACGACACTATACAAGTAAAATAAACAGTGCCGAAGATTTAGGCAGTCTGCATACTTTGGGATTCAGAGGCGAGGCACTGGCAAGTATTGCGGCTGTTGCCAAGGTTGAAGTTATATCGAGAACTGCTGATGATATATCCGGCACCAAGCTGATAATAGAAGGCGGTAAAACAATACTTAAGGAGGATATCGGCTGTCCTGTAGGTACTACTATAATCGTCACTGATTTATTCTACAATGTACCCGCGCGCCTTAAGTTTTTGAAAAGCGATGTAGCGGAAAGCACAAATATCAACGAAATAGTTGTTTGCCTATCTCTTTGCTCTACAAATGTTTCGTTTAAATACATAAACAACAACAGTACAGTTTTTAAAACCCCTAAGTCAACAAATATGCTCAATGCACTTTCAAGCCTTTATGACAGAGATATGGTGCGTTCGCTTATAGAGGTTAATTATGAGAGTGATTATATTAAAATTACCGGTTATACTACTAATTTAAACTATCACAGAGGAAACAGAAAATATCAGCTGTTGTTTGTGAATGATAGATTTATTAAGCATAAAAGAGCTAATTTCTTTATAGAAGCGGCATATAATACCTTGCTTCCAAAGGATAAGCATCCGGCATGCTTTTTAAAAATTGATATTGATACTGATTTGATAGATGTTAATGTTCATCCGGCTAAGACAGAAATCAGGATAAAGGATGAAGAAAAGATTTTGAATGAACTTAAAAACGCTATATATAAGGCACTAAAGAATGTTAATTTAGTAAAAGAAGTCAGAAGTGAAACTATTGTTAAAAATCCTTCTTATAATCAGCATGAGCGTAAAAACACAGTTTCTCTTGATGAAATATTTATCAGGCAAGATAAAAAAAATATTGGAAATAGCAGTGAGATAAAAGATGATTTATTCAGCGATGTAAGTCTTAAAAAATTTGATAATTCTTTGGGCGGAATAAAATCTGAAAATAATCAAAATACTGAAAATAAAATTGAATATAAGACTGAGTCTCAATTCCAAGATGTATTTGAAAATATAAGCAGTTCCAATAGAGAATTTGGTGATGAGATTTTAAAAGAAGACACTTCAAATTATAATGAAGGCGTTAATTTGGATAATAATTCTGTTTCAGAACAAATAAGTGTTGATATCAATAGTATCAGTGCCGATAATGAAGTCGGAAGTGTAAAAGTTATTGAATATTCTGGTGAATCTTATAATAACAGCCTCAGTGAAATTGAGGATATCAATTCTATTAAGGCTACGGATGATAAAATTACCATATCACAGCTTAAAGTGATTGGAATGTTATTCAGTACATATATTTTATGCGAAAGTAATCTGACAAATGAATTTTATATAATAGACCAGCATGCGGCACATGAGCGTATAAATTATGAAATGTTTTTAAATCAAATAGAAAACAGAAACATTATATTGCAGGAATTATTGATACCTGAGGTTATAAATTTGTCTTATGAGGATTACTATTTAGCAATAAATAACAAAGAATTTTTTGAAAAAATCGGAATGCCTGTCGAGAGTTTCGGAATTAATGATATACTCATAAACAGTATACCTATAATGTTTATTGAAGTTAATATCAAAGACTTGTTTTTTACTATTCTGGATTCAATAAAAGAGGTCAGAAAAAACAGCAGTCTGGATATTGAAATGAACAAAATTATAAAAAATGCGTGTGTTAAATCGGTTAAGGCAGGAGATAATTTACATGCTATGGAAATTAAGAGGCTTATTGAAGATTTGTCAAATACAAAAAGCCCTTACACCTGCCCTCACGGAAGGCCTACAATTATAAAAATGACAAAATACGAAGTAGAAAGAATGTTTGAAAGGATACAGCTATAGAATGAACAGCAAAATTTTAGTTATAGTCGGGCCTACCGCAGTAGGCAAAACCTACGTTTCCATTGAACTCGCAAAAAAATTCAATACTGAAATTATATCTGCCGATTCAATGCAGGTATATAAGTTTATGGATATCGGAACTGCAAAGGTAACAGAGGAAGAATCCTGCGGTATAAAGCATCATATGATTGATCTTATTGATCCCGATGAGGAATTTTCTGTTTCAGAATTTCAAAAAACAGCTGAAATGCACATTAATAATATTCACTCTAAGGGAAAGCTTCCTATAGTTATCGGCGGCAGCGGTCTGTACGTAAACTCTTTACTTTATGATTTAGATTTCGGAACGGTCAAATCCGATGAAAAAATCAAGAAATATTATACAGATTATCATAAAGAGCACGGAACAGATAAACTGCACGAACTTTTGAAAAGCATAGATCCCGAATCAGCATTGAAAATACACAAAAATAATGTAAAAAGAGTAATAAGAGCTTTAGAAGTATGTCATATAACGGGCAGAAAATTTTCAGAAACAAATACAGACATAAGAAAACCAAGTAAAAAATATGACTGTATTGTAATAGGGCTTGAAATGGACAGAGATATTTTATATCAAAGGATAAACAAGCGAGTAGATTTAATGCTCGAGAGTGGATTGACGGATGAAGTGAAAGTGTTGATGGATAAAGGCTATACTAAAAATTTGACTTCAATGAGAGGAATTGGCTATAAGGAAATTATACCTTACCTGGAAGGTACACAGACAAAAGAAGAAGCGATTGAAAATCTAAAAACTAACACCAGAAGATTTGCAAAAAGACAATTTACTTGGTTTAAGGCAGATTCAAATATAAAATGGTTTGATTTGACAAACTTAAATGAAATTGACTCGATAATTAATAATATATATAAATATATTTTAGGAGGAATTTCTAATGAATAATAATATTAATTTACAAGATGCATTTTTGAACAATGTTAGAAGAGAGAAGATTAAAATCACAATTTTTATGTTAAATGGGTTTAAAATATCCGGATTAGTCAAGGGGTTTGATAACTATGTCATATATTTTGAATCGGATAAAGGGCAGATGATGATTTATAAACATTCTATTTCCTCGATTATGCCTTCGGTAAGTATAAAATTATTCAACAATGAATTGGAATTAGAGTAAAAGAAAGATAGAGGTAGATATGTTGACAGAAGAAATATTATGTAAACAATTTGGCATTACTAAGAAAGTTTATGACTATGTCACTAATATAGAATCAGAAATTAAAGAAAAGTATTTTCCGGATATAGACAAAATAAGAGAGTACAATCAATACAAGGTAATATCGGCAATGCAGGAAAACAGACTGGATTATACACACTTCTATTGGAATACCGGATATGGTTATGGTGATATAGGCAGAGAAAAGGTTGAAAGTATTTTTGCATCAGTATTTCATACTGAAGACGCTTTGGTAAGACCTTCTATAGCTTCAGGGACTCATGCCTTGTATTTAACATTGTCCGGAATACTTCAATATGGAGATGAAGCTATTGCAGTTACAGGCAAGCCCTATGATACACTTTTAACTGTTCTAGGAGAAGAAAATGATGAGCCGTGTAATTTAAAAGAAGCTGGGATTATCTATAAGGAGATAGCGCTTAAAGAGGATTTTAGCATAGATACGGAGGCTGCTATCAGTGCCGTAACAGAAAAAACCAAACTTCTTATGTTTCAGCGTTCGACGGGATATAGCTTCAGACCGGCATTTACAATGGAAAAAATTGAGTCTGCTATAAAAAGAATAAGAGAGGTTTATCCTGATATATATATAATGGTTGACAACTGCTACGGAGAGTTTATAGATACATTAGAGCCATCGGATATAGGTGCTGATGTTACGGTAGGATCATTGATTAAAAATCCTGGTGGCGGAATTGCATTATCAGGAGGATATATAGCGGGTAAAAAGGCTATAATTGACAGAATTGCAAACAGGCTTACAGCACCGGGAGTAGGAAAAGAAATAGGCTTAACCTTCGGAACTACAAGAAATACTCTGCAGGGTTTATTTTTCGCACCGCATATAGCAAGTGAGGCATTAAAGGGAGCATTACTGTTCGGGGGAGTATTTAATTCTTTGGGTTATGAAATTACTCCGAGTCTTGATGATAAAAGAAGTGATATAATTCAGGCTATTAAATTCAAAAATCCTGATTTAGTCATAAAAATTTGCGAGGCAATACAAGCGGCATCGCCTGTTGATGCTCATGTGACACCTGTTCCGTGGGATATGCCTGGATATACAAATGAAGTAATTATGGCTTCAGGTGCTTTTGTATCTGGATCATCAATAGAATTAAGTGCCGATGCTCCGATCAGAGAGCCATATATAGCATATATTCAAGGCGGTTTATTTTATGACCATGCTAAGCTCGGTGTTATGATATCATTGCAGAAAATGCTTGAATATGATGGGATAGAAAATAAATTAGATATTATAAGCAAAAACATATAAAAAGGAGCATTTTGTCATGGGTGATGATTATATAATCAGTAAATGGGCAATTATACGCCGTAATGAATTGGTTGATGTACCGGACAAGTTTGAAATACATGAAGATTTCTTAAAGGACTTGGATTTTAAGGAGTTTGAATCAGCTTTCAGACAAGTCCATGATATATTTTATCAAATATATACTGATATATCACATAGCCCCGAACAATTTGGATTCGCTTTATATAAGCATAGTGAATATAATTACTATTCAAAAGAGGGACGGGAAGCGAAATCTAAACCGTGGGATATATTTTATTTAATGTTGTACATGTTTTATTGCTGTGAGCTTGAAAATGATATGTTTATTATTGATGCGGAAAAATTCAGAGCAATAAATAAGGTTAAGAAGACCGGTTTTCTGATACAAGCTTTAGCTGATTACGGATTTATATTTACCGGGCTTAAGGATTATAAAATCCCTCCATCTTTAAAAAAATTTGAAGTTGATTATCCTGATAATCGTAACATATTGAGAGTTCTGTCTTTAGTTGCAAAAAAAGTTGTAGATATCCAGCTAAAGAATGTAAAAAATCATTTTTCACATGCCATAGCGTTCAGTAACGGATTTATAAGCTGGAATTATAAAGTTTTAAAAGATGATTTAAAACATTGTAATTTAGCAGAGAGAGTTTATTATGTATCAGATAAGCTGCATAATGAATCCGAACGGGACTTTGTAGAGATAATGGATAAAATACTTACCGATAAAGGCTTTTATACAGGTAAGGGTGATAGTCATGAAGGACCGAGTATAAGATATTATGAACAAAAATCAAAATCAGCATATAATTTTGCCATTACTTCATTTGAGGGAAACTTGATACTTGAAATGCGTATACGCAATGCTGAAAAATGTATGGAATATCTTAAAAAATGTCCTGACAGGATAGCGGATATATTCAGGCATACTGAGAAAGGATGTCAGAACAGGATAAATGATACCTGTAAATATGGTGTAAAATATATATTTGAAAATGAAGAAAAGTGGCATTGCGGCTGTTGCTGCGCACCGTTCAGAATTTATCCGATACAAGAGGATATACCGCATTATTTAAGGCTCGTGGAATTGGGAAGTAAGCGAAAATAAATTAGACATTGGAGTTTTATAATGAAAAAAATATTAGTAATAGGCTCAACAGTTGTTGATATCATAATAAATGTAGACTTCTTACCAGGGACCGGACAAGATGTTAATATTATATCTCAAGAAATGTCTCTTGGCGGTTGTGCCTATAACGTGTCAGATACGATAAGACATTTTAATGTTCCATATATCTTGTTTTCACCGATAGGAACAGGAATGTACGGTGATTTTGTCAGAAAGGAATTAAAAGCAAGAAATATTTTCACACCTGTACCGACACCTGATATGGATAACGGCTGCTGTTACTGCTTTGTTGAGCCCTCCGGAGAAAGAACCTTTATATCTAATCACGGTGCGGAATATTTAATACATAAGGAATGGCTTGAGACAATAGATATGTCACAAATAGAGGCTATTTATATTTGCGGACTTGAAATAGAAGATGCTACAGGCTCTGAAATAGTAGAATTTTTGGAAAAGTATAATAATATACCGATATTTTTTGCACCCGGTCCAAGAATTAATTCTATATCGACTGAATTGCTGGATAGGATATTTAAGCTATCGCCAATATTGCATCTAAATGATGATGAAGCATATCAATTTACAAAAAAAGATAATTTAATTGAAGCAGTAAAATTGTTAAATAAATTAACTGATAATATAATTATAGTGACCTGCGGAAGCAACGGCGCTTGTTATTATAAAAATGAAAAGTCAAATCATATTGATGCAGTTAAGGTTGAGCAAATAGATACAATAGGAGCAGGAGATGCGCACATAGGTTCAATCATAGCTTGTTATTATAAAAAATACAGTATAGAAAAATCAATTAAAATTGCTAATTTGGTTTCATCTGCTGTTGTAGAAACAAAGGGTGCATTACTTTCTGATGAAGTGTTTGATGAAATAAACAGTAGTTTTGAAAATTTCTAAAATATGAGATATTTAGAATTCTGATAAAAATTATCAGAATTTTTTTATTGACAATTATTACGTTTAGTGATATAGTTTTATTACAGTAAACGATATAAAGTATAGTGTAATAAATGGAGAATTATATGAGAGATAATGTTAAGGGTGGTGCGTTGACCGAAACCACATTTTTTATTCTTTTATCATTATATAAGCCGAATCATGGGTATGGAATTATGCAATTTATTGAAAATGAAACCGCAGGAAGGCTTTCGTTAGGAGCAGGAACTCTATACGGAGCTATAAATACTTTGCTGAAAAAGGGATGGATTAGCTTATACAATGATGATACCCGTATTCATGATTCGGATGTAAGAAAAAAAGAATATATAATTACTGAGCAGGGTAAAAGAATTTCAGAAACTGAGCTGAAAAGACTTAATGAAGTATATATTATTGCAGAAAAAATAATAGGAGGGAATAGGAATGATAATAAAGAAGTATAGATATTTTTTCAGCTTTTTAGACTCTCAGCAAAAATGGCTGAATGATATGGCTAGAAAAGGATATAGACTTATGAATGTAAAAAAGCTTTTGTACGAATTTGAAACATGCAATCCTGATGAATATGAATATTGCGTAGAATTTGTAGCTGATAAATCATATAAACAAATATGTGAATATAGAGATTTTCTTGAGAGCATTGGATATAAGACATTTACTAAAAATATTAATTTGAATTATTCTTTCGGAAAGGTGCGTTTAAGACTTTTCTCAAGGGGCGGAGGCAAGATAGCTACTTCACCGGGAGGATTTAATAAAGAGTTATTGATTTTAGAGAAAAAAAGAGATGGCAAGCCATTTAATATCCACAGCAGCTATGATGATTTAATTAAATACTATACTCCCATAAGAAATATGTATTTACAAACATTAATTCTTGACTTGATATTGATATTTTACTGGAAGTGGATATCTCTTATTATAGCACTAATTTTAATTGTACCGATTTTAAAATATTCTGCTATAATTAAAAATTATAAGGAATCGGGCAGAACAAATGAATAGAGAAATCAAATTTAAAATGAAAAGGACAATGTATATGAAAAAAATGAAAAAAAATATTTTACTGACTTTTACATTATTTATTATGCTGCTTAGTACAGGGTGCACCTATGGTACACATTTTACCATAGGCTCGGTTGAAAATAATACAATGAATTCAATGTCAATGAAATACGCTAAATTCTCAGGCAATAAAAATAAAGAATTTACCGTAAAAGAAGTCGAAACAATTAAAGTTGAGGTGGATATTACGACAGAATCAGGCAAAATAGATTTGTATATTGAGAGTGATAAGGGTGAAACTATCTACGAGGGACACAGTTTAGAAACACAAAATTTTACTGTTAATATAAGTGACAACGGTAAATATAAAGTAAGATTAGAGGCTAAAAACCATAAGGGAAGCTATACGATAAAGTGGAAATAAATAATAAAAATAAGAAAAGTGGCTTAAAACCACTTTTTTCGTTTAAATATAATTAAGCATATTGAACTTACAATAAGGCTCAATACTATTACAAATGGATAACCGTATTTCCATGAGGATTCAGGCATTTGGACATTCATCCCGTACCAGCCGACTATTAATGTAAGAGGAAGAAATATTGATGTTATAACTGTAAATACACGCATTATATTATTTTGATCTATATCTATTTGCGCTTGATATGCTTCACGTACCTGAGTTACATAATCTCTGATATTTAATACATTATAAAATAATCTGTCAATCCTGTTGTCTAATATATTAAAGTATATGGAATTATCTTCTGAAATCAATTTATTTTCATTCTGTACAAAACCTTCAAATATACTGTTAAGCTGTTCATAATATTTTTTCAGCTTTAACAGCTTGCGTCTGTAGGAAATTATAATACCGGCATATTCCTTTTTGGATGAACAAAGTAAATCATCTTCTGTTTCTGTTATTTCTTCTTCCAATGCCTCTAAAAAATCAGTATCCTGATTAATTATATCAGCAAAAAAATTATACAGCATTTTTTCAATACAATCATCTTTTTTTAATAATTTATTGACTATATTCAAACTTCTTTCATCTTCACAGATAAAAAATAGATTTTTTTGACTAAAATGAATAATAATTTGTGAGGGACCTGCTTTTGTATCGTTAATGTCATACCAATCAAAAGAAATCAAATTAAATTTAGAATGACTTTCAAATTTATTGATCTGGCCGCTGAGTATATGATCCATACTGTATTTATCAATATAATTTTTTATATGATCAATATCATTTATAAGTAATATTTTTTCCATGTAAATCTCCTAATATAAAATATCAAAGTGATAATACTATCTTAAAAGACATTAAAATGCGTTAAACAAATTAAATTTGCAGTGCATTAAAATCAGCAACGCATAATAATATTATTATTATGCGTTTAATAGCTTATTTATATTTTCTTATAATTCCTTTAACAATTCCCAATATATGAGGATCCTTAATTAAAATCGGCTCCATTGAGCTATTTTCAGGCTGTAGTCTAATATAATCTTTTTCTTTATAGAATGTTTTGACAGTTGCGGAATCATCTATCAAGGCTACAACAATATCACCATTTTTAGCAGTATTTTGCTGATTGACGATAATAAAATCTCCGTTTAATATTCCGGCTTCAATCATACTGTCACCTTTAACCTTAAGTACGTATGAATCACTGTTACCGATAAAATCTATCGGAACAGGAAGTAAATCTTCTACATTTTCAACAGCCAAAAGAGGTGAGCCGGCAGCAACATTTCCCAAAACAGGCAAATGAGCTATTTCCCTTTTTGGTAAATCCGCATATTGATTGTCAACATCGACAACCTCTATAGCACGCATCTTATTATTTCCTTTTACTATATAACCTTTTTTTTCAAGAGTAGTTAAATGTGCATGTACGGATGAAGTGGAATTAAGTCCGGTTGCTTTACACATTTCTCTGACTGATGGGGGATATCCTTTGACAGAAAGTTCTTGCTTAATGTATGCTAATATTTTAATTTGAATATCACTTAAATCTTCATAAGCCATAAAATTACCTCCATATAATCTCGACAATGAAGACTATGTCGAGCCATTTATAATACTATGGCTATTATAGCACAGCAGAAGATAAAATTCAAACATTTGTTTGGATTTTTTGAAAAAAAAGTATTGACAAGGAACATTTGTTCTGATAATATTTAGATATACCAAACAAACATTCGGTTGAGGAGATGAAAAAATGATAATATTAAATAGATATAGAGTTACAAATATTAAAAGATTTAAAGCTTTTGCTTTCTTATTAGTATTGCTTGTAAGCATTATGTTGTTTCTGATGCTTTCATCATTTACAAAAGTATATTCAGCAAATATCGTTACATACAAAAGCGTATATGTTGAGCACGGAGATACATTATGGAAAATAGCGGCTGATTATGATAATCATTTAAGGATAGATGAGTTTATACATATGATAGAAAAACTGAACAACATACAAAATGGAAAAATATATCCCGGAGACACATTATTAATCCCTATTTACTAAAGAAAAAAACTAAGAAACGATAGAGAAGAGAGGAACTTATCTATTGTTTTTTAGTTTTAGTAAATTATGTATGCTGTTCGAACGTTGTTCGGTTTTTGAACTATGTATTATCTTTGTCGGTATCATCCATATATGTACTCAGAGGATTGCTCTTAACAGCCTGTTTAAGTCTTTCATCATTTATATGGGTATATATTTGAGTGGTCGCAACGCTTTCATGTCCTAATATATCTTGGAGTGCTACTATATCAACATTGCCATATTGGTACATCAGAGTAGCAGCCGTATGCCTTAGCTTGTGAGGAGAAAATTTGTTATCTCCTAAACCGGCAGCAATTAAATATTTTTCAACAAGATGCTGTATAGCTCTTTGAGAAATTCTTGTTCTTCGATTACTTAAAAACATTGCATTTTCATGTCCGGCTATAGCAGCAGGTCTTATTTTAAGATATTCATCTATAGATACGATACATGAAGAATTTAGATAAATTGTACGTTCCTTATTTCCTTTACCGATAACAGTCAGCGTTTCGTCTTTATAATTGTTTATATCTATACTTACGATTTCAGACAATCGAACACCGCAATTTAAGAAAATCATTATAATTGCAAAATTTCTTTCTTTGTTCTGACCGTCGATAGATTCCAGTAAAGCCTTAGATTGCTCCAAGCTAAGATGTATAGGCAACCTTTTACTGGCTTTCGGGGTTTCAAGCTTAGATGCAGGATCTTCAGGTACAATGCTCATGACATTATGAAGATATCTGTAAAAGGATTTTAAGCAGGCAACCTTTCTGGCTTTTGTTCGGTTAGTATTGTCACGCTCTTTGTCAATAAAGGATATAAAGGCATGTAAATCAAATAAATTAACTTTTTTAATGATATCCAGATTAATTAGAAATATATCAATTTCTTCAAAAACAGAATCTGAGGGTACAAGCTTATATCTGAGACATAAAAATCTATGAAATGTTCTGAGATCTAAAAAGTATTCGTGAACAGTTCTAAAAGATTTACCTTTAATCGATATAAGATATTCTAAAAAATCGCACATAGGGGAGGGCGCTAAATCATAATAATTGTAGTTCATAAAAACCTCCTAAAAAATAAATTTATGTTAAGATTTATATATAATTTTATTGATGTAAAGATTATTAAAATATAAAAAAGTCTAAATAATTAAAAATTAAAACTAAGTTAAAGACAAAAACTGCGTCAAACAAGATTAAACAAGTCAAAATGATTTCAAGGGAAATAAAACAGGTTTAAACAATTTTTAATCAAATTTGATATAATAAGTCATCAAGTTTAATAAAACCGGCTTAAAAGCCAAATTTCAGCCTCAATTTTTAGATTTTATATGATATATTTGTCGCAAAATAATAATTTTGCGACAAAGTTTATATTTTTTAAAATATCCCATAAGGCTTAACATTTATCTATGGGATATTTTTATTATACAATTATAAATTAAATTTGTCCATTAAAAAATCATATTTTTTATACATTTAATTCAATTTCAATTCCTAATTCAGATTTATTTTCTTCTAATATATTTTTTATAACTTCTTCATAAAAATCTGTAACTTGTTCCGGAGCTCTTCCTATAAAGTTTTTAGGATTAACAATCGAATTAATTTCATCTGATGATAAATTTATTATTTTGCTGCCGGCCATTCTTTCCAGTAAATCATTAGGATTGCCAAATTTCTTTACCTGCTCCCCTGCCTGCATTGATAATGTTCTTATCTCTTCATGAAGTTCTTGTCTGTCTCCGCCTCGTTTCACACACTCCATTATTATATTTTCCGTAGCCATGAACGGTAATTCTTCTTTTATATGTTTTTCTATAACTTTTTCGTTTACAACCATTCCGTTAAATACATTTATTGCAATGCCTAATATTGCATCACATGCTAAAAATCCTTGAGGTATACTTAATCTTCTGTTGGCAGAATCATCAAGAGTTCTTTCAAGCCATTGAGTTGCAGCTGTATTATCCATATTTGAAGTATTTGATATAATAAATCTTGACAAAGATGCTATTCGTTCACTTCTCATAGGGTTTCTCTTATACGCCATAGCTGATGAGCCTATCTGGCTTTTTTCAAATGGCTCTTCTATTTCTTTTAAGCTTTGAAGTATTCTTATATCGTTTGTTGCTTTGTGCAAGCTTTGCGCTATTCCGGACAATACATTTGCTACCATTGTATCAAGCTTTCTTGAATATGTTTGACCTGTTAAATAAAATGAGTTTTCAAATCCCATTTTTTGAGATACTAATTTATCTAATTTTTTAACCTTTTCATTGTCATTTTCAAATAAGCTCATAAAGCTTGCCTGCGTTCCGGTAGTTCCCTTAACTCCTCTTAGCTTTAAATTGCTTATACAGAATTCCAGCTGTTCATAGTCCATATATAAATCCTGAAGCCAAAGGCTTGCTCTTTTTCCGACTGTAGTTAATTGAGCAGGTTGAAAATGCGTATATCCAAGACTTGGGACATCTTTATATTTTAAGCAAAATTGCGATAATACATTCATAAGGTTTAATAATTTATTTTTTATTATCAATAATCCTTCTCTCATTACGATTATATCGGTATTGTCACCTACATAAGCGCTTGTTGCACCTAAGTGAATTATGGGCATAGCTTTAGGACAAGCTGTTCCGAAGGTATGAACATGAGCCATGACATCATGTTTGAACTCCTTTTCTTTTTGAGCAGCTAGTACATAATCTATATTATGTAAACTTTCTTTCATTTCATTAATTTGTTCTTCGCTTATGTTCAGACCTAATTCTTTTTCTGCCTCTGCCAACGCTATCCAAAGCTTTCTCCATGTTGTGAATTTTTTATTGTCAGAGAAGATATAAGTCATTTCCTTACTTGCATATCGCGTTATTAGTGGGTTTTCGTAAATATCCTTATTCATGCTTGTAATTTCTCTCCTATATAATATAATAAAATCTTTCATCTTTCTTTAGTAAATATATAACATTTTGTTGTAATTGTAAAGTCTTTTTACAAAATATGCAAAATAAAAGAAGCAAACAGTTTGTTTACTTCTTTATATATTCTTTTTTATTGTTTATTTTGCATATTCAATAGCTCTTGTTTCTCTTATTACATTAACCTTAATTTGTCCGGGATATTCTAATTCATCTTCAATTTTCTTAACTATATCTTTAGCTATTAATATTATTGAGCTGTCATTAACAAGTTCCGGCTTAACCATAATTCTTATTTCTCTGCCGGCTTGTATAGCAAATGATTTTTCAACACCTTCAAATGAATTTGATATTTCTTCCAGTTTCTCAAGTCTCTTAATGTATGATTCAAGTGTCTCTCTTCTTGCTCCCGGTCTTGCTGCTGATATTGCATCTGCTGCTTGTACCAATACAGCCTCTATGGTTTGTGGCTCAACATCACCATGATGTGCACCGATCGCATGTAATACCGCTTTATTTTCTTTGTATTTTCTGGCTAAGTCTTCACCTATTACTACATGAGGACCTTCTACTTCATGATCTACTGCTTTACCTATATCATGTAATAAGCCCGCTCTTTTTGCTATCTTAACATCAGCACCCAGTTCAGCAGCCATAATTCCTGCCAAATGAGCAACCTCTATAGAATGTTTTAAAACATTTTGACCATAACTAGTTCTAAATCTCAATCTACCTAATAATTTTATGAGTTCTGGATGTAAACCGTGTACCCCTGTTTCAAATGCAGCCTGTTCGCCATCATCTTTAATTTTTTGTTCAATTTCTTTTTTAGCTTTTTCGACCATTTCTTCTATTCTGGCCGGATGTATTCTTCCATCTGATATAAGCTTTTCTAACGCAAGTCTTGCAACTTCACGCCTTATCGGATCAAATCCTGAAATAACCACTGCTTCTGGTGTATCATCTATTATTAAATCAATACCAGTTAGAGTTTCAAGAGCCCTGATATTTCTACCCTCTCTACCGATTATTCTACCTTTCATTTCATCGTTAGGCAAGTCGACTACAGATACTGTTGTCTCAGCAACATGATCTGCAGAACATTTTTGAACTGCGTATGTTATAATTTCTCTTGCTTTTCTTTCAGCATTTTCTTTAGCATCTCTTTCAATTTCTTTAACTATCAAAGATGCTTCTTGTTCAGCTTCTCTTTTGATATTATCAATTAAAATTTCTTTTGCTTCTTCGGATGTTAAGCCTGATATTCTTTCCAGTTCTTCATTTTGCTTATCATGAATTGCAGTAAGTCTTGCTTGCTTTAATTCTAATTCTTTAAGTTTCTTTTGTAAGCTCTCTTCTTTTTTTTCAATATTTAAACTCTTTGTATCAAGAGTTTCTTCTTTTTTGAATAACCTTTTTTCGGTTTTTTGAAGTTCAGCTCTTCTCTCTCTAGTTTCTCTTTCAAGCTCATTTCTAAGCTTGTGTGCTTCATCTTTTGCTTCAAGTAAAATTTCTTTCTTTTTTGTTTCAGCTTCTTTTATGGATTCTTCCATAATTCTTTTCGATTCTATCTCAGCACTACCGATTTTCTTTTCAGATATATTTTTACGTACAAGTATACCGACTACTGTACCTAATCCAATACCGCCAATGCCAATAAGTATTTCAATGAGCAATATGACACCTCCTTATTTATTTTTCAAGCTGCGTAATATATTTTTAAATAAAATACACTAATTAATTATTTATCAGTATATAAGCATATTAATATTTTATTATTTTTTTGGGTAAATGTCAAGAAATGAATGTTTTAGATTGAGTAAATTGTGCAAAAATAAGAGAAAATAAAAGAAAGCACACATAAATGTGCTTTCTTAAATATTAAATATGTTATTCTATATCTTTTGTATCATCTGAGTTTTCTGATTTTAGCATAGCTTGTGCGCTTAAACTGTATTTTTCTCTTACTTTTTTATCAATTTCTTGCATCATTTCCGGATTAGAAGCTAAAAAGTCCTTTGCGTTTTCTCTTCCCTGTCCTATTCTGGTAGAGCCGTATGAATACCAAGCACCGGATTTATTTACTATATCTGCTTCTACAGCAATATCAAGTACACAACCTTCTTTAGATATTCCCTTACCGTATATTATATCAAATTCTGCTATTTTAAACGGAGGTGCTACCTTGTTTTTAACGACCTTAACTTTAGTTCTGTTACCATATATGTCTTCACCTTTTTTAAGAGCTTCTACCTTTCTTACATCCAATCTGATAGACGCATAGAATTTAAGTGCACGACCTCCTGTTGTTGTTTCAGGACTTCCAAACATAACTCCTACTTTTTCTCTTAGCTGATTTATAAATATTGCAGTAGTATGTGATTTATTTATAGCTCCTGCAAGCTTTCTAAGTGCTTGAGACATAAGTCTTGCCTGTAATCCTATAAAAGAATCTCCCATCTCGCCGTCAATTTCAGCCTTTGGTACTAAGGCCGCAACTGAGTCGACAACAACAACATCTACAGCACCGCTTCTGACAAGAGCTTCTGCTATTTCAAGGCCCTGCTCTCCTGTATCAGGCTGTGAAACTATTAAATTTGCTATATCTACTCCTAAAGCTTTGGCATAGGTTGGGTCTAAAGCATGCTCTGCATCTATAAATGCAGCTATACCGCCATTTTTTTGTGCTTCAGCTACTATATGTAAGGCAACAGTTGTTTTACCTGATGATTCCGGACCATAAATTTCTACTATTCTTCCTCTCGGAACTCCGCCGATACCCATTGCTAAATCTAAGGTTAATGCACCTGTAGATATAAATTCGATATTTAGTTTTGCATTCTCTCCTAATTTCATTATCGAGCCTTTTCCAAATTGCTTTTCAATTCCGGCAATAGCTGCTTCGAGAGCTTTTTCCTTATCTTTGTCTTTTTCCATTTCAACACTCCTTTATCGAACATTCGTTTGTTTAATTATAACTGAGGATTTTAGTTTTGTCAACAGAAAATAAAATACATTTTCAAAAATAAAGTACAATAGAAATTTAGCTACATATTTCTAATTACTTTTTTATTGTCGCAAATATATGTTGCTGCTGATATTATAGTCAGCAAGATTGTTAAAACAATAAGCGGTGTTATGAGAGCGCTTAAAAATCTGAATATACCGGCAAAATCACATAGAATTACAATAACTAAAAGCATTTGTATAACTGTTTTAAGCTTTCCCCACATATTAGCTGCTATTGTTACTCCCTTAGATGATGCAAGCATCCTGAATCCCGAGATTATAAATTCTCTTGCGATTACAAGTATAACAATCCATGAGCTTATATAATCTATTTCTATAAAGCAAATCAAAGCTGAGCATACTAAAAGCTTGTCAGCCAAAGGATCCATAAATTTTCCGAAATCTGTTATCAGATTGTGCTTTCTTGCTATTTGACCGTCTAATGTATCTGTTATTGCAGCTCCTACAAATATTATCAGCGGTAATATTCTGAAAAATCCGATATCAGATTTATTGCTAAGAAGTAAAACCAGAACAAAAATTGGTACTAAACACACTCTTAATACTGTTAACTTATTAGGTAAATTCATTTTCATATAATATCTCCTATCAAATCATATTCTAAAGCATCTACTATATTTACTTCATAGATTTCTCCGATATTTAGCTTTACATCGGAATTTACAAATACACAGCCGTCTATTTCAGGGGAATCCATATAAGTACGTCCTAAATATTCATTATCGCCTGAATCTTCATCAATCATAACATCATAGCTTTTGCCTATTCTTACCGTATTGTTGTTGTAAGAAATTTCTTGCTGAATTTTCATCAATTCTTCCTGTCTTAACTCTTTTATTTCCTCTTTAATTTGATTTCTAAGCTTATAGGCAGCAGTATTTTCCTCTCTTGAATATTTAAATACTCCAACTCTGTCTAATTTGTATTCAATTAAAAATTGCTTAAGCATCTCATGGTCTTCTTCTGTTTCACCGGGAAAGCCGGTTATAAGTGAAGTTCTGATTACTGCATAAGGTATTTCTTTTCTTATTTTATTTATTAATCCGGTTATTTGTTCTTTATTGGTGTTTCTGTTCATTCTTTTTAAAATATCATCGCTGATATGCTGTAAAGGTATATCAAAGTATTTTAAAAGCTTGTCATTATGTTTAAACTCTTCTATAAGCTCGTCATACAGGTCTTCAGGATATAGATAATGTACTCTTATCCATTTTATATCTTCAATCTTAGATAATTCCTGAATTAATATATGAAGTTGTCTTTCCCCGTACAAGTCTGTTCCATATTTGCTTGTATCCTGTGCAATAAGTATCATTTCTTTAACACCCTCATTTGACAGGATACGTGCTTCATTAATAATATCATCCATCCTTCTGCTTCTGTACTTGCCTCTTATTTTCGGAATAACACAGTAAGTACAATGATTGCTGCAGCCTTCGGATATTTTTAAAAATGCATAATATTTTGGTGTTAATAGGTTTCTTGGCAAATTTTCAACTATAGTTTCATCTACTTTTACATTTATTACCTTTTTATTTTTATTTTCGTATTCCTCTATAAGCTGGTCAATTTTTTCATATTCATATGTGCCTATCAAAATATCTATTTCGGGTATTTCTTTAAGTAAGTCTTCGCTATATCTTTGTGCCAAGCACCCGGTCACAATTACCTTAATATCATTTTGTCCCTTTAATTGAACTGCCTCTATAATAGAATTAATAGACTCCTCTTTTGCATCATTTATAAACGAGCAGGTATTGATTATTATATAATCGGACTTATCTGCATATTCAACTATCTCATAACCTTTTTTCTTTAATATGCCAAGCATGTTTTCTGAATCTACCAAATTTTTAGAACACCCAAGTGACTGTAAGTAAATTTTCTTCATTAAGCTACTCCTTCATTTCCTCTAATTCTTCTTTTGTAATAAGCACTTTTCGCGGTTTGCTTCCTTCATATCCGCTTATAATGCCTCTCTCTTCAAGTGCATCAATAAGTCTTGCTGCTCTGTTGTATCCTATAGAAAATCTCCTCTGCAAATAGGATGCGGATGCCTGACCTTCCTCAACAACCAGTTCTATAGCCTGCTCTAACAAATCATCAACTTTTTCACTTGAAGCAGGAGCTTTTTCTATTTCTGCACCAATGCTGTTTATTTTTTGCTGTATCTTTTGTTCTGTAATATGTTCAACAACTCTTTTAATTTCATCGTCTGATATAAATGTTCCCTGAATTCTTATCGGCTTAGGCATACCCATAGGATGATACAGCATATCTCCTTTTCCGAGTAATTTTTCCGCACCGCTTGCATCTAATATTGTTCTTGAATCTATATAAGATGAAACGGCAAAAGCGATTCTTGAAGGAATATTTGCCTTGATAGTACCCGTTATAACATCAACAGAAGGTCTTTGAGTTGCAATTACAAGATGTATTCCACAGGCTCTTGCAAGCTGTGCTATTCTTGTTATACATTCCTCTACTTCTCCCGGTGCAACCTGCATCAAATCTGCAAGCTCATCAATTATTATGACAATTTGAGGCATTTTTTCTTCCATTCTATTTTCTTTTAACATCTTGTCATTATATGAAAATATATCTCTTACGCTGTTTTGAGCAAAGATTTTATATCTTGAGGTCATTTCTGAAACGGCCCAATTAAGTGCATTTGAAGCTTTTCTTGGGTCTGTAACAACGGGTATCAGAAGATGTGGTATGCCATTATATATGTTAAGTTCAACAACCTTAGGATCTATTAATATAAGCTTAACCTCATCAGGTTTTGCCTTATATAATATGCTCATTATCAATGTGTTAATACATACACTCTTTCCTGAGCCGGTTGCACCTGCTACAAGCAAATGAGGCATCTTTTCTATACTTCCGATTATATTTTTACCGGCTATATCCTTGCCTAAAGCAAAAGGAATTTTGGTTTGTACATCTTTAAATTCCTTAGACTCTACAAGAGATTTAAATAAAACGTCAGTTTTTTCTTTATTCGGAACTTCGATACCTATGGCTGATTTACCGGGTATCGGAGCCTCAATTCTAATATCTGAGCTTGCCAGATTAAGTGCTATATCATTTTGCAGGCTTGTTATTTTACTTACCTTAATTCCGGGTGCAGGTTGAAGCTCATATCTTGTAATTGACGGTCCTTTACTGATTTGTGTAATATTGCACTGTATATTAAAGCTCTCAAGCGTTTCAATAAGCTTTTCCGCTTCCTTCTTTAAATCTTCTCTTCCGGAACTGTTTTTATGCTTCGGATTATTCAGTAAGGATGCGTTTGGTAATTTATATTCTGCAATTGGAGTAAAATCCGCTGAATTATCTACTATTTTTATATCATCTATATCTATTTTTTCAGAAGATGATGATTCTGTGTCCTTACCTTCTTTAGTGTCCGTTTTGATTTCTTTTTTCAAATATTGTTTTTCATCTTCACTGTGCTTTGCTATCTCGATATCATCAATTTTAAGCTGAGTGATATTTTTGCTCTGCAGATTTTTATGCTCCGGAGGTTCGCCGTTATAGTCAAATATCTTTATATTCTGATTTTGGGCATCAATTCCTTCTGCTGTGCTAAGAACATTATCTTTTTCCGATTTTTTTGCTCTTTTTCTTTTTTCTTCAGGAAAAGCTTCATCCTCTTCAATTTCAACATATATAAAACCATAAATAGTATTTAAGGTTTTTTTGATAAAATTAATTATTATTTTGAAGAAGCTTATTAAGCTTTGGTTTGTAAAAATAATTGTAAATATTAATATAAAAGTACTGATTAATATATAAGTACCGGTTATGCCGAGAAGTTTTATAAATATGTAGCTTGCTATGTTTCCTAATAGTCCGCCGCCTAATATAATCAATTGATGATAATCCATTGATATCTTAAATACTTCTTTGATTGATTCATCAAGCGGAAAAAAGTTTTGTACAGTACAGTCTCTGATTGCAATAATCATCAATAGACATAAAAAAAGCCCTGAAATTGAAATAATTTGTTTTTTTTCACTGTATAATAAAATATTTAAAAGCTGCAAAACTCCCATAAGCATTATAGCAAAAGGTAATACATACATACCTTTACCGAATATGACGATTAAAATAATTTTTATCCAATCTCCAACTATTCCGATTTGCCCTGATTGATTAACAATAAAAATTAAAAAAGAAGCAAAGGCTATCAACATAACCCCTAATATTTCTTTTTTCAATATATTTACTTTTTCATTAGAGTTTTTTTTATTTGATTTACTTTTTTTATTTTGCGGTTTGCTTTTACCTTTAATGGTATTATTGCTCACCGCTTTTTGCTTTGCATTTGGCATAATAACCTCCATTATGCCACTTCGTGGCATCACAAATAGAAATGAAAAATTTTTTTGATTTTTTCACAGCCTGAAAGATATTTCACGCTATTTACCTTCATAATAATATAGTATATCTTAAAAATATTTGATGTTTGTCGGTTTAAATAGTCTTAGCTATGCCGAGACATTTATAACGGTTTCATTATATCATAAAAATATCTCAGTCTGCAAATATAATAATAAATAATTTAACCTTATTATAATATGATTTGTTTAGTATTAAGACTTTTTTCTTATTATACGCTCTTTAAATTCGATTGCTGTTGAGATTAAAATAGTCAGAAGTGTAAAGGTTATGAAAATATCTGTATATGCTCCAGGGCTTAATGGCTCAAAAAAGCTTGTAAACCATACATATATAAAAACTGTTGTCATTGAAACAACATAGGATATTAAATGCGATAAAAACTTATTTTTCAACCTGAATTTATCAAATAAAGTAATTGTTATGACTGCAATTAAGACAACAACAGCCCTGTTCATTATGTGATAATTAGAATCTGATATCTGCCCTTGAGATAATTGTAAGATGTTATCTGCTAATGTTGCGACAGTAAAAATAACACAGTATAATAATGCAGAATTCTTAATTGTTGAAATAAAATTTGATTTCATTTAAACCCTCCGATTATAATATAAATAAATTTATACTATAAATAAAACTGATTTTCACTCACAAAGATTTACAATACATTCTTCAGATATTTTGCTGCTTGACTTTATACTGTTACCCCTTAGAAATCAGTAAATATATTAGGTATTATATCATTATTCTGATGATTTTTCCATCTTAAATTATATAAGGGCAATCAGAATATATTCTGATTGCCCTTATATTATCTACTCTTACTTGGATTTATTTTGAGATATCATTTCTCTTAGCTTTGCAATAGCTTCTTTAAAGCCGCCCACTTCGTTTATGAGTCCCATTTTTACTACTTCTTCACTATTGAGCACTGTACCTACATCATTTGCTATTTCATCAGTGTCATACATGTATTTTAAAAGCTCTTCTCTGTCTACTTTAGAATTTTCTACTATAAAATTAGTAATTCTCTCCTGCATTTTTTGAAAATACCTGAATGTTTGAGGAACACCGATTACAAAACCGGTTGTTCTGATAGGATGTATTGTCATCGTTCCCGTTTGAGTTATGAAGGAATATTGTGTAGATACCGCCAAGGCGTTGCCTATGCTGTGTCCTCCTCCTAAAACTATAGAAACCGTAGGCTTTGAGATACTGCATATAAGTTCTGAAATTGCAAGTCCTGCCTCTACATCGCCTCCGACAGTATTTATCAAAAGCATTATTCCCTTAACCTCATCATCCATTTCTGCACCTATAATCTGCGGTATGATATGTTCATATTTTGTAGCCTTACTGTTCGGGGGCAGAATATTATGACCTTCTATTTCTCCGATTATGCTTAAAAAACAAATTTCTTTACTTGGATTTGGCTCGCTTATAGTTCCCATTTCTTTAATATTTTCTGTATTTTCACCGTTATTGTCACTTGTATTTTCACTGCTGCTTGAATTATTATACTGGGTATTCATTTTTACATCCATGTCATTATTTTGATGAGATGCACGGTCTTCCGAATCTTTCTGTATTTGCTCAGTGTTTACTTTTTTATTACTAATTTTTTCAAAATTGGGGTTTACCATTTATTTTAACTTTTACCTCCTAAAATAAAAATAATCAGACATTACTGATTATTTTTTGGAGTTTTCATTTTTTTATACAAAATAGTTTGAAGTTTATTTATATATCTTCAATGATAATCATATCGCTTCCTATTTTTTTGATATTTTTCCAACTTACTTCCCTTTTCTTTTGTTCCTTAAAAAAGCTGAAATTAGAAGATTGACCGGATACAAAGCTTATTATTTCACCGGTTTTTTCATTTAATATTAAATCACAATCACCGAAGATGCCCAAATTTTCTCCGGTATCAATATTTATAATTTCTTTATTGTATAATTCACTTAATTTCATTTACATCACCAATATAAATATATGCAAAACAAACATGAATATGAGTACAATCAGTAATTTTTATATTAGGTTACATAATTTATATAATGTAGACTAATAAATATTTTACAATTTTTTCTTTTCATTTAATAAATTTCAAAAACAGAGAATTTTATCAATACATATATATTTTTAAATGATAAATAATATAAGTGTATTAAAATTTTAAAAACATGGAGGTATTTGTATGGCTTGTACACCAAAAGAATTACTTTATATTGAAGATGTTTTAAGTAATGAACAACAATCACAACAATTATGCTCAGATCTTGTAAATCAACTGCAAGATCAACAGCTACAGACATTGGTACAAAGCATTTTAAGTAAAAATCAAGAATGCTATAGTAAGTTTTTTAGTTTATTAAATCAATAATAGGAGGTAAAAATGGACGACAGAGTAATAATGGATAATCTTTTATCGGTAGTTAAAGGTAATTGCGGTTTATTGATGCACGGTACAATAGAATCTTCTACACCTAATGTTCGAGAAGCATTTAAATCATCATTAAATGATGCATTGCAGATACAAAATGAAATATACAGTCAAATGTCACAAAGAGGCTGGTATACTACACAGCAAGCAGAACAGCAAAAAATCAATCAAGCAAAGCAAAAATTCAGTACGCAGCAGCAACAACAATTTAAATAATTAAGTAAAAAGATGAGACAAAATAAGAAATTTTCTTATTTTGTCTCATCTTTATGTTCAAATTTTCACATGGACTTGAATCATATTTTTATTGTTAATTGAAATATTTCGTCCGTATTATTTATTTAAAAAGTTTTTCATTATCCTTAAAAAATTCATAATAAATTTTAACATTTTCTAATTTATACCAATCTTTTACCGATACAGGCACAGTATCTAAATCATAAATTTTAGCACTATCTATTGATAATAAGAACGGTGAATGTGTAGCAATAATAAACTGGCAGTTACAGTAATAGCTGCTTTCAATAATCAAGCGTATAAGTTTTATTTGAAATATTGGAGATAAGCTGTTTTCAGGTTCATCAAGCAAATAAAGCTTACCTGATTCAAATTGTTTGTCAAAATATGACAAGGCAGATTCTCCGTTTGAGTTCATTTTGATATTAGTTCCGCCCCTTTCTCTTACGAATTTAGTCATAGTTTTTTGTCTAGCATCATTTTGCATCTTAAGAGCTTCATATTTATCAAATGAATCAAATTTTACACTGCCAAACTTAGCTTCTATAAATTTGTTTTTCGTAGCTTCTTTTTGTTTATTAATTTTTATATTATCATATCTGATATTAATAACATGGTTAAATATATCATCGCTGCTAATAATCTTGCTTCCTTTTGGGATATCTATATTATATCCCTCGTCATCAAGTGAATTTTCATATAAGCACATTTTATTAACATACTCATTGAATCTATCGCTTGAATTAAACGGTGTTTCTCTTGGTAAATTCAGTTTTTCCGCTATTAAATTAAGCAGAGTTGATTTACCTGAGCCATTGCTGCCGTAAAACATAGTTATGTCGGAAAATTCTATATCTTTAAGCTTCTTAAAGGGGAAAATACCGTAAGGATACTCACGACATTTCAAATGCTCATCTCTCTCTTCCTTATCAATGCTTGCGAGTCTAAAGTTTTTTAAGTATATTGACATAATTACCTCCGCACAATTATTTATATAAAACTTTGTATTAAGAAATTTTCTACATTTCCATCTCTTCAAGTATATTTATAGCCATCTCGATTGCATTTGAGCATATAGTTTTCTTTTTGTCCTGTAATTTTTCCGCTTTTTCTTTGTCTCTGGGATCATATCCCAGCAATTCTCTGCAAAGCAATGAGTGATTTCTATTCTTGTATTCTTCCATAAATCTGAGAGTAATTTCACCGCATTTTTGCTTTGATTCGCTATCATCAGGCAAATATTGTCCATATTTAAGACCGATGACCATAACAGCCCCTGTTACAGCTCCGCATACTTCTCCGCATCGAAGTCCTCCGCCAAAACCACCGGCAAATTTCATAGCAGTTTCTTTATCTATGCTATATTTTTCACAAAATGCTCCCACTACTGATTGAGCACAGTTAAATCCTTCACTGTTTAGCTCATTTGCTTTACTTATTCTTTCGGACATAATAGTTTAACTCCTTGTCAGTTGTTTGGATAATAATTATAAATAAATCCAATATTGATGTACTGTTTCTACTCCCCCGTCAGGCAGCGGGATATCTTGATTTCTGTCAAAAATTGCTCCGCATTTTATCATTGTTTTCTCTGATGCTATATTTGTTTCATCGCAGTCTAAAAGCACCTTATCTAAGCCTAATTCTTTACAAAATTCAAGTACCAGTGAAAGCATTTGAGTTGCATATCCTTTCCTTCTTTCACTGGGTCTTATCGCATATCCTATATTGCCGCCATCATCTCTAAGCTCTTTTGTAAGAGTATGCCTGAGCTGTATTGTACCTACAATTTTATTATCACTTTTTCTGACAGCAATAAAGGTAGAAGTAATTGTTTTATATGTTGACAGATTTTCATCCGCAGCACAAATATTTACTCTATCCAACCACTCATCAAATGAATCAAATCTATGCAAGCTGCAGCTGCCATTAATATTGTTTTTATTTTTATTGTACTGCATAAATTCTTGCCTATATTCCATTATTTTATTCTCTAAATCTTTGCTGGGTCTAAGCAATACTAATTCTTTGTTTTCTATCATAAAATCACCAATTAAATATCCTTTCTTTTTTAGAGCTGCCCTATTTGAGCAGCTCTGTTGAAATTTTAAGTTAAACTACCAATTAATCTGTATTTTTACATTTTGTTGCACAAATCTCTCCAGCGCATCAGCCAATTATGCTGCTCATCAATCAAGGCATAACTGATGGTGTCATTATTTTTAATAGTAATTGAGGCGAGAAGGTCATAATGTATAACGGCAATACAGTGAAACACAGCGGTAATTTCTGATTGTGTTAAAATACGTTCCATACTGTAACCTGTGTGTAGTTCATCAAACAGTCTGCGTGAACGTTCTAATGAATTGTTGTCAAAAGCATTAAAATCTGTGCCGTCTGTAATCCAGCCAACATCAATAATAGGATGTGAAATCGCTGCACGGTCAAAATCCATCCATATAAAACGGCAACTATGATATACAGTATTTCCGGTATGCATATCACCATGGCAGAATCCTTTGGGAAGCTTTTCGACCATTTCCCATAATTCATTGCCATAATCCTCAAGGTCACGAATTTTCATTTCATCATGTCCGTCTCTGCGTAAAAGCCATATCAAATCGTCAATATAACGTTCCCTGCCCTTATTAGCAATAAAGCCATCATATCTATCCATCAGGCGATGCATAAGACCAACATGTCTCCCAAATTCTTTTGCCTTAGGATGAATAAGAGGACTCTTATTATCCCGCCATCTGTGCAAAAATCCGATACAGCTTCCTTTGGCAAAATCAAACAAAACACCGATACAATTCCCCTCCGGCATGTTCAATGTAACAAATTTTTCTCCGGATAATGCAGGAATGATTTGAACAATCGGAAAGTCACAGTTATCTAAATATGTGATAATACGTGTTGATTGTATTGCAGCTTCTGTATGCATCGGATGATATAGCTTTAATACTTTACGGCTATCAGGACAATTAATATAATAAACACGACCGCCGGATGTTCTGTGCAAATGTATGTTTTTACCTTTTATCCCATACTCCTGATTGATTTTTTGAAGTAAATCAAAATTTGTTTTACAAATATTTATAAATTCTATTCTACTGACTCCTTTTTATTTTTTAGTTTTAAAAAAAGCCAGTTAAATCGTCAGCGACGAAATTCACTCCATGCAATTGTCGCTAACTAATCAATTGGCTTTGCATAGAGTATGGCCTGAAGAGCACACGTCTGTACATAAAAATCTCTCCTTTTCAAATGATTCGACCTAGTCGAGAAATTAAATTAAGATTACTTTATTGAAAAATTCGATAAAACCATTGTCTAATGCAATGCCATCAACTTCATAATTATCAAAATCATAATAATATTTACCCGTTTCAATATGCAAAGATAAGCTATCCAACGGAAAACCCACAACTCTTTTTTTATGTGGAATTGAAGTGATAATAAAATGCTCACCCGATAAATTGTCTGCCATAGAATCATAAATATTATTATCATCCATTACTAAACAAATGGCATTTTTGTATCTGGCAGTAATATTTCCATATTTTTCAGCTAATTTGCTATAATAGTTAATAAGCTCATCATCTGATAAGTATGTACCATTTATATTTCTTACATGCACTCCGGGTTGAAGTTCATCCGGTAAGCCCTCAAAATACAATCCGGAATCACAGGAAAATACGGGCATATTAAATTCGTTATAATAAGCCTTGGCTTTAATACGTGCATTTTCTAAAGGACTGTTGCCAAGCTCCTCAACCTCGGGTATTTTTTTATTTAAGTCATTTAATCCTATAATTTCAATATTAAGCGAAGAAAGAGTTCTTCTCATAGAAGCAAGCTTAGCTTCATTTTTAGTTCCGTATAAAATTTTCATACTTTTGTCCCCACAATTGTTTGATTTTGAATTTAATTATTTAATTTCTTTGAATAATCTTGCACTCCAGAAAGACATTCCCTTACGCTTGATATAAAAATTAAAAATACTCTCATAGTCTTTTGTTGCTGTACTCAACACCATTTGTGTTATTTTTTCATCTCTGAGTATATTTTCTAAATAGTCAAACAGCATTGAACCAATACCATAATTTCTGTATTTAGGTGTGACATATATTTCTTCCACTTCAAAATACAGTGTTCCTTCCGGCATGATGCTTTTCATTTGCTTTGATTCAATAACTTTGCCGAATAAATACCCAATTACAGTATCGTTAATATGTGCAACAAAGCATCTGTTTTCATTTATGTAATCTAATTCATCGGCGTAAAAACCATATGTACTGTTTTCACTCTCCCATTCCTTTGATAATTCAATTATTTCCAGTTTATCTTTTTCGGTGGCTAATCGAATATTTATCAATTTTTTCAGCGTATCTTTTTCAATTTCCATTTATATCTCCGTTTCCATATCTATTTCTTGACTCCAAAGGATATTAATAATCCTCTTAATTTTACTATATTTAAAATATTCATATTTTCATGAATAAAGCTGCTTATTTTACGTTCTCTTTTACAATGTGATTCAGCTTCAATCCTATCTAAGCCATGATTAATAAATCTATCAATAGTATCTTCATCATAATTCATATCGGTATATTTTTGAATTTCATTAGATACTATAAAATCATTTATAATTTTATTATAATCTGATTGATTTGGATATATAAATTCAACCTTATCATTCAGTCTGACATCAATATCCTTAAGTCCGAGTTCATTCATCATTATTGGTATTTTTATTCCTATTGAATAATCTCTGCCTTGAGACTTAAATTCTTTTTTCCATAGCTTTCTCATACCGTTTCTATTGCATAGATAATCATAGTCAATACCATCAATGTATAAGCCATCGCTTTCTATTTCTCTGTTTACTTCAAAGCATGCTACTCTACCGCCAATTTTAACAGAATCTATCATCTTTTTTAATAAGTCATAAGGCTTATTTGTATGTCTTAAAAATGCTTGGCAAATTGCCATATCATATTTTTTAACTGACTTGTAATCATAAATATTTTTAATAATAAAGTCGGTTTTATAGTCTGTATTTTTAAATATATTTTTTGCTTCATTTATAAGCTTATCATTTATATCTATACCTGTATATGTGCTTCCGACAGGCAGTATAGGAAGTAATATTTGTCCCAGAAATCCGTATCCGCAGCCAAAATCAATTATGTCTATGGCTTTGTCAATTTTCCATACTTTTTCTGCTAAAAACTTAATGTAATCAAGATTTAATAGTGATTTTCTCGTGCTTTTAAGATATTCTGTCTTTTTGCTCCAGTATTCTGCGGTATCAGTATTAGATGGGATATATTCTAATTCATTTATATACTTTAAACCTAACAATTGGTCTACACTGACATTGAAGTATTCAGCAATAGATGGAAGCAATGAAATATCCGGCATACATATACCGTTTTCCCATTTGCTGACGGTTTGAAATGAAACACCTAATTTTTCTGCAAGCTGCTTTTGACTAATAGAATTTAATTTTCTTAAATATGATATTTTCAATTTAATAGTTGTCATAAATCCTCCCGGATATTTTATTTGCTAATATATTTAAAATATTATTAGTAATAAGAATTTTATCATATTAATTTAGTCACGATAATAGCTTGCTGTACGAAATTATTCGCCAATAGGTTGAAAGTATGAAAAATTATAATAACCTTATATTCCAATTTTTATGATAATAAAATTCACTCATATCTTCACTTATAAAAACCTCGTACATTTGTCTGAAATCATTTGCTAATGGATAATTATCTATTTCTTCAGCTTTTATCCAAAAAACTTTTCCTTCATCTGAGGATTTCAGTTCTCCTTCAAAGCAATTTGTTTTATAAAGTAAAACAACATATCTTGCATCATCAAGTGTTTGAAACTGCTTTATTCCACATAGTTTTAAATTACTCACAGTTAAGCCTGTCTCCTCTTTGATCTCACGAATAGTTGATTCAACAAAGGATTCATCTTTTTCAACATGACCTCCCGGGAAAGTAATTCCGGGCCAATTTTTATTTAGTCTATCTTGTACTAAAATTTTTCTGGTTCCATCCGAATTGTCATCATATATCATACACATATTTGTAAATACTGCTTGTTCCATAATTAAGTCCTCACGTCTTATATTTTTATATGTAAACTTTATTCTCTTTCTCTTATTGTAACTTTTATAGTGTCTCCGGCTTGTTTTTCGATTTGCTTTCTTATATCCTTCCTAACTCCAATAATGTGACAGGGCGTTTCCATTCTTACAAGACTTCCATCATATTCTGCATCGTCAAATGTTGCATGTACTTTAACTCTGCCTTTGCCAAACTCTTCTCTCACATCATACGGAAATTCAATATATGCGCCATCAATATCAGGTACTTTTTTTATAACAGCTTCAAATTCATATATTTTTTCGTTCATAATCTCTCTCCAATACGAAAATAATATTGTTCATTATATAATAGCTTAAAATAATCACTTAATTTTCCATCATAACTAAACTGCCTACTTTACATTTAGCATAATCAGCAACAGGAGCACATTTTGCTTTAAAAAGATAAAATATCTTTTTATCTTCTATATCATTTAACGTTTCATAATTAGATTGACCTTTAGATATAATTAAATCAGCTTCTTCAAATTCTTCAATAAATTCCTTTGAACATAAGCTGAAAATTGTGCCCTGTGCATCTGAGCCATTGTCTATAACTCTGACTAAATCTGTCATTCTAACATCAATGGCATCTTTCATAATTGCATCATTTACAATGGGCTCTTTTTTTACTACATATGTTATCTTTTCTTTTGGAAGTTCTTTAATTAACAGCTTATCAAAAACTATTTCTCCGGAATTATCACCTAAATATAATATTTTTTTACTTTTATCAGCATAGTTCAATAATTCTTGTGCTGTACTTCCATAAATAGTTTCGCTTAAACAGTTTTTAATAATATTTTTTATTTGTTCATCACTAATATTATCATGTGCGCTAAAATCAATTATATTGCCTGCTATTGCTAATCTACAAGCAGTATCCGCAGGAGATGTACTATCCTTAATGAGCTGTTCCAGCTTTAGCTCTTTACATAATTCATCAGCCAAAATATTGCAATCTGCCTTTATCTTCTCATATGGATCAGCGATATTTAATTCATCGTTGATACATTTATTAATTTTTCTGCCCAGGTATGGAGCAGATTCTTCAAATGTAATTTCACTAAATTCCTTAAATAGTTTTTTCATAATTTTTTCTTGCATTAAGGTATCATTGGTGCTCATAGTTGCAGCCTTTATAATTTGTTTAGTCATACATGTTAAGCATTCATAAGTAAGTTTCATAATATCTCCACTGTTTTATTTATATTCTAGTTTTTGCTTGCCTATAAAAGCAATATATAATTCTGAAAATATTGTTAATATATTATATCTATAAAAATAATTATACCAGAACGAATGTTCCTTAACAATAAAAATAATTTATATTTATAATTTTACTACATATTTTATATCTTAGCAACGCAAGAACTGGATTTATTGTTATAAAACAATTTCACCCTCCCAATAAGTTGAATCATTATGATATTCTGTGTTTACTCCTGCCGGCATAATCATTTTGCCTTCATAAAGCTCATTATAATTTGGTGAATTATAATTTAACAAATAATACTTTAGTTTTTTCAAATTAAATATATCCTTTAAAATTTGTTATACTAAGCACGATGTATATGAAAAAAAGCATACCATAGCTTGGTATGCTTTAATATCCATATATATTCAAGATAAGTTTGAACTTTGGGATATCTAAAATGACATAATAAAAAGCATACCAAAATTCGGATATGCTCATTTAATCAAAAGCAAATTTAAATAAGAGATTTTTATTTAAACTTCATATTACTCATCATTATTATATTATTATACAGTATGGCGAGTAATACAATATCCGATATATAAAGTTATTATTTTTTTCATATTAATCGCCTCCTTAAAAATTTATAATAATTTTTATTACAATTTAAATATTATATTAATTAAATACAAATGTCAACTATTTATGTAAGATTCTTCAGCTAATATAGCTTATATATTTTCCAGAGTATCAAAACAGTAGTATGAAAATTTAACAAGTTCATCAAAGCTTTTATTTACATAATCTAAAATTGATTTTGCGACAGTATATGCCATATCATATTCATTTTGAGTTATCTCACCATATTTTAGTGCCTCTTGGAGCTCATCCTCATCAAGTAAGTACGACTCACCATCAGATAGAACAACAACATCTAAAAACAAATCATAAAAATATGATCTTCCTCTATTTTTAATAACATTTTGTTTTGTGACATCAAAATAAAACTGAACAATTTCTTTTTTATCATCAAACATGGCAGTTATCCAATAATTTTTATTTTTAGGTGCCATTTGCAACCAATAGTAACCGCTTGCAACCAAAGTATATTTATTGTCTTTATACTTTTTCCGCAGCGGCAAATCGACTTCTAAAAAATGAATAAGTCCTATTTCACCTTCAAAACCTGCCGTCTTTATATTTTTAAAAAATGATTCTCTTTTCCGGACCCTTTTCCACTTTTTTCTAGCAATAGTTTTTATTTTTATCATAATAAATCTCTGCCTCTAAAAAATTTTAGTTGATTTTATTCTGCAGGCTATATGATGTCATAATATAATGGACTCAATTATATCGAGCCATTTAATAATAGCTCATATTATATCACATATTTATTGTTTAGTAAATGTATAATATATAATCAATAATCAGTTTTAAAAAAGCAAACTTCCATCCTATAATTTATTCTAATCCTAACTTTAAATCATTAATAAAATTAATTGTAAATTTATTCATTTCTTCACATAATGGTATTGTTTCAGGCAAATAACATTCATTTTTATTTAGTACATAATTTTCAACATAATTAATAGTTTCAATAAGAGTCTGTCCTCTTACAGAGCCGGTTATTATGGATTTTACAGCTAAATATGTTTTTCCGCCTTCTAATATATGAGCATCATGAATTATTTTTCCTTCTATGCTTCTTGGAATTTCAGGTCTTTGAGATTCTAAAGAAATACTTATTATATTCTCGATTTCTTCATTTGAATATCCTTCGTTACTCATCCATTTTCTTATATCATTTCTATGACTATATACAAAACCATGGAAATAGGCAGCAAGGATTAAATATTCTTTATTAACTTGATAATTACCTAAATGTATAATTTTATCTATACTCTTTAATAAAAGCTCTATATGCCACATATTATGCATAATATCTTTTTCTTTATAGTACGGAGAGGAAAATTCAACTAATCTACTTATGTTCAAAATAAAACCTCCGAATTTAATTTTTTAAAATCTCAACTACCTTCTTAAATAATTTCGGCTGGATATCCGGATATGTTAGCTCTTTTGGTAAATTATTAAAAAATTCTATCTTTTCTATTTCATAGCCGGGTAATTTTTCAAATGCTTTAATATCTGCATAGTAAAGCATACCAAAGGATTCTGATTCGCTAGACACATTTTCTTTATCGCTTCTTATAACTGAATAGGGGCAAATAGCTTTCAATTTATAGTCAATTGCCCCAGTTTCTTCCCAAAGCTCACGTTTAGCGGTATCAAATATTTTTTCATCATCTTCTCTTCTCCCACCCGGTATTTCATATGTATTTCTGTTGATGTGTTTACAATATATAAATTTTTTATTATATCTTGCAACTATTACTGCAAATTTCAATAAAGCATCATCAACTTCATCGTAAAATTTTACTGTTATCATCATTTATCTCCTTATAAGTAGATTAATGTTTTCGACTTAATATTTCTTAGAAATCATTCAGAGCAATAAAATCTATACCAGTCTTGGCAGCAGCTCCGCTATATATAAGATCTGTATTTTTACCTATATTAAAATAGTGCTCAAAGCAATATTTGGCTGTATACGGCATATCTAATTTTATTGCTTCATTTATATTTATCCATTTTAATTTGCCTTCATTGCAATTGCACTTTGTTATATCGAGATTTTTATTTTTAAGATTCGCAAAAAAATAGTAGTTTTGTCTTATTTCATTGTTTTTATTTCTCAATGTTATATATCTGAGCTTTATATCTTTTAAATCAGATTCCTTTATTTGTGTTTCCTCATTGAGCTCTCTTAAAACACAAGCTCTTGGATTGTTTAATTCATTCGCTTCAAAGTGTCCGCCTATACCGCACCATGATGAGTGAGTTAAAACCCTTGATCCGATTCTATATAGCAATAATACTTCATCATCATTAATTATATAAATAGTTGTCATATTTCTTAACATATAAAAATCCCCTCTTCATAATAAAGTAGTAGATAAAGCATTAAACAGACAAATACATAATACCGTTCTTTTCAAAGATATTAAATTTTATTTGCTTCTCATTTAGTATCTTTACTAGCTTTTCTTCAATTGCAAGCTTGTCTATTTTCCATGATGATATAATATATAGTATTCCATTTTCCTTTAAAACACGAATACATTCATCAATTAATTCAGGAAAAATATTATCTAAATGACCGATAGCATTATAGATAACCACAGTGTCAAAACTGTTATTTTCAAAGCTCATATTTGAAGCATTCATTATACTGAATTTAATATTAGATATACTACCGGCTTCATCCAATAATCTTGTGTTATCTAAATCAATGCAAAACACCTCTTTAGCATATTTTGATGCCTCTATAGAAAATTCCGCACATCCGCAAGCTACTTCTAAAACAGTGTTGTTTTTAATTGAGATGCCAATTTCATTCATAACTTTTTGCAATTGTTTCATATTAATGCTCCTTAATCCATTCATCTAAAATACTGTGCCATTTTACGGTGTCATATTCCTGAGGGTCAGTATTTTCTTCAAATATTAAATCTAATATATATCTTGGCTTTTTACCGCCTATATGCATTGATTTTATACATGATATACAATATACGCAGACATTATCACAGGGCATTGAATCTGCTCGTTTTTTCATTTTATCATGAATTTTTTCAACTGGTAATGAAGGATAAAAATCATCTCCGCAGCATATTGAATGTGTACCGTTATGCTTTGTTTCGGTGATTTTTATATTCATTTTATCAAGTAAGGTTCTTATTGATTTATGAATATCCGGTTTGGTTCTTATGGGACATGCATCATGCACAGACACTTCTAAATTTAGATAACTTGGCAATTTATATAAATCGTCATTCGCGAGTATTTCCCATAATGATATAGTGCTTATTCCTTCGTATAAATTGCTGAATCTTCTGTCACATCCCGCGCAGGTATTAATTATTACTGTATCATTCGGCAAATTAGGCTCATGTTTACAGCAAATAGTATGCAAACTTATTTGAGGATATTTTTTTCTTAAAATTTTTAATACTTTTTCTGAATATTCAGGCTTGTACAGCATAAGTGCACAGCCGGGATTATAAACTATGTTCTTCATATATAAATTCTCCATTTTTAGGATAAAATTATGATATTAATGTTTCTATAAAAATATCCTTTAAGATAGAATATGGTATATTTTGATTAAGATAAATTTGCAGCATACCCTTTGGTGTAATCTTAAATCCTTCCAATTGTGATTTATGTTCTAAAATTGCTGCGGCTTCAATATTAATATGATCTTTAAACGGAATAATTCTGACAAAATTTTGCCCTGTATAATAACTTGGTAATTTTGCCCATAGTTTTTCTTCTATTTCAAAAGGAATACTTTTAATGACAAGTTCTCTTAATTCGGTAAAAAGAGATTGAATATCTTCAGGATATTTTTCAATAAGATTTTGAATATCTTGATTCATTTGTTTTCACCCTTTATATTTTTTTAGTCAGGATATGCCAAACATTATTACCGGTAAAGCCGCATTTTCTGTACAATACTTCCGGATTTGTCAAGTTGTCCACTTTTCCTGATACAGTTACAAAATCAGCACTATCTTTTAAACGATTCAAAAGCTCATTAACGATGGCTTGTCCTAAACCTTTGCCATGGTATTCAGGTAAGACCTGTATCCATTCCAAAGACGCTTCATTTATTTCTTTGTCAAATTCCGCTATACCCAGAGCCACTATTTTACCTGTTTTTATTTCTTTTATATAGACCCATAGATTATTGTCAAAAACAATACTTTTAGTCCATTCCTTTACTCTGTCTATATCAGTACCTATATCAGTGTAACAATTATTGATTATATCAACTACATCCTCAAGCTGTGTATGAATATCTACAGTTTCAATAAGGTAGTCTGAGTTTAAGTTAACAGAGGTGATATTTTCAAGTCTATGTATAAGTCTAAAATACAGTTCATCAGTATAGTCATCTTTATAAGAATCATTGTAATCATTATTATTTATAATAAGCATATTATCCGGCAAATTTAAGTTCGTTGCTTTCCAATATGGAATTGATAATATAGCGCAGGGATCTGCCAAGTATTTTTCTTTTGATATTTGCATTATAAACACCACCTTTTTAAATTTTTAATAATAGAATTAAATTATGTTGTTTTGATAATATAAGTTTTTGCTTTCATTGAACGAAATTAAATAAAGTATTGTAAATACAATATTAAGTATTAAGAATACAATAGATATAAAAGGTATGAATAAGGTCAAAAATATCAATATATTAAATATTATCATTATTTTCCAGTTAGACATTAGTTTTTGTGAATTTAAAAAAACATTATGATTGACTTCTATGTCTGTTATACCTAAGATTATTTTATAGCTTGTATATATTAAAATGATCGTATATGCTATGCCTAGTAATACCCCCAAATATCCTATGCTGTATGAAGCGGCAAACAGATTTATTATAAATATAATAAATGAATATATAGTCAGACCAAATGCAAAAGACTTAACTTTAATAAAATTATCGCTTTTATCCTGAAGTTCTTCCAAACCTTTAAATATCAAATAAAAACCGATAAAATCAGGCAATATGTCAAATTTGCTGCTGCCAAATGTTATATTAAAGCCCAAAAAAACAAATATCATTCCCATAAACAAATTACTCATAATCGCTCTCCTTTACTTATTAGTACTTCCGAAGCCGCCATCTCTTAAATCCTTTGCATCATCATCTGTTGTTATGCCGTATTCAATAAAAATCCCCTGAGCAAATCCCGCTCCTTTATCTACATGTACAGATTTATTATTTCTTGAATCATTGGTCATTTTTATCATTATATGGCCTTCATTTGAAGAGTTATAATAGTCAGAGTCTATTATTCCCACTGTATTATCAAGCTGAAGTCTGAATTTAAATCCAAGACCCGAACGCGGATAGCAGCTTAGCATCCAGTTTTCTTCTATTCTGACTCTAATGCCTGTAGGAATTTTAACGGATGTGTTCGGAGCCATATCTATATCTATCGGAGCATAAAAATCATATCCTGCCGATCCCTTTGTAGCTCTTTTTGGAAGATTAATAGAATTATATATTTCTTCTATATTTTCGTAATTTCCAAAAGAGTCAATCCAATCTTTTTTAAATTGTTCAAAGCTTACTTTTTCAAATTTAGCTATTCTTTTCATTTGTACCCTCCCATAGTCTTGATGTCTTCAATGTTTCAAATAGACGAAACATTGAAGACATCAAATTATTTTAATAATTTTTCTAAAATATTTTGTAAATTTTTATGCTTTTTAAGATTTCCGGTATATACAGCTGTGAAATTTTCCTTATTAAATATCATCTTGCTTATTTTTGTGATGTCTTCTAGCTGAACGGAATTTATTTTTTCAACTACTTCATCAGGTGTTACAATTTCATTATATAAAAGTTCTCTTCTTCCGATGGATGACATCCTGCTTGATGTGCTTTCAAGTCCTAAGATATAATTACTCTTAATCTGCTGTTTAGCTCTGTTAAATTCATCAACAGTAATTTTAGAATCCTTCATCTTTTCCATTTCAAATAAAATTGTTTTTACCGCTTCTTCTAAATTTTCATATGCTAATCCTGCATATATGCCAAATAAGCCATTTTCTGCATAATTAGATGTGAAAGAATAAATTGAATAAACTAAGCCTCTTTTTTCTCTTATTTCTTGAAATATTTTAGAGCTCATTGTTCCGCCGAATAAATTATTCATAATCATAAGGGGATAATATAAATCATCATGTCTTCCTATAGTTTTTGTTCCTAAGCATATATGAAGCTGTTCTAATTCTTTATTTACTCCTACAATATCACTTATATATTCGCTGTCTGAAATTTCGCATGAGGCTTGCTTATTTTCCCATTTTCCGAATTTATCTTTTAAAACTTTAATCAGGTAATCTTCATCAAAGTTTCCTGCAATTGAAATTACAGTCCTTTCAGGGGTATATTGTTCATTTTTATAATCTAATACTTTTTCTCTTGTATATGATTTTAAATTATTTATAGTTCCAAGTATCGGATATGCTAAAGCACTGTTTTTGAATACTGTTTCTGAAAGTTTATCGTGTACTACATCCTCAGGTGAATCCTCATACATCTTTATTTCTTCTGTTACTACAGATATTTCTTTTTCTATTTCTTCTTTCTCAAATGTTGAATTAAAGAACATATCGGATAATATGTCAACTGCCTCATCTAAATTTTCATCTAAAACTTTAACATAAAAGCAGGTGCAGTCCTTGCTCGTAAATGCATTCATCTGACCGCCTATATTATCAGTATCCTCAGCTATTTGATTTGCTGATCTGTTGCTTGTTCCTTTAAAAAGCATATGTTCTATAAAATGCGACATTCCGTTTGTATTGTCATTTTCATTTACTGAGCCTACTTTAACCCATATGCCGAATGATATAACATAAAAAAGCCCTTTGAT
>DGYI01000006.1 GCA_002396645.1 Firmicutes bacterium UBA5010
CTATTGACAATTCTTTTATTTCTTCTACAAGGATGCCAAAAGAGGTTGAGTTTATTTCCTCAAACCTCTCTTCTGTTATTTCTATTATCTGCTCAGGTCTAAGAACACTTTTAGTAATCCTATCCTTGAATGTTTTTATTACTTTAACCTTCATGATTTAACCCCTTCCTATACAACCGGAAAGTCATCAATATTCGTAACTTTAACGTCTATTCCTTCAGGAGCTTTTAAATTAGTAATATCGAATACCAAAAATGAATCATTATCGATTGGTTTGCCATTAGCATATTGTTTAGCAATGTAAGTTCTTTCATCATCTAAAAATCTATAGTGGTCTGAATGTTCGATTTTTTGAATAGAACCTACACCCATAAAATAATCTTTCGCCATTCCCGCAATCAATTTATTTTGTGGTACTGCTACTGATTGTATTATTTTAGCTGGAATAGGTAATACCCCATAAACATAAGTGCCTGCTGCACTTAACATAGTAGTGTTAGGAAATATCTTTGCCCAATAGTCTAATGGGTTTACCATAATTAATACGCTTGGCACTGCTCTTTTGCCACCTTTGGTTAATGGCGCCATAACGCTTGTACCTAAAGATACAGGTTTTAAGTCATTTAATGCAGTTGCATTTTTATCAGGATATACACCGTCAACAACTGCGCCTAATAGGTTTTTTAACATACCTATAGGTTGTTCCTTTCCCGTACCCGCTACTATCGCAAGTTCTAATGCTATTGCAAGAGATTCTAACAATATCTCTCTTACAAACTTATCTAACCAAGTAGGACCTAAATCAAGCATAGCTTTTGCTACAGGAACATAAGCACTCAATTTGAATAACTCTGTTTTTTCCTTCTTAAATGATGCTTCTAACTTTTTAACAATTGCTACTGTTAAAGCTCCCCACCATGCTGCTTCACATTCACTATTTCTTGTAATCCATTCAGTTACGCCGGTAGTATTTACAAAATCAATCTCACTTAATAGCGGATGATTCTGTCTTAGATCCTCAAATACTCTATCGAATACTGTTGCAGGTACTAATTGTTCTACTCCTGCAAATCCTCCGGCTCCTATAACCTCATTGTAATATTTCTTTTCTTCAGAGGTTAATGGATTTAAGCCTCTTTTGGCCATTACTGATTCATCATTAACATCTTCGTTTATGGCTGCCTTTGCTTCTCTTAAAATCCTGTCTTGGATTCCCTGCGCCATTTTAACCTGCGCTTGTACAAATGCTTCACTGTCTCCATTTTCAATAGCTGTTTTCATCTCATTTTGTATTGCTATATCTGTTTGTGCTTCTATATCCGGATTAACCATTCCTCCGAATAATTGTAAATTAAGGTTTGCTATTTTTTTACTCATTATTTCCTCCATTTTTATTGAATTTTTTGAATAATGTCTCTTTTGTATTTCTTTCTTCAGCCGATATCTTGTATTTTTCAAATAAAGATACTTTTATATCTGCATTATTTTCTGCTTCTAACTTTTCTTCTATTTCTTCAAGAATGTTATCACATAAGCCAAATACTTTACATTCTTCTGCTGTTAAATAAGTCTCCTCTTTTATTAGATTTTTCAATTCCTCAATCGTTCCGACAAATCTACTTTTATAACTATTAAGGACAGTTTCATCGAATTTATCTAATGTGTGTGCTGCTTTTCTAAAATCTTCTGCATTTCCATAAATACCTGTTGCTGCTCTATGTATCATCATGGTTGTGTTAGATGGCATGTTAATTTCATCACCTGCCATAGCTATTATTGAAGCTCCGCTTGCAGCTATTCCATCAATATAAACATTGATTCTATTTTTACATTGCTTTAAAAAGTTGTTAATAGCTATTGATGCATAAATACTGCCGCCGGTTGAATTGATATGTAGATTTATTTCTCTGTCTCCGGCTTCTTTTACTAAATTTCTAACATCTTCATGATATATAAAATCTCCCGGGACCGGTTCACCTGTCCACCAATCAATTGGTTGTTGATCTACTATTCTGCCATACATATAAATATCCACTGATTTTTCGGTTTCATTTGCTAGTTCACATCTAACATCTAAAATTTGTTTTATTTCAGGTTTCAATCTTTCACCTCCTCTAAGTTTTTTGCTTTTCACGTTATCCCTCTCCTTTCGCCATTTTTTCTATTGGACTATAATTTTTAGTCATCCATCTTGCTTTACTCCATTCTGTATTAAGCGGCTCCATGCCTAGTGCCCTTAAACTGTCATCTACACTGTAAGCACCTATCCTTGTTAATATATCAAGAGCATTTGCTATGTCTTTTAATTCAACAACTTTAACTCTTGTTGTGTCTAATTTGCAGTATGTTCTTTCAAGATATAGTTTTCTGCCATACAGCTTTCTATTGATTTCATCATTTAAAACCTTAGCTAAGGGATTAATGCAAAATGTTAAAAGGTCATTTACTGCCTTTCCTGTATCTGCTACATTGCCTTTTAATAATGCCGGTGAAATTTGAAATCCTATAGCTGTAAAGTCAAATATATCATCAATAAATGCCCTAATATGTCTACCCTCTATAGAGCTGCTTTGTACTTTGTTTTCGCCTATCTCATCATAAGTTAAGCCATTTGTCAGAGGTATCAAAGCATCTCCCTCAGCTTCAAAGAACTTTTTAAATCTTTCATTTAATAGTTTCTCTAAATCTTCTTGTGCCTGTTTTGTTTGCGGATAATTTGCAGGAACTCCTAACTTTCCTTTTTTACTTTTCCCTCTTATATAACCGGTACTGCTTACTTTTATTAGTTTTGAATATGAATCATAAAGTCCGTCTATAACTGTTTTTATTTTATCGTTATATAATTCAAAATGAAAAACTTGCGATTCTGTATAAACATTTTTCAAATTATAGTTTTCAACTATAATGTTTTTATAGATGTTTTCTTTAAATGCAAATTTAAATACATCAAAGCTTTCTGCTACATAAAACATATTATTTTGCTGTATTACAAGGCATTCATTATCATACATCAATTTACGAATAACATCTCTCCAAAACTTACTTGAAGATTTATTTTGATTCGGTTCAATGTTTAAAATGTAATAATTGTCATTTTTAACTTCTTTGCCTTTTTCATATGTTAGAAATTCGCACCTTGATATTGTGTTTGCTATTAGATTTAAACAAGATTGAATTGCTAACTCTTTATAGAATACTTCTCCTGTCACTGTGCCAACATACGCATCAAGAGGTAATGTTCCATCATGTAGATTAAACAATCCTCTAAACCAATCTATAATGTACATTCTCAACCTCCTTTCTAATAAGTGTAGATATCTAGAAATAGACCCTCTCCTGACTCTATTAATTCGTCATCTGCACTCATACAGTGCAAAAAACAGAAAAAGCCATCAGTCTTACGCTTGATTGGCTCTATTTTTAAGTAGCTCTTATTTCCTTTTTTATCTGTATCAACATATACGTTGTTACAAAACCATCTCATTAATTTGTCATTACCGAATATTAAGTCGTTATTAGCGAACAATTGCGTTATCAACGGATGTAATTTTGTGTGAGTAATATATCCATTCGGTATTCCCTGTAACTCTAAGCCTTTAGCATCAAAAACTTCTTTTAATGCAGAATATCTATGTCTATCTGCCACTACTTTTTTAATAACATACCATTCGGCTTGTTCTTCAAACCAATTATATACAATGTCAGCAGAAATAATGGGAATTCCTTTAACTATAGTAGCAAGTCCTAAGTTAACTGCCTCATGAATATCTATGTTAAACTTTGTGAATTGTAAGCTCTTTTCATGTATAAACGTGTGCTGTTTAAATATTCTCTTACCATTCTTTTTAAATAACAATCCTACAGAGCACCAGTCTTTTAAATCAGCAAAATCTACTCCGCCTATACACTCCAACCCTATTAAATCCGGCACAGGTTGATTAGTCGCTTTTATCTCTTGCCACTCTGCAACTGCTTTCGCTTCATCCTGTGTAGGTAAATTCATCCTTTTTGTTAAGAATGCTACCTTCAATTCTGAATTGCTTTGCATTGCAATATATTGTTTCATGACAGTTCTTTTTAAAGTTCTATCATGATTGATACGCGGATTCGCCTTTTCCCATAAATCCAGATTATCAACTTCTTCTAAGCTATCCATTTTGAATATGAAAGGAAAAAATCCATTGTGAGGATCTTCTCCTAACAGTATTCTTTTGGAACGTTCTTTTAAATCATCCAGGACAGATTCTCTTACCTCTCCATCTGTTGTAAGATAAAATATTCTCGGTTTATCTACTTTACCTAATCCACCAATAAAAACATTTATGTTATCGTAATTCTCGTATTGATGTACCTCATCAAATATTATTGCCCCTGGACGTCCTCCATCCTTTGTCTTTGCATTAGATGTCCTATATCGTAAAGTTGAATTTGTTTTCTTATAGGTAATTTCCTCTTTTGTCTTATCGAAAAGTCTTTTTAACTTTGAACTGTCATCAATAACCTGATCTACTTCCTCAAAAGAGGTTTTAGCTTGATCTTCTGATGTAGCTACAATATCAATATCATAATTTTTGATACCATGCTTATCGCTTTGCAGGTAAAAACAAATACATGATATTAAGCCATTCTTACCTCCACCTCTACCCATGTAATCAAAATACTCATCAAAGACTAAATCACCGGTATCTTTATAAAAAACACCGTCTACAAATGAAAAAAAGAACTTTTGAAAATCTAAGAGCTTAAAAGGAAAATAATCTTCAACTACTCTGACCGATTCATAAATTCTTTCACTATCAATATAGATATTGTCATCATCAAGAACTTTTCTAACAAAACTCATTAAAAGTTTTTGTTCCTCACACGAGTGCACTTTACCACTTTCAACTAAATTCATCCATATGTCTATGTACTCATGATATTTATAATTCCTCATCCTCCTCTACCACCTTTAAGTCGGATGCTCTTATACCTAAATCATAAAGTATACTTAGCATTTGCTTATTAACTTTTAATAGCTCCGATATACTTTCGTTTTTTTTATATCCAAATTGCGATTCCCCATTTTGCCAATATAAAGACACTCCTCTTTCGTCTATATCTTTTTGCAACATATTTTTAATGTCCCATAGTTTCATATAATCATTAACTAAGTCTTGATAGTGAGCATACTTATAAACTTGCTTTCCCTTTAACTGATTAATGATTGCTAGTTTTATTTTTCTTCTTAATTTATCCATACACCCACCCCCTTATATGTGGAATTTTTGAAAAATCTCCGAAAACGACACCCACGCCGCTGTACAGGATTTAAAAATAAAGTCAATTTTCTGACCCGGGGGTACTATTCCCACCGTTCATCATTAATAAATTTTTCTATTACATTGTTATGTAGCTTCTCCGGATGCACTTCATTATGACATTTGTTGCATAAAGTTATTAGATTAGAATCTATCAATGCCAGCAAAGGATTGTCCTTAAGATGTACCTCATGATGCACTGCTTCACCCTTGCCTACGCTGCCATTTGCTTTACATCTTTGGCATTCATTATTATCTCTTTCTAGTATTTGATTTCTTTTCTTCCTCCATGTTCTACTATTATAGAACTTATCTGCTTCTCCTGTTATTATGTAGTTATATAACTTCTTGTTCAATTCTTTTCCTCAATATATTCTTGCATTTAAAAAGACACCCTTCTTGATGTCTTAGTATTAATATTTACTTTATTTTTAATTTAAAGGTTATATCGACAATATACTTTATAAAGGA
>DGYI01000041.1 GCA_002396645.1 Firmicutes bacterium UBA5010
TGTCTCTTCTGTGTTTTGAAGTCTTTGTGACAGCTTGATTAGTCTATCACATCTCTTTTCTTTTGTCAATATCTTTTTTTAATTTTTTTATGCTATTTTTTTTACGTCTTTCCTGCTTTAACTGTTGCCGTCTCTTGACAGCTTGATTAGTATACCACCAGTGTCGTTAATTGTCAACTATAAATTCTAAAATTTTTTTAAGTCTTTTTCAGCTTAATTGTAGCATGGAAATTATCTTGAAAATAAGCGATTAAATCAATATCATCTATCATCAATGATAGCTATATTTAAATGTGCCGGTATATAAATAAAAAGGCACTTTGTCAAAAATTGAAAAAGTGCCTAATTGCTATTTGATACATTTTATTAATTTAAAGAATTAAGTTATATGGGCTTATTCTTAATCACCGTTTAACCTGTTAAGAAATTCTATAAGCTTGGAGATAATATCTCCCTTATACAAATCATCTCTATCAGCATTAATGTTATTCATATTATTTCTGCCGCTTCTGTTATTTCTGCTTTTTACATTATTTCTTGCAGCATTTTTGTTATTATTGTTCATATTGTTTGATACCCTGTTTATTCTTTCAAATATATCCATTATTTCTTGCAGATTTTGCATATTGGGCATTGTATATTTTTGATTGCTGATCTGATTTGTATTATTAGTCAAAAAAGGAATAACTAATAAAGGTAATACCGGATTTATCAATTTAATCACCTCTAAATCCTTAGCAAAATTAGCACCTTATATTCTAAAGCACTATATTAGTAATGTATGTATTGTCGATAGCTTTGTGCGTTATTTTGACAATAATTTTTAATTATCTCTATTATTTATATACTCGGCTAATTCATTATCTTCATACATTTCATCAATCAATTTATACATATTATTAAGCTCAGATTTCAATTTGATGACTTTTTCATACTCTTCACTGACATCAGTTTCATGATTTTCACTGTACAAAATCTTTTCATAGTTTTTTACTTCTTCTTCTAATAAAATGATTTTTTCTTCTAGTTTTTTGAAATCTCTCTTTTTCTTTTCTATTCTTTTTATATCTTCTTTTTTCTTTAAATATTCTTCCTTTGATTGACTTGTTTTATTTATATCTTTAGGCCCAGCATCAGAGCTTTCCTGTTTAAGCTTTATATTCTGAAATTTAGCTTTTTCACTCTTATATGCTTCGTAATCACAATCATAAACATTTACTGAGTTGTTTTCTATTTCTGCAATTCTTGTTGCCACTTTGTCGATAAAATATCTATCGTGGGATATAAATATGATTGTACCGTCATAATTAATTAAATCCTCTTCTAATGATTCTCTTGAATCTATATCAAGATGATTAGTAGGTTCATCAAGAAGCAAGACATTTGCTTTTTCATATATCAGAATCAAAAGCTTTAATCTTGTTTTTTCTCCACCGGACAAATTGCTTATTTTTTTATAAACATCATCTTCTGTAAATAAAATTTTAGCTAGCTCATTTCTTGCTTCGCCTACTGAAATATTATATTTGTATGAAAAATAATCAACTATTCTTATATCTTCATCATCAAAAGTAATCTCTTGTGGCAAATATCCTACATTAAGTTTTGAACCAAGTCTTATCTCTCCTGAATCAAGTGGAATTTCATTCAGTACCATTTTTATCAAGGTAGATTTCCCTGCTCCGTTTTCTCCTATAACTGCGATACTATCCTTATAGTAAACAGTCAAATTTGCATCTTTAAATAAAATTTTTTCTCCAAAGGATTTTTCGGCATCTTGTATATCAAGAACAATTTTTCCGGTTCTCTCTGAAGAATTTAATGCAAAGCTTTTAATTTTCTTGTCTTTGACAGGTTTTCTGAGCTCATCAATTTTTTCAAGTCTTTTTTCAAGCTCTTTTGCACGCCTGTACATCTTGTCGCTGTCTCGCATTTTTCCCCAGATTCGATATCTTTGTATCTGCTCTTCCATTTTCTTTATCTTTTTTTGCTGATTTTCATAATCCTTTAGTTCTTGTAAAAATTTGAGTTCTTTCTGAATAACATATTTTGAATAGTTCCCATTATAAATATAAGCCCCATCTGAGCTTAATTCAATAATTTTATCAGCTACTCTATCTAAAAAATATCTGTCATGAGAGATTATAACTACAGCTCCCTCATATGAATTTAAATATTCTTCTAACCACTCGACAGATTTAATATCAAGGTGATTAGACGGTTCATCAAGAAGCAAAACATCGGGACTCTCAAGTAAGATTTTTCCCAAAGCAACTCTGGTCCTTTCTCCTCCGCTTAAATTGTTGAACTTACTTTTAATCATCGTATCCGGGATATCTAATCCTATTGTTATCTTATCAAGCTTTTCTTTTATTTTATATCCATCCATCGCTTCATATCTGTCATGAAGCAAGCTGTATTTTTTTATAGCTCTATCTAATTCTTCATTTTCCAAATTATCAAATGTTTTTTGCAAAGCCTTCATTTCTTCTTCTATATTATATAGCTCTGAAAATGAGAGCTTTAAAATATCTTCTGCAAGCATCTCATCAGGGAAATTATATACTTGCTCTAAGTAGCCTATTTTTAAGGCTTTTCTCTTATTCACTTGTCCAAGGGTTGGTTCTTCAATCCCACATATAATTTTCATTAATGTTGATTTTCCTACACCATTTTTACCTACAAGCCCTATTTTTTCTTTATCTTTTATATCAAATGTTACATTTTCAAATATTTTGTCTGCTCCGAAACTCTTCTCTAAGCTGCTTACTCCAATTTCAATCATATCTTTTACTTTCCTTTTATTAACTCATCTATGGATTTAGCAGTGATATTTTTTTTATCAATATTTAAAAGCTTAATAGCTCTGTCTAAATCATCTTTTTGTTTAACTTCTATCTCTAAATACGGGTACGGATAAATTTCCTTATCCCACTCATCTATTTCAAATAATATATCATCGTATACATAAGATACTCTATGCTTTTTACCGGGATTTTTTTTACGATATTTAAGTGCTTCCAGAATTTTTACAGTCTCTTCAACGTTAGAAATTTGTGTCTCCATTTCTTCGTTGACTCTAAATTCATCTCGAGCAATATTCTTTTTTAAAGTCAAGGTATTAATTGTTTCCCCGCTTAAATTATTTTTTGTAATTCTTATTCTCAAATATCCATGGTATATGTTCCGAAGATATTTGTCCTCTGTATCAAATCTTATATTAATCTGTTCTTCATCCTTTACCAGTTTTGCACCAATTTCCACAAGTTTTTTTCGAATTTCTTCTTTATTGATATTCAATACCTTGACTTCAATCTCGTTCAAAACAGTACACCCCTCTCATAATTAATAATATTTATTTACAATATTATTAACAATATCGTTTTTATTTACAATATTATTAACAATATCGTTTTTATTTACAACATTATTAACAAAAACAACTTAAAGCTTTTGCTAAAAGTTGTTTTTGTATAATTAAATTTTATTAATAAACGTCTTGCTCCTCAACTTCAGCAAAATCATCAAATTCTTTAAGTTCATCAACTATAAATTCTTCATAATTATGATTTGTTGTATTTAATGAATATGAAGAGTTTTTTAATCTAAATCTTGAAACAAGCTCTCTTAACAGCTGTGCTTGTCCTGATAACTCTTCACTCGATGCAGCACTCTCCTGAGCAGTAGCTGAATTTGTCTGAACAACGGCTGAAATTTGTTCAACACCCAGTGATATTTGTTCTATAGATGATGACTGCTCTCTTGATGCATCTGCTATTTGATCTACTAACAATGTTGATTTTTTTGCACCTTCTACAATAAGATCTAAGGATCTTGCAGTTTGCTCAGCAATTTTAGTTCCGTTTTCAACTGCTCTTATGGCATTCTCTATTAAAACGGTAGTGTTTTGAGCCGATTCTGCACTCTTGCCTGCAAGATTTCTTACCTCGTCAGCAACTACCGCAAAGCCTTTTCCGGCTGTGCCTGCACGTGCTGCTTCAACCGCAGCATTTAAAGCTAAAATATTAGTTTGGAAAGCTATATCATCAATGGTTTTAATAATTTTTTCTATTTCTCCCGATGCTCTTCGGATTTCATCCATTGCGTTTACCATCTTAGACATTAATTTACTGCCTTTTTCAACTTCCTTAGAAGCGCCGGCTGATATATCACTCGCATTTTTAGCATTAGCTGCATTTTTTATAACTTGTTCTGAAACTTCAGCAATTGTTGCAGATAATTCTTCAATTGAGCTTGCCTGCTCTGTAGCTCCTTGAGACAATGCAACCGCTCCGCCTGATAATTGCTCCGCTCCGCTTGTTACTTGCTCGGCACTGTCACCGATTAACTGTATTGTACTGTTTAATGAAGAAATTATTTCCTCCATTGAAGCCTTTATAGGAGCAAAATCTCCGATATATTCCATATCTACGGAAACATTCAAGTTGTTTTTTGAAATTTCGCCTAAAGTATAAGAAATATTTGTAATGTAGCTGGATAATTCTGTCAAGGTCTTACGCATATCCTCTGCTAATTCTCCAAGCTCATTTTTACTATCATATGTAATAACTGAATCTAATTTTCCTAAAGCCAAAGAACTTATGGCTGATTTTATTTCAGATATAGGTCGAACTATACCTCTTGTAAGTACAAGGCATATTCCTATTATAAATGCTATATTAACTATTATTATTACTATTATTATTATTACCTGAGTTGTGGCAAAATTAGATGCATCCTTTACAAAACCTTCAGCTACAGCATTTGCATTTGCATCAAAATTGTTTAATAATTTCTCTGCCTGCGCACTTAAAGGATTAAACTGTTCGTTTATTGTTTTTCCAGCTACATTACAAATATTT